>DASPWU010000050.1:0-21046 GCA_035637675.1 Candidatus Limnocylindria bacterium | reverse complement strand
GGCACGCTGCCCTCCGGCGCCGTCCCACCCGTCGGAATGAGAGTTGACAATCCAAGGAGGACGATGGCAATCCCGATGGCGGGAACGAGAAAGGCGATCCAGATCGACCGGCGGTGATCCCGGAACTGAGACGCCGATAGGCCAGCGAGCGCGGCCAGCAATGCCAGCCCGGCGAACACCATGACAGAGACCCAGACCAGGGTGTATTCGGCGGCGGCGTTCGCATACGAGGCTCCGGCGATGACAAAGAACAGGGTCCACAAGCCACCGCCAACGGCAGCGGCCGACCCGGCGAGACGAAGCGACATCGGTATCCCCTTTCGATGCTCCGAACGGTGGCCGAGGCCGCATAGTTGGAGATGCGCATCGAGTGCCCCGAGAGCCACGTCCGCGACGTCGAATGGGCCTGGCGGCCGGTCCTCGAGGAGGGCCGCCAGCTCGTCGCCGTAGCGTTCGCGCCAGGCCTGGGGGTAGAGCCGGACGAGGAGGTTCATCACCTCACCCGGCTCGATTGGCGAGGCGTTGAAGCCCGAGCGCGGCAAACGCCGAGAGCTCCCTCAGCTGTTCCTGGAGGACCGTGGGGCCGAGACCCGTCAATTGGTACGGCCGCCGCCGGTCGACTGGAGCCAGCGGCTCGATATGCCCCCGCTCCTCGAGCCGCGCCAGTGCGGCGTAGAGGGTGCCTGGGCCCATCGGTCGCCCAGTGCCGGCCTCGATGTCGGTCATGATCGCGTACCCGTGCTTCGGGCCCTCGGACAAACTAACGAGGATCAGCAACGCCGGCTCGGCGAAGCGCCCGAACTCGGGCAGGCTTGCACGCTCCATCTACAGCATCCCTTACGCAAGGCGATATATCGCGTTACGGAATATCGCACGGCCCTGGAGTGGCTGTCAAGTCCTGAGCAGCCGCTCGCCAAGGAATGGCCCCGACAACCGCGCAGAACGACCGCGCCTCGGCGTATGCGCGGGCGAAGACCAACATGTGCTCCCGATGGGCACGCCAGACCGCCTGGCCACGACCCGGGTGGCGCCGCTCGGGAGGCCGCAACGTAGACGATAGGGGTCCACACGAGGGTCTCATCAAGATACGATTTGGTGAAAATCGCAAGATGTAGAGTCCTGGACCTCAGGAACCACAAGATGTGGTGTGGATTGGTACCGCACACCGGATTCCCGGTGAACCGTCTCATGCGTCTCAGCCCAGTTCAGAAACGCCTACGAAGAGACGCATGCGACGCAAGAAACAGGATCCATAAGGGCTCCGATAAGGGCTCCCCCCGCCGACCGTGAGGCGCTCCTCGCCAGGCGGCCCAATCATGTGCCGCCCCCGTCCGGGGCACCCTCGCGCTGTCATCCGGCAGCACATAGGGACCAATCCTCGCGATACTGGGCGCTGACCCGTTTGCGCGCATCGGATCTTGCCGGCTGTGGGTAGGAGGGGCATGGCGATCGCGATCCCGTGGATCCTCAACACGGTCCTGGTCCGCGGTGCCGAGGTGCTCTCGCCCAATGGGGAGCACCTCACGACGACGTATGTCTTCGCCAATGGAGATCGAGACGGTCTCATCGAGGGGCAGGCCGAGATCGTTGTCTAGCTGCACGGTCCGACCGCGACCGCGGCTAACAATCCGAGCTGGCGCGCAGGCCAGCGCGTGCATCGGCTGGCTTGGGAGAAGTTGCTTCTCCGGACCGACGATGACGGGAGACCTGGGCAATGGTCAGAAGGAACGAGTCGGTCACCTCGCGCATCGCCACTCACATCCCTCCTGGGCCGCAGCGAGACGCAAATGCGCCGGCGCGATGCCGTCGGGGCGTCGGCGATACTGTGCGCATGGAGTACGTGTCCAGAGTGCCGCGACCGCCGCTGGACGGGCTGATCGACGACATCTACTACCTGGAGGGCGCGCCGCCCTACCCCCGGCTGACGCTGCCGCCGAGTCCGGCAGCGTTCCTCATCGTGAACCTCGGGGCGCCGTTCCGCATCCGCGCCGGCACCGACATCGAGACGGCCGAGTACGCCGACGGCTGCGTTGTCACCACGCCAACCCGCGCATTGGAGTTCGGCTACCCGCCAGGGACCCGGTCAGTCGGCGTGCACTTCAAGCCGTGGGGGCTGGCGCCGTTCCTGCCGATGCCTGCCGCCGAGCTGTGCGACCGGCCGGTGACGCTGGAAGACGTCTGGGGCCGCCCCACCGTTGCTGCCCTGCGAGACCAGCTGGCCACGGCGGACGGACCGCACGAGATGCTGACGCTGCTCGAGGAGGAGCTGATGCGACGGCTGCGCGAGATCGCCGGCCTGGGGCTGGTCCGCCATACGAGCAGTGTCATCGCGGCGACCAGCGGGGCGGTGGCGATCGGCGATCTGAGCGTCGCAGCCGGCGTCAGCAGTACGCATCTGGCACAGCGGTTCAAGGAGCTCATCGGGGTCACGCCGAAGCGGCTGGCCCGCTCCTATCGTTTCACCACCACCGTGCTCGCGATCGACCCCGCCGGACCGATCGACTGGGGCGACCTCGCCTATGGCGCGGGCTACTTCGACCAGGCCCACTTCGACCACGAGTTCCGGGCGTTCACCGGGCTCACGCCGACCCGGTACGTCGAAGTCCGGCGGCGGTTCCTGCGTGAACACCCGGGCCACGTGCTGGACGGCTGGCCACTGCCGGCCGATTGATTTTGTACAAGAGCGAGAGCTCACGAGGCGCTACGTTGGGGCACCCAAAGCAGAGGAGCGCGTCGTGGGCAAGGTAGTCATGAACGCCTCGGTGTCGGTCGACGGTTTCATCGCGGACGAGAGCGACGATCCCGGACCGCTGTTCGACTGGTTGGTCAGCGGTGACGTCCCGTTGGACGAGAGCGGCGTGTTGATGGTGTCGCAGGCGTCCTACGATTACACCCGGCCGTACTGGGACCAAGTCGGGGCGACGATCGCCGGGCGCCACGTCTTCGACATCACGGACGGCTGGGACGGGAAACCTCCGAGCGGGGTCGACCACGCGGTCGTCGTGACGCACCGGGGCAGGCCCGAGGGCTGGGACCCCGAGGCGCCGTTTCACTTCGTCGACGGCGTCGAGGCAGCCGTGGCCAAGGCGCAGGAGCTCGCGGGTGACCGCATCGTCGAGGTCGCCGCTGGCGACGTCGGTGGCCAGGTGCTTGCCGCGGGTCTGGTCGACGAGGTGCGCATGGACGTCGTACCTGTTGTCTTCGGGTCCGGCAAGCGCTACTTCGGGTCGGTCGATGCGCAACACCTGTTGGAGGATCCTGAGGTGGTGATTCCGGGCAACCGGGTGCTTCACCTGCGCTATCGGGTGCGCCGTTGAGCGATCTGAGCGGATACGCGAACGAGTCCACTGCGAACGGCGCCAAGCAGCGCCGCCGATAAGGACTCCAGCGTGCTCATTCCACACGGCCCAGCGCCCTTTCTAGCATCGCGAGCAGGCCCGGTTCGGAACCACCTACCCAAGATATGGATGAAGACGCAAAACACAGGAACCAAAGGCCGTTCGTCGAGGCCGGGAGGCTCGCGCGGGTGGACCTGTTGCGGATCAACGATCGCGTCCTCGACGCGGCGGGGCTGCTGGCGCCGTCCGACCTCCGATCGCTCGCCGCCATTCACCTCGCCAGCGCTGAGCAGCTCGGCTCGGACCTGCGGGGCTTCGGGACCTACGACGAACGCCTTGCAGCCGCGGCCGCCGGCCGAGGTCTCCGGGTGATCAGACCGGCCTGACCGCCGACCCCTGCGATGATCGATGGGAAACCGGTCTCTATTACTCGACGTATTCGGCGAGGCTCGCCAGCGAGGAGGCCAGCCCGGCGGCGTGGTCCTCCACTGAAATGCCATCCGGAACGTGATCAGCAGTGATGTCGACGCGGGTTCCGCCATCGACTTGGGTGAGACCCCAGATCATGACCATGGTGCCGGCGTAGGCGGGATCAGCAGCTTCGAATTCCACGGCCTGCACGACCCGGACACCGGGAACGAGTTCGACGAAATGCCCCTCGACGATATGTGTCCGGAGTGGCCTTGCCACGGGAAGACGATCCTTCGGCGTAGGTCAAGACCATACGATAGGACCCGCCCGGACGCGGATCGAATCGCTCGAACCTGCCGCTCATCCCCGCGGGTGGTAACCATGCCATGAGCGCCACCGGATCGACGAGGGCGCTGTAAACGCTCTCGGGCGGGGCGACGACTACGCGTGACGCGGCATCGGTGCGAGCCACGCCCCGATGTTACTGGGGCATGTCCAGGGCGCCAGGGCGAGGCCCGCGGCGAGCCCAATGAGGGCTCCTGGACCGGGCTACCTGCCGATCGCTCACGTGGGCTCGACCCGGCGAACAGTCCCCACCCGGTCGATCGCGCGATCGAACGAGACAACCTCGCCGACGTCGGTCCGCTCGGCGCTGGCGACCAGGTACGCGTCGGCGAAGGCGACGCGATGGACCTCGTAGACCTCGACCGTCCGCAGGAGCAGCTGATCGTCGACAACTCGGATCGCCGGGAATGCCAGGACTGCCCGGAGCGTCTCGGCAACCTGCGCCCGGGGCGCCTCGTAGAACGACTCGAGCACGCACGCGACCTCGGCGAGGATGAGGTCGGGCAGCAGTAGCTCGTCGGCTTGTTGCAGATACCGCGTTGCCCGGGCCGCCTGGGCCGGCGGGTCACCGGTGAGATGCCGGACCAGGACGTTGGTGTCGACGAACGCGGTCACCGCCGCGCTGTCGCCCGGTTCGGCGGCGGCGCTCGTTCAATCGCTCGGGCTCGTGCGCTGGCCGTTTGCAGTGCCCGAGTTGGCCCGCCGCTACGTCGCCGGCGAGGCCGTTGCCCCACCGTGCAAGACGACCCAGTCGTCCACGCCATCCGCGGCGAGGAATGCCTGCCATCCCTGCTCGCTCATTCGGCCTCCCCGTTACGGACTGTCAAGACGATCGTATTGAATGGCCTGAGGCGACGCATGAGACACAAGAAGCGGGATCCACAAGGGTCCAGATGGGGTCCCCAAGACCGGCCCCAACGCAGTTTGCGTACCTAGGCTCGACGCGACGAGCAGTGCCCGCCCGGTCGATCGCACGATCGCTCACCGGATCGGCCGGCGATAAGGGTCCAGATAAGGGACCGAACGCCGCTCGGCGGACAAGGAAGAGGCCCGATCCGAACTCAGATCGGGCCGATGATGGCGAGATTGGTACCGCATACCGGATTCGAACCGGTGATCTCCGCCTTGAGAGGGCGGTGTCCTGGGCCTCTAGACGAATGCGGCGCGGCGACACGGCGCGAGCGGTCGGACCGGGCGGCATGATACCAGCCGGTCGCCCGACCACGCCACCGTGGGGCGCCGGCATGCCGGCCCGCCAGCCTACAGGCGGTTCGCGTCCAGGAACGCGCGGATCGCGTCGGCGACCTGGACGTGGCTGTGCTCGCCGAGCACGAGTCCGAAATGCGAGTGCGCTCCGAACGGCTCGTACGTCGCGCCCAACCAGTCGGCGAGCCGCTGCGAGCCGGGCTCCGGCACGAGCCGGTCGAGCCCCCCGCCGATCACCAGCGTCGGCAGCTGGGAGGCCGCCGTTCGGTCGACCGCCACGCCCTGCATCACCTGACGCCGGGCCGCTCCGGTCTCGTGCGGCTTCTGGCCGAGGAGATGCTGGATCCTCAGGACGTCATCCAGGCTCAGGTCGCTGTTGTCCCGCTGGAGCTTCTCCGGCAGGGTCGCCCAGCCGATGCCTTCCTTGCCGTACACATCGTCGATCTCGCGAAGCTCGTACAGGCGGGCCGACACCCGCAGCTCGCGGGGCAGCTCGGGGCTGATGAGGATCATGCCCGCCAGGGCATGTCGCTCGGACGCCTTGAGGACCAGCAACGCGCCCATGCCGTGGCCTATGGCGACCGTGGCGTCGCCCAGCCGGTCCATCGCCGCAAGGACGTCGTCTGTGTAGCTGTCGAACGACAGAGTGGCCGGATCCGCGGTCTGCGACCAGAAATGGTTGCGCAGATTCAGGGCGTGGCCCTCCCAGCCACGCGAGGCGAAATAGCCCAGGTATCGCTCCCACAGCCAGGAGCCGGCCAGCTCGCCATGGACGAACAGGAGTGGCTTGCGGCGCGAGCGTCGCTCGGGCAGCCAGCTCTCGATGTACAGGCCCCGATCGTGCAGCTCGATCTCGTCCTTGCGGATCGGCCGGCCACCGTGTGCCTGTGGCGTCAGCGGCATCGTGCCGGGCGTCACGTCTGGCATCGGACCATCTCGTTCACCATCTGGCTCACCACTCGTGGGGGTTGATCACGAGCCCGCTCAGGGGCTTGGGAAAGAAGTACGTCGACTTCTGGGGCATCACGTCGCCGTCGCGGGCGACCGCCACGATGTCGGCGACGGGCGTGGCCTCGAGGAGGAAGGCCGCGTCGGCGCCGTCCAGGCCATCCTCGACCCAACCCAGCGCCTCGTCGACGGACTTCGTGTAACGCACGCTCCCGCCGGCGGCGGTGGCAGCCGGATCGATCCCGAGCAGTCGCTCCAGCGCGACCTGCAGGAGCGTCACGTCCAGCCGGCGAAGGGCCGCACCGCCCTCCGGCAGCCCCGATTCGAACGTCGACCGGCGCGCCGTGAGGATCGCCCCGCCGTCGCGAGTCCACAGCCCGAAGCGACCTCGCCGGCCGGCACCCGGGTCGGCCATCTGCGCCGCCGGCCCGAACGTCGCGCTCAGCGACGAACGGTCATCCACGGGCCGCACGTCGAACAGCTCTCCGGCGGCCGCGAGCAGTCGGGCGCCCGCCTGGGAGCCGAGGCCGTTCACGACGCGATGGGTCGGCAGGACGGTGAGTGGCTCGGCGGTGCTCTCCAGGAACAGGGTGAGCAGGTAGTCATACGCCGGGTCCTCGTCACATGACCGGGTCATCCGCCGCTCGTCGCGATAGCGCAGCGCGGTCTCGTAGCGATGGTGGCCATCCGCGATGGTGATCGGGCCGGCCGCGGCAAGGTCGATGAGCTCGCCAACCAGCCGCGCGGATTCGCCCGCGGCCTTGTCTGCCGGCACCACCCACAGCCGGTGGCGCACCCGGTCGGCGTCGGTGATATCGGCGGCGGCACCTGCGCCGCCGGCCATCTCTGCCAGGATGGCGGCCGCACGCCCGGACGGGTCCTCGTACAGACCGACCACCGGGCTCATGTTTGCGCCAGTTGCCCGGATGAGCTTGTAGCGATCCTCGCGCGGGGCCGACAGCGTCCGCTCATGGGGCAGGACATTGCTTCCCGGCCCGAAGGATTCCAGCCGGAGCCTGGCCAGGAAGCCGCGCTGCGTCCGCGACACGTTCGTGCCCGGTACCACGTAGTCCTGTTCGTACACATACAGCGAAGGCCGCGGATCCCTGTGGAACGTGCCGTCCGAGCGCCAGGCGGCGAAGGTGTGTGCCGCCCGTCGATAGCGCTCGTCCGGTTCGTCGCCGGCCTCCTCCGCCGGCAGGTCCAGGCGAACGACGTTCCTGGGATGGCGAGCCAGGAGCGCCCGATGCTCGTCGGGAAGGATGACGTCGTACGGCGGGCTCGTCACCTGCGCCAAGTCACCGATGGTCTCGCGCTCGTACCGGAGGGCGCGGAAAGGCTTGATCGTCGGCACAGGCTCCTCGGGCGGTGGCGGCGGGCGGAGATGGCAGGGACGGTGGCGGGCGGCGAGAGCGGTGGCGCCAGGCAACGGTGGTCGCGGTGACAGGGACCAGCGCTCGGCGATGCCGGCCGTTCCAGACGGCGTCACGCCCGCGCCATCGTACGATAGCGGCGACCGACCCGGCCACCACCCACCGTTAACGGTCGGCGGTCACGCACTTGCGACTCCAAGCTGCGCGTCATCTGAGCGGGGACGCAACTTTTCGGGGGCCCGCAACGTCGATGGGTTCGACTACACCGTCGTGTCGTGACAGAGGAGCCCCTGTGCCCCGACGAGGCCCGGCCGCCATCGACGCCGTGGCGCGCGACTCCACCTTGCACCGCGTCGTGCGCATGGCTGCCATCCTGTGGCCGATCCTGCTTGTGGCAACGCTCCTGGGGCCGGCGGCCGTCACGACCGCCGCGGCCGGCCAGGTGACGATGGATGCCAGAGTCCTGCTCGACGGGCATGCCCGGGTCGGATCGTGGATGGCCATCGAGGTCAACCTCGCGAATGACGGCCCGCCCGTGACCGGCGAGCTCCGGATCGTGGGCGGCGCCCAGGGCCGCACGAAGTTCGGCCTGCCGGTCGATCTGCCGACCAATTCCCGGAAGTCGGTTGCGCTCTATGCCCAGCCGCCGGCCTTCGGCCAGGCGCTCGAGGTGACGCTCGTGGGCCCGTCCGGGATCGTGGCCACCCGCAAGGTGACCTACGTCGCGCCCGATCCCAACCGGACGGTCATCGGCGTCATCGCCGAGAAGCCTCAGGCGATCGTCTCGGCGATCCGCCTCCCCGCCAACGTGAACGGCGCGGAGCCGTCGATCGTTCCCCTCCGGGTGGCCGACCTGCCGGGTCGGGTGGAGGCTTGGGATCCCATCGACAGGCTGGTCTGGCAGGACACCGACACGGCGTCGCTGCGGCCCGACCAGCTGGCATCGCTGCGCGGCTGGCTGGCGGGCGGCGGCCGGCTGACGATCGTCGGAGGCACGGCCGGACCCGCCTCACTTTCGGGCCTGCCGGACGATCTCCTGCCGTACCGGCCCCTCGCGGTCCTGGACGTCGATCCGGCGGCCCTGGCAGGGTTGACCGGCTCGCTGAAGGGCAATCTGCCGACGGTGCCCGCCCTGGCCGGAGACGCGGCCGCGGCCCGTGGCCGGGTCCTGGCCAAATCGGGCGACCGGGTCATCGCCGGCGAGGTTCGCTACGGGCGTGGCACGGTGACCCTGATCGGCCTGGACCCAACCGGCGACTGGCTGGCGCGGACCCCCGCATCCGACGCCATGTGGGCTCGTTTGATCCCGCTCCGGGCGACGGCCGGCGGTGGCGGGCCTCTGGTCGTGGGGGACGACAGCCAGCTGATCGGGGCGCTGATGAACCTGCCCAACCTGGCGTTGCCGCCAGTCGGCGGGCTGCTGGGTCTGCTGGTCGGCTACATCATCCTCGTCGGGCCGGTGAATTACTTCGTGCTGAGGCGGATGGACCGGCGGGAGTGGGCCTGGCTGACGATGCCGGGGCTGGTGGTCGCCTTCACGATCGCGGCGTTCGTCTATGGCAACACCCTGCGAGGCGGCCAGGTCATCCTCAACGAGCTGTCGATCGTCCGCGGCGCACCGGGCACGACCGACGGCGTCGCCCAGGTCTACATCGGGGTCTTTTCGCCTTCCCGGACGACCTATCAGCTGGACGTTCCCGGCGGTGCGCTGCTGTCTTCACCATCCAACAGCGACATGTTCGGCGGCTTCGACGGATCCACCAACACCGGCTTCCTCGACATCCTGCAGGGCGAGACGGCTCGCGTGCGGGACCTCGCGGTCGGCTACAACACGCTGCGGGCCGTCCGGGCCGAGGCTCCGGTGGCGGCTCCCAAGATCACCGCATCGGTTCGGCTTGACGGCGGCCGGCTGCGCGGCACGGTCCGCAACGAGTCGACCGTCACCCTGGAACGACCGGCGGTCGTCCTCGGCGGAACCGTGGCCCCGTTGTCCGACCTGCCGCCCGGCGCGAGCGCCACGGTGGATGCCGAGATCACCAGCAATCCGTTCGGCCAGGGGATCACCGAGCGCGTCCTGGGACCCTCGTTCTTTGGCGGCGACCCGTCCCTCATCGGTGAGGAGGCGCAGCGCGCCCAGGTCCGCCAGGCGATGCTCAATCAGCTGACGATGGATCCGATGAACGGCCGCATCACGGGGATCGGCGTGGACGGGCCGGTCCTGCTTGCCTTCGGCAGCGGCCCGATCCTCGACGCCAGGATCGACGGCGAGCCGGCCAGGGCGACCGGCAACGTCCTGTACTTCGTACCCCTCGACCTTTCCGTGCACGGTACCGTGATGTTCACCGGGGACCTCATGCAGCCGACGACGATCGGCTCGGACACCCCGCCGTTCTCCAAGGGCGACCAGTTCATGATGAACTTCAGCCAGGGCACCGTCACCCAGGCCTACCGCCCGGTTGCGTTCGGTGGCGGGATCGCACCGACGCAGCTGGTCCTCCAGATGAACAGCGGCGGCGGGCCCTCCATCGTTGGCCGCGATGCGGTCCGCCCCACGGGCCGAGCGGACGTGGCGCCGACCAAGGCCGAGATCGATGCCCAGCAGGACAGCATCCCGATCGTGGAGCTGTACGACCGGGTTGCCGGGCAGTGGATGCGCTTTCCGCACATCGCCGCGGGAACGTCGATCAAGATCGCAGACCCGGAGCGATGGGTGGACCCGGCCTCCGGGACCGTCCTGGTCCGCTTCCGGGCGGACCGGCCGGAGGGTGTCGGCTTCCAGTTCCAGGTCCAGCTGGAGGGCGTCGTACCGTGACGGTCGTGGTGGCCGCCCGCGGCCTCGTCAAGCGCTACGACCGGACGGTCGCGGTTGCCGGCCTTGAGCTGGAAGTCGACGAGGGCGAGATATTCGGCCTGGTCGGACCCAACGGCGCGGGCAAGACGACCATCCTGCGGATGCTGGCGACGCTGCTCGTGCCCACCGCCGGGGACGCGGAGATCGCCGGCGAATCGATCCGTCGCAACCCCAACGCGGCGCGCCGGGTCCTTGGCTTCATGCCGGACGTGTTCGGCGTCTACGACGACATGAAGGTCTGGGAGTACCTGGACTTCTTCGCCCGCTGCTACGGGCTCAGCGCCCCCCGGCGGCGCCAGATGATCGGCGATCTTCTGGACCTGGTCGACCTGTCGGACAAGCGGGATACCTTCGTGCAGGGCCTGTCCAGGGGCATGCAGCAGCGGCTCTGCCTGGCCCATGCGCTCGTCCACGACCCCCAGGTGCTGCTGCTCGACGAGCCCGCCTCAGGCCTGGACCCCCGAGCGCGCGTGGAGTTGCGCGAGCTCCTCCGCGAGCTGCGGAGCCTGGGCAAGACGATCCTCATCAGCAGCCACATCCTGCCCGAGCTCGAGGAGCTGTGCACGAGCGTCGCGATCGTCGATCGGGGTCAGGTCCTGGCCCAGGGCCGCGTCTCCGACATCGAGGGGCGGCTGCGCTCCGGCGCCGTGCTCCGGATCCGCGTGATGGGCGACGGCGAGTCGATCGATGCCGCCAGGACCCACTTCGCGGCCGATCCGGAGGTGGCTTCCGCGGCGATCCTTCCGGACGGCACGATCGAGCTCGGCTTCCGTGGCGACGACGCGGCGTCGGCTCGGCTGCTGCGAGATGCCGTGGCCGCGGGGCTGCCGATCGTCACCTTCGCCCGGGCCGCCAGCGACCTGGAGGAGCTGTTCCTCCAGGTCACCGCGAGGGAGGAGCCGGCCGCACCGCCGCCGGCGGACGGGAGGACAGCGGCGTGAGCACCGTGCGACTGTTTGCCGGACGATTGCGGGCCGGCCGCCTGCGGGCGGGGTTGGCCGGCGGCCAGCTGGGAATCGCGTTCTCGGGCATTTCGGCGATCGGCGCGAAGGAGCTCCGGGGCCGGATGCGCAGTCGCCGGGCCTTCGCGTTCCTGACCTTCTACCTGACGGTGCTCTCGGGCTTCGTCTGGATGCTCGAGTCGCTCGTATCCCAGAGCGCCCGGGGCGGGGCATTCGAAGCGGCGCAGACCGGCACCACCGTCTTCACGGGACTGCTCCTCCTGGAGACGCTGCTGGTCGTCTTCCTCGCCCCGGCCTTCACCACCGGTGCCATCAGCCAGGAACGCGAGAAGCAGACCCTGGACCTCCTCGTCGCCACGCCCATCTCGTCGTTCTCGATCGTGGTCGGCAAGCTGTTCAGCGCGCTTGCCTGGGTGTTCATCCTGGTCATCGCGTCGATCCCCCTGACGTCGATCGTGTTCGTCTTCGGCGGCGTCGCTCCGGAGGACCTCGTTCGCGGCTACGTGGTCCTCATCATCGATGCGATCGGACTGGGCACCATCGGGCTGTTCTTCTCGGCGCTGCTGAAGCGGACACTGGCGGCGACTGTCGCGAGCTACTTCATCGTGCTGGTCCTCACCCTGGGCGCCACGTTCGTCTGGGCCTTCCTGTATGCCACGAGTGCGCAGGTGGACCGTTCGAACCTGGATGGCTCGTTCAGCGTGACGCGTCACCCGCCGCCCGAGGCGATCATGTGGTTCAACCCGTTCGTCGCCGACGCGGACGTGCTCTGTCCGACCGGCACGGGCTCCAACGGCTTCTGCTCGCTCGTCAGCGAGGTGACCGGGAACACGCAACAGATCAACCAGAACTTCGGAGGACCGCGTCAGGTCATTGGAGGGGTGGGCAAGCCCATCCCGGTTCAGGACGGGGCACCGGGGCCGAACGTCATCGTCGACGTCGAACCGGCCATCGGCCTGCTCGCGCCGGACGCCCCGATCGCGCCGCCTCGAGACCTCTACTGGCCGCGAAGCGCGGCGGCCTGGATCGTGCTTTCGATCATCCTTGTGCTCGCGTCTGCCAACCTGGTGAGCCCGACCCGCCGCTGGCGACCCAACCTGTCGCGCCTGCGCCGTACCCGGCGGGATGCCGGCTGATGGCTCGGCCTGCCTGGGCGAGCATCCTCCACCGGCCTGCCTGGGCGGCGGGCGTCCGCCGGCCCGCCGTCCGGGGACGGATTGGCGGCCAGCGGGATGTCGGCCGTCGCGACGCTCGGCCCCTCGTCCCGAGCGATCCCTCGCGCCTGCTCGCGCCGCCCCTCGATCCCGAGCTGAACGCCATCGGCGCCTCCCTGGCGCCGTTCCGCCGCCGGCTGTGGCTTCGCCGCTCCGTGCGTCGTGCCTGGCGAGCCCTCGCCCTGGCGCTCATCGCCGAGGCCGTGCTGTGGGCGGCGGCGCGACTGCTCCCTCTCGAGCAGGCGCCGTTGGTGGCCGCCGCAATCCCGATCGTGGTGGCCGCGTTGCTCCTCGGCAACGCGATCTGGATCCGGCCGTCGCTGGGTGAGACCGCGCTGGCGGTGGACGCAGAAGGCGGCCTGAACGATCGGGTCGCGAGCGCTCTGGCGCTGGCCGCGGCCCATCCCCACTCCGCGATCCCGGCGCCCGAAGAGCCGCCGCAGCTCGATGCGGAGGAAGCGCAGACCGATCGCCTGATTCGGCGCCAGCGTCACGATGCCCTGTGGGCCATCCGGGCGACTCGACACGACCTGTTCCGGCCGCGGCTGTCGCGCTCGCCTGGCCTGGCCGCAGCAGCCGCCGCGCTGCTCCTCGTCCCGCTCCTGGCCCTCCCAAACCCGCAGGACGCGGCGATCGCCCAGCAGCGGCAGATCCGCGAAGAAGCCGCCCGCCAGGCCCAGGCCGTGCAGCAGATCGCGGACCGGCTGGGCGCCAAGACGCAGGATCCCAACGATCCGCGGACGCGCCTCGCGAAGGACCTCCGCGACCTCGCCCTCCAGCTGCGCACGCGACCCGATGACCTCGACGCGAACCTGGCTCGCCTGGGCAGCGTCGAGGACGCCATCCGGACCTCGCTCGATCCCTCGACCGAACAGCGGGCGTCTGCGTTGACCGCGCTCAGCCGCTCGCTCTCCCAGGCCGCCACCGGCGAGCAGGCCGCCAACCGCGACGGCGACCCGAAGGAGGCCAAGGAAGACCTGAGCAAGCTCGGCGCCGATCTCGACAAGCTCTCGCCCGAGCAACGCGAGGAGCTGGCCAGGCAGCTCGCTCAGCTGCAGCAGACCGCGGCGGGCGCCGATGGCGCGGCAAGCTCCGCGCTGCAGGATGCGGCTCAGAGCCTGGCCCAGGGCGACATCGCTTCGGCCCGGGCGGCACTCGATCGACTGGGCTCGGCGCTCGATGCCGCCCAGCGGCGCATCGAGGTCAACCGCGACCTGGCGTCGGCAGCGTCGCAGCTCCAGGACAGCCGCCATGACCTCGCCGAGGCGGGCCGCCCGGGCAGCCAGGCGCAGCCCGGGCAGGCGCAGACCGGCCAGGGTCAGCCGGGCGCCTCACCCGGCTCGGGCCAGGGACAAGGCGGCAGCCCGAACCCGAACGGCAGCCCGGGCACCGGCCAGGGCCAGGGTCAGGGTCAGGGGCAGGGCCAGGGTCAGGGGCAGGGCCAGGGGCAGGGCCAGGGCCAGGGTCAGGGTCAGGGGCAGGGCCAGGGCCAGGGCTCAGGGCAGGGCCAGGGCTCAGGGCAAGGTCAGGGCGGCCAGAACAGCACCGGGTTCCAGGGCTCGATCAGCGGCGGCGGCTCGAACGCGAGCTACCTGGGCAGCGCGGTCGGCGGCCAGAGCGGGTTCGCCGGCCCGAGCCAGGGCAACAAACCGGCCCAACTGGGACCCGACTTGAGCGGCATCTACGCCCCGTTCGACCGCCTGGGCAAGCCGGGCGACCCGAGCTACGTCGCCGGCACCGGCGGCGACGGGCAGACCCAGCAGGGCAACCAGACCGGGCAGGGCTCGAACAACGGCTCGATCGTGCCCTATCAGAACGTCTACGGCGACTTCTACCAGTACGCGCTGACCAGCCTGGACCGAAGTTACGTTCCGCTGTCGGTCAAGGACTACGTCCGCGACTACTTCAGCTCGCTCGATCCCAGGCAGTGACGGAGGAGCACCAATGACGACGAAGAGCGCGCCCGCCGCACAGGAGCTCTCGCCGGAGCAGTTCGCCGAGCGCGCCCGGACGATCGAGGCAGAGGTGGGGCGCGTCATCGTCGGCCAGCGGGATCTGGTCCGCCAGGCGCTGACATGCCTCCTCGCCAACGGCCACGCGCTCCTGGAGGGCGTCCCCGGCCTGGGCAAGACGTTGCTCGTCCGCACGATCGCCGACGTCATCGACTGCAGCTTCAACCGGATCCAGTTCACCCCGGACCTCATGCCCGCCGACATCACCGGCACCAACATCCTCATCGAGGAGGGCGGTAGCCGGCTGTTCCGGTTCCAGCCGGGGCCCGTGTTCGCCAACCTGGTCCTGGCCGACGAGATCAATCGCGCGACGCCCAAGACCCAGTCGAGCCTGCTCGAGGCGATGCAGGAGCACCAGGTCACCGTCGCCCGCCAGCGCTATCCGCTCGACGAGCCGTTCTTCGTCCTGGCGACGCAGAACCCGCTCGAGATGGAGGGCACGTATCCCCTGCCGGAGGCCCAGCTCGACCGCTTCATCTTCAAGGTCATGGTGCCCTTCCCGTCCGAGAACGATCTCGTCGCGATCGTCGACCGGACGACCGGCTCGGAGACGGCGATCGCCGGGCGCGTCACGACCGCGGCGGAGATCATCGAGATGCAACGCCTGGCTCGCTCGGTCCCCATCGCCCCCCACGTCACCGCATATGCGGTCGGCATCCTGGCGGCCACGCATCCGGACCAGCCGCGGGCCCCGGAGCTCGTCCGCCAGTACGTCCGCTATGGGGGCTCCCCGCGTGGCGCCCAGGCCCTCGTGGCCACGGCCAAGATCGGCGCCCTCATGGACGGCCGTTTCAACGTCAGCGTTGACGACATCCGGGCGGTTGCCCTGCCGTCCCTCCGCCACCGGGTCATCCTGAACTTCGAGGGTGAGGCCGAGGGGATCACGCCCGAGGCGGTCATTCGCTCGATCCTCGACGCCGTTCAGCCACCGGCGGTCGAGTAACCGGCCCGGCCGGAGCTCGGGCGATGTTGGACCGACCCGGCGCCACTCGACCGGCCGCGACGCGAACGGAGGCAAGGGCGGCGGGTCCACCGGCAGCGTCGGCACCGGCGGTGGCCGGCCGCGGCACCCGGCCGGCCTTCCTGCCCAACGAGCTCGATCCGACCGTCTTCGACGAGGCGTTCCTGCGCCAGCTGGAGCGCCTGTTGCTCGTCATGCATGCGCCCGTCCGGGGCGGCCTCAAGGGAGGGCGGCGGAGCGTCAAGCGCGGGCAGTCCGTCGAGTTCGCCGACTACCGGGACTACACGATGGGCGACGACCTTCGCCAGCTCGACTGGAACGTCTACGCCCGGCTCGAGCGGCTCTTCGTCAAGCTGTTCGTGGAGGAGGAGGACGTGACCGTCAGCCTCCTGATCGACGCCAGCGCGTCCATGGCCGCCGGACGGCCGGAGAAGCTGCTGTTCGCCAAGCGGGCGGCCGCCGCCCTGGGCTACATCGGGCTGGCGTCCGAGGACCGGATCGCCGTGTCGTCGCTCGGCGGCCGCGGGGCTCGGCGCCAGGTCGCCCTCCGCGGCTCCGGCCGCGTCTTCCGCCTGCTCTCGACGCTGTCCGGGATCGCCCCCGCCGATGGCCCGACCGACCTCCTGGCGGCCGCTCGTCACGCCGCGGCCCAGCTGTCCGGACGCGGCCTGGTGATTCTCATCAGCGACCTGCTGGATCCGGCGGCCGACAAGGTCATCCGGGAGCTGGCCGCCACCGGCTCGGAGCTCATCGTCCTCCACGTCCTGAGTCCCGAGGAGGTCGATCCGCCATTGGAGGGCGACCTCCGGCTCGTCGACTCCGAGACCGGCGACGGCGTCGACGTGACCCTCGACATGGCCACGCTGGACGCCTACCGCCAGCGCCTGGCCGAGTGGCGGGCGAGCCTGGCAGACCTCGCCGCCCGCCGCCGCGCGACGTACGTGGAGCTCACCACCGACGTGCCCCTCGCCGACCTCGTCTTCGCCGAGCTGCGGCGCCGGCGGGTCCTCGGCTAGGGCGCGGCCAGCGGACCTGCCGGCATGCCGTTCGTCGCTCCCCTCGCGCTGGCCGGGCTCCTCTTCGTCCCGCTGGTCGTCGCGTTCTACCTCCTCAAGCTCCGGCGGGACGAGCGGCCGGTCTCCTCCACCCTGCTCTGGCAGCGCCTGGTGGCGGACGTCGAAGCCAACGCCCCCTGGCAGCGCCTGCGGCGAAGCCTGCTCCTGCTGCTCCAACTGCTTCTCGTCCTGGTCCTGGTCTTCCTGGCGGCCCGGCCGTTCATCGAGCGACCGGCCGGCCTGGCTCGCGACCTTGTGCTCGTCATCGACGCTTCGGCGAGCATGGGCGCCTCCGACGTCGCGCCGGACCGCCTGTCGGTGGCCAAGACCCGCGCGATCGAGGCTCTCCGCGACCTGCCCGCGGGTGGCCGGGTCAGCGTGATCGCCGCCGGTCGCACGGCCAAGGTCGTGGCCAACGGCACGGACGACATGGCCCGGGTCCGGGCGGCGATCGGGTCGATCGCGGCCGAGCCGGCGCCGGGCGACATGGCAGACGCGCTGACGCTGGCGGATGCCCTCGCCGCTCGGGCCGGCGACGCGCAGGTCCTGGTCGTGACGGATGCGGCGTTCACCCGGCCGCCCACGGTCCGGGTCGACGCGCCGGTCAGCGTCATCGTGGTCGGGCGGGAACGACGGAACCAGGCCATCGTCGCGCTCGCCGTTCGGACCGCGCCGTCCGCCGTCACCCGCTCCGTCTTCGTCAGCGTCGCGAACCTCGACATCGAGAAGGCCGAGCGTCGGATCGAGCTGTACGGCGACGGCCGCCTGCTCGAGGCCCGCGACGTCTACCTGGACCCGCTGGCGCGGGCCGATGTGAACGTCGACGACGTGCCACGCGACGTTGCCGTCGTGGAGGTCCGGCTGGTGTCGGCGGACGATGACGCCGCCGGCGGGCCACCGGACGAGCTGTCCGTAGACGACCGCGCCTGGGCGATTGTGCCACCCGACGGCGTTCGCCGGATCCTGCTCATCAGTCCCGGCGATCCATACCTCCAGGCTGCCCTGACCTACCTGCCCAACACCGAGCTGTACGGCGTGAAGCCGGCGGACGTCCTTGCGTCGACGTTCATCGACAAGCGCGACGGGTCCCAGCTGTTCGATCTCATCATCGTCGAGGGAGCCGTGCCGGCCGACCTGCCCCCCATCCCGGTCCTGGCGATCGCGCCCACGGCCACGTCTCCGCTGGGCGTGGTCAGCGGCACGCTGACGTCGCCGGGCATCGCGCCCCTCGACCAGGAGGAGCCCGTCCTGCGCTACGTGGACCTGTCCACCACCCACATCGCAGAGGCCCAGAGGCTCGTCCTACCGGATTGGGCCCGGCCGATCATTCGGGGTCCCGGTGACGCGCCGCTGCTGTACGCGGGCGTCCGGGCAGGCATCCACTCGGCCGTCCTCGCCTTCGACCTGCGCCGATCGGACCTCCCCCTCCAGGTCGGCTTCCCGATCCTCCTGTCCAACCTCGTGGGTGAGCTCCTGGGCGACTCGGGAGCGCCGGCCGGGGCCGTCTCGCCGGGCAGCCCGGTGCAGCTGGCGATCCCGGCCGGCGCCAGCGGCCTGAAGGTGACCCGACCGGACGGGACGGCCGTGGATCTCGCCGCGGGAACGCCCGGGGCGACCTCGCTGACGTTCACGGCCACCCAGTCGCTGGGCGTGTACACGGTCACGCCGCTCGGGCTGGCGCCTGCCTCCGCGGCGTCGCCCGTTCCCGGAGGCTCCGCGGGCGCCAGCGCGCTGCCCACGCCCGGCGACAGCGGTGCAGCCGCGAGCGCGGCGCCGTCACCGGGCAGCAGCGGCGCCGCCTCCCCAGGTACCGCGCGGCGATCGGCCGATCCCCGCGCCCCGGTTCGCTTCGCGGTGAACCTGTTCGACGTCGGCGAGTCGACCATCGCGCCCGGGTCAGGAACGGCCCTCGAGGCGCTCGGCACCAGCAGCGGCGCCGCGGCGGGTAGCGGTGGGCAGGCCACGGGCGACGCCGGAACGCGGCCGCCCGCCCGCGACGAGCTGTGGACGGTCATCCTCATGATTGCGCTTGCACTGCTGCTCGTCGAGTACGGCGTCTATCAGCGCGACGCCGTGGCTCGCGGCCGTCGGGCGCTCGCCGCCCGCCTGGCCCGTCTGGCTCCGCGCCGGGAGGGTCGCTGACCGATGGGCGTCGCCTTCACGAACCCGGCCGCCCTGGCGCTGCTGCCCATCGCGCTGGCGGTCACGCTCCTGCTCGGCTCCGGCTCGCGGAGGCGTATCGGCGCGGCTCGGCGTCGCGCGGCGCTCCTCGTCCGTACGCTCCTGATCGCGGCGCTCGTGTTCGCCCTGGCCGGCTTCCAGCTCGTCCTGCCCGTCGACCGGCTGGCCACCGTCTTCGTCGTGGACCTGTCCGACTCGGTCGGCCAGCCCGGCCGGACCGCGGCGATCGACTACCTGCGCCAGTCGCTCGCGCTCATGCCCAAGGACGACGTGGCCGGCGTCGTCGCGTTCGGCAAGGACGCGCTGGTCGAACGGCTGCCGGCCGAGGTCCGTGAACTCGACACGATCGCGTCGACGCCGGTCCAGGGCGCCACGGACGTCGGCGCCGCCCTGCGCCTGGCGGCGGCGCTCTTCCCCGACGACGCGCAGAAGCGGATCGTCCTCCTGTCCGACGGCAACGACACCACGGGCGAGGGGCAGTCGGAGGCCGCGCTCGCGGCCGCGCGAGGCATCCAGGTCCAGACCCACGTCATCGGTCTGGGCGGCCAGGACGAGGTGCTCGTCGACCGCGTCTCGTCCCCCACCACCGCCCACCTCGGCGAGGAGATCGAGGTCGGCGCCACGATCACGTCGACCGTCGCCCAGCCGGCCACCGTTCGGCTGTTCGCCGACGGCTCGCTCGTGGCGACGCAGTCCGTCAGCCTCGTCGCCGGCCAGACGGCGGTGACCTTCCGGGTCAAGCCCACCGAGGCCGGCTTCCACATCTTCCGGGTCGTCGTGGAGGCCGGTCGGGACACGTTCAGCCAGAATGACCGTGGCGATTCGGACACGATCGTCAAGGGCGAGCCCAGGACGCTTGTCGCCGCGGGCAATCCGGACGTCGCCGCGCAGCTCGTGGCGGCCCTCGAGAAGGAGCGGCAGAAGGTCGACGTCGTCGTTCCCGAAGCGATTCCGGCCGAGCTCCAGGGCCTGGCCAGCTACGACACGGTCGTCCTGGTCGACGTTCCGCGGACGCGCCTGACCGACCGGCAGATGCAGGCCCTGCAGGTCTTCGTCCGGGACATCGGACGCGGGCTGGTCATGATCGGCGGGCCGCACACGTACGGCGCCGGCGGTTTTGCCAAGACGCCGCTCGAGGAGTCGCTGCCGGTCGACATGGGCGTCCGCGACCGGCAGAAGCAGCCCGACGTGGCCCTGGTCGTCGTGATCGACCAGTCAGGCTCGATGGATGCCTGCCACTGCAACTCGTTCGATCGGGGCGTCGGCAGCCAGATCGCCGGCGTACGCAAGGTCGACATCGGCAAGGAGGCGATCCTCCGCGCGGTCGCGGCCATGTCGCCGTCGGACCAGCTCGGCGTCGTTGGCTTCGATGCGGCGGCCCACTGGGCGATCCATACCGCCCCGTTGGGGCAGATCGGCGACGTGGGCTCGAAGATCTCGGGGATCAACCCCGGCGGCCAGACGAACATCTTCGCGGGACTGGACGAGGCGGTGAAGTCGCTCGAGAACACGACGGCCACGCGGCGCCACATCATCCTGTTCACCGACGGCTGGAGCTCGTCGGGCGCCTACGACCAGATCATCGCCCGCATGAAGGCCGCCGGCATCACGCTCTCCACGGTCGGCGCCGGTGGCGGCTCTGCGCCGATCCTGGCCGAGCTGGCACGCGAGGGTGGCGGCCGCTATTACCCGGCGCCCAATCCCGCCTCCATCCCGGACATCTTCCTGAAGGAGACCCAGCAGGTCTCGGGACAACAAATCGTGGAAGAGCCGTTCCACCCCATCCAGACCGGTGACTCGCCGATCCTCCGCGGCCTGTCGGCCGGCTTCCCGACGCTGCTGGGATACAACGGCACGACGGCCAAGGCCGCCGCGCAGACGGTGCTCGTGACCGCCCGCGACGATCCGCTCCTGGCCCAGTGGCAGTACGGCCTGGGACGGTCGGTGGCCTGGACGTCCGACTCGACCGGCCGCTGGGCGAAGGACTGGATCGCCTGGCCAGGTTTCAGCCGGTTCTTCAGCCAGCTGGTCGGCTGGACGTTCCCCGGCGAGGAGAGCGGGGGCATCGAGGCTCGGTTCGATTCGCACGGCGGGCAGACGACGCTCCACGTCGAGAGCGTCGAGTCCGACGGTTCGCCCCGGGACTTCTTCGCCACCACCGCCACGGTCGTCGGGCCCAGCCTCTCCCC
>DASPWU010000049.1:0-2532 GCA_035637675.1 Candidatus Limnocylindria bacterium | reverse complement strand
GAAGCCCATGTCGAGCATCCGGTCGGCCTCGTCGAGGACGAGGATCTCGACCTGGCCCAGGTTGGCCGTGCGCTGGCCGACATGGTCCAGCAGTCGACCGGGCGTTGCCACCAGGAATTCCACGCCCGCCCGGAGATCCTTGAGCTGGGGCTCGATGGGCACGCCGCCGTACACGCTGGCAACGCGGAGCGGCACGTACTTGCCGTAGGTCCGGGCCATCTCGTCGACCTGCATCGCCAGCTCCCGCGTTGGGGTCAGCACCAGGACGCGGGTCGGGTGGCGGGCGGGCGAGAAGCTCATGTTGGCGTGGAACTTCAGGCGCTCGAAGATGGGCAGCACGAAGGCCGCGGTCTTGCCCGTGCCGGTCTGGGCAGCGGCGAGGACGTCACGTCCCTCGAGGACGAGCGGGATGGCCTGGATCTGGATGGGGGTGGGCGTCGTGTAGCCCTCTTCTGCAACCGCGCGCAGGAGGTCTGGCGACAGACCGAGCGTTTCGAACGTCAAACGGTGGGCTCCGGAGGGTGGCACATTCGGGCAGGGCGATCGCCGGCGCGGTGCGGCGCCGGCGGGGATAGACGTTGCGGAGTCTACCCGAACGGCCGGCCCGGTCCGCCCGGTGAGCGTGTCGGCCACACCCGGCTCGCGGGCTGCCGATCGGGCCAGGCGCTGCCCGTACTCCCGCGGGAGACGCGGATCTTGCGCGGCCGCCTATGCTCGCGACATGCTACCCGTCACCACGCACCCGGGGGTCGTGCGTCCGCGCCCCGTCCGACACCGCGTCCAGCTCGGTCGGCTGGCGGTCCTGGTCGCCGTCAGCCTCATTGGGTTCGGCGTCGGCTTCGAGCGAGGCTCCGACCTCTCGATGGCGCCACGGCCGAGCTCAGTCGTCGCGCCGGTCGCGGCCGTCGCCGGTGAGTCGCCCGCCGCCGGGGCCAGGCTGCCCGCCGACACCACGACATCGGCCACCAGCACGGCCCTGCCGACGGCCGCCCTTCAGACTCGCCTGGCCGAGCTGCGCAAGAAATACTCGGCGCCCGGCGTGTCCGTGACGATCATCTGGCCCGACGGCCGCCGCTGGAGCGGTGTGAGCGGCTGGGCGAACCTCCGGAATCGGGTGCCGGTCTCGGGCGGCACAGCGTTCGCGATCGGCAGCGTGACCAAGACGTTCATGGCCGCTCTCATCCTCGATCTGGCGGAGGAGCGCCGCCTGTCGCTCGACGATCGCGTGCGCCGCTGGCTGCCCACGGCCCGGGTGTCGTGGGCGGTGACGATTCGCCAGATGCTCGACCACACCAGTGGCCTGTACGACTACTTCTCGAACCCCACGATCGATGCCGCCCTGCTCGCCGACAAACGTCGCGTCTGGAGTCCGGCACGAGCACTCAGCTACATGCGGGCACCCTACTTCGCGGCCGGGACCGATTGGCACTACTCGAACTCGAACTACGTGCTGCTCGGGCAGGTCGTCCAGCGCGTCACCGGCCGGTCGGTGGCGGCCGAGCTGCGTCGCCGGTTCGTCGACCGGCTGGGCCTCACTCGAACCTTCATGCAGGGCGTCGAGGCCCGCCGGGGGACCGTGGCAACCGCCTACGTCCAGCGGGGCTGGGGAACGAGCCTGCGCTGGGTCAATCAATGGGATGGGACGCCGATCGCGCCGTTCACCTCTGTGACCACGGCCGCCGGCAACGCCGGTGCGGTGGCCGCGAGCTCGCGAGACCTCGCCGTGTGGGCTCGCGCGCTGTACGGCGGGACGATCCTGGAACCGGCCTCTCTCGCGGCGATGGAGGATGTCAGCCACAGCATCAGCGTGGGGGCCACGAGGCGTTACGGCCTCGGGTTCATGGAGGAATGGCTCGGCGGCCGGCGAACGTTCGGCCACAGTGGCCGCCTCATCGGCTCACGGAGCTCCATCCGCTACCTGCCGGACTACGGGTTCACGATCGCGGTCGTCACGAACCAGGACCGCTACAGCCCGGACTCCATCGGCACGCCGCTGATGAACATCGCGATCGCCAGCCTGCCATCGATCCCACCGCCGAGCCCGGCTCCATCGCCCAGCCCGACGCCATTGCCCAGCCCGACGCAGAGCTCCGAGCCGTCGCCGGCCGTGACGCCGAGCTCCGAGGCGTCGCCGACCGCGGCGCCGACATCCGAGCCGTCGCCGGCCGTGACGCCGACGCTCGAGGTGTCGCCCGCACCCTAGCCCCAAGCGCCAGGCAGCCGCCACTCGGGCGCCGTTGCGCGTGGCGGGACATGCCGGCGGGGTACGTCGGTCCCGTGGGCGTATGGCCCTCTCGTGGTATGGCCAGGGCCAATTGGGCGCCGCCATACTACCGGCCGTCGCACCCCGCGCCCCAAGACGGGGAGAATCCCAGACCGCCGCCCCTGGCAGGCGTCCGAGCCGGCTCACCCGTTTCGGACTACCTTCACGCCCCGTCTTTGCGTTCCTGCCACGGGTGGACCAAACCACCGTCGCCGCGCCTCAGCGCGCGGCGTTCCGGCTGTGAGGAGGCAAGACATTGCGGTTGGTTC
>DASPWU010000048.1:0-28927 GCA_035637675.1 Candidatus Limnocylindria bacterium | reverse complement strand
CCGCTCGGCCCGGTCGGACCCGCTGATCGTGACCGCCTCGGGCCGGTTGCCCCGGTTGGCCAGGTGGAGCGCGGTGCTGGCCCCGAAGCGGCCGCCCATGAGCGCCGGCCGCAGGTCCGCGTCGAGCGCGCCGAAGGGCAGCAGCGTGATCGTCGCCTCCTCCACCAGGCGGTTGGCCGGGTCGTGCTCGGAGGCGACCTTGGCCCCGATCGGCCAGACCCCGGCGAGCGCCGCCGCGCTGCGCGGGGGGTGGACCGCGACCGTGAACCGGCCGACCGTCGGCGGCGCATCGGAGCGGCCCCGCTCGTCGAGCTCGCGGGCGGGGAACAGCTCGAGGCTCGCCGGCGTGACCGTCACCCAGGATGCGTCCATGCCCACCATCTCGCAGCGGTAGCGATCCACGACCGTGCCCAGGTTGCGGACCTCCACGGTGAAGCTCGCCGCCTGGCCGGGCATGACCTGCAGGCCGGCCGCGTTGAGGGTGATGGCGAGGCTGCTCATGCGTGGACGCTCCCGAGACCGGTGGATGGACGATCGTTCGTGCTCGTGCCGCCCGACACGAGCCACCCGTCGGACAACGATACCCTCCCCGCGTATCCGATCCGTCTAGTCGTCAGTAGCCGACGCACACTGACAAATGTCGTCGATCGTTGCTAGGCCCACGTCCGGACATGCAGGGTCATCGTCCCTGGGCTCGGTCCGATCTCGGCCAGCAGCTGCAGCTCCGAGAACCGCCCTCCCCCTGTCCGCAGGCAGAGGTAGCTACCGACGGCAACCCTGCCGATCGAGATCCGTGAGCCCGAGTAGGACGCACTCGAGCAGCCAGCGTATCCCGGCCTACTGGAACCCATGCGGACGATCCCCGCGCCGAACATTGGCGTGAAATAGCGTTCCGTCGCGGTGGCCGCTTCGAACCACAGGTCGGCGCCCTGGCCCTCGCTGAGATTCCCCGTGTCGACGTCGAAGAGCCAGGTTTGCGGAATGTCGACATTCTTGTCCACGATGACGACCGGGGCAGCCGTCGGCTTCGGCGTGGGCTTCGGCGTGGGTTTGGGCGTGGGCTTCGGCGTCGGCTTCGGAGTGGGCTTGGGGGTCGGCGACGACGTCGGTTCGGTCGTAGCCTGGAACGGCGTCGGCGTCGGCTTGAGGGTCGGCTTGGGCGTCGGCTTGGGGGTCGGAGCCGCACTGCTCGAGGGCGGTGGGTTCGCCGTGGCCGGGACGGGGGTCTCGCTGGGCTTGGGAGTGCCGGTCACCGCGAGCACCTCCCCGCAGGCCGCCACCGGCAGGCCGGATCCGTCGGCAAGGAGGTCGACGCTGCCGGCCGGGACCCAGCCAGCGTGATTTGCCGGGCCGGGAATGTATACCTGGAGCCAGGTGCCGGCCGCGTTCTTCGCGGTGACGAGCATCTTGTCGCCGGGGTTGGCTGCGGCGACCACGGAGCCGCTTTCCGGGCAGGTGACGAACAGCAGGAATGCGGGTCCGCCGGGACCACCACCCACGGGCAGGGCGCCGCTGGCGATGAGGGCGCTCATCGCAACCAGCCCGCTCAGTCCGCCAGCGGCCACCTGGACGGTCCCCGTGCCGACGATCCCGGCCAGCCCTCCGGAGCCGGCCGCCCCGCCGCTGCCGCCGATGGCCGGCAATAGGCCACTCACTCCGCTCGCTCCCTTCCCCCGGCTCCGGTCCGATTTTCGCGTGACTGTGGCAGTGCGGCGTCTCGGCTGCGTCTGCCCGCCCGGGTGCGGCCCGAGAAGCCGGCAACGTGGGGTAGGCTCGCCCGGACGAAAGGACGGACGGATGAAATTCGGACTCCGGATCGATGACTTCAACTGGCCCGGCGGCGAGCGGGAGATGGGCGCCCGGCTGGCGGACGCCGGCCGGCGAGCCGAGGCGGCCGGGTTCGACAGCATCTGGGTGTGGGATCACTTCGTCCAGCTGCGCAAGTGGGAGGACCCGCACCCCGAGGCGTGGATGGCTCTCGCCAACCTCGCCGGCGTGACCGGGCGAATCATGCTCGGCACCCACGTGACGGGCGTGACCTACCGCGCCCCGGCAATCCTCGTGAAGCAGGCAACGACACTCGACGTCCTGTCCGGCGGCCGGGCGTACCTCGGGATCGGCGCTGCCTGGAACGAGCGCGAGCATGCGGCCTTCGGCGTACCGTTTCCGCCGCTCCGCGAACGCTTCGAGCTGCTCGAGGAGACGCTCCAGATCGCGCTTCGCGCGTGGGCCGGGGAGATCAGCCCGTTCGACGGGAAGCACATCCACCTGACGGAGCAGATCGACTCGCCTCGACCGGTCCAGCGGCCCCACCCGCCGATCCTCATCGGCGGGGTCGGGGAGCGAAAGACGCTGCGCCTCGTCGCGCAGTACGCGCAGGCGACGGACATGTTCATTTCGGATCCGGCCGAGCTCCGGCACAAGCTCGACGTGCTGCGCCGTCATTGCGACGACGTCGGACGACCGTACGACGCGATCGAGCGACACGCCCGCATCGACCTCTCAAAGCCCGACGGGACCGAGCCGCCTCGCGGCCAGCTGGCACCCGGCCAGCTCCTCCTCGAGCGGCTGGAACAGATCGCCGGTGCAGGCGCCGACGCGATCGTCGTCTCGCTGCCCGGCACCACCGGGACGGACGTGATCGAGCGCTTCGGCGAGATCGTGATCGGTCCCGGTCGGGGCATCCGGCGACCGGCGGACGCCTGACCCGGGGGCCCAGCGCGTCCCGGCGTCGAGACGGAGCCGCGACGGGGCGGCAGTAGGCTGCCGGTCTTCCGGTCGCCCCTTCAGGTCGGTCTTCGACCGCCGAAGATCGGGCGATCCAAGGGGGCAAATGCAGTGGCGAAGACGAACGTACCCAGCGTGATCTCGGTGCACGGCCGGCAGTTCCGGACGAACGCGAAGCCCGACGCCTACGACTTCCGCGACCTCGAGTACCGGCCGATGCTCCGACCGTTGCCGCCCCGGCTGGATGCAGGGCCCGACGGTGGTGCGTTCTTCATCCTCAACCAGGACGGCCAGTCGTGCACTGGACACGCCATGGCGGCGGTCATCAACACGGTCCTGGCCCGCCAGGCCGCCGAGCTGAAGATCGCCGCCCCGGGGCTCGTCAGCCCGTACATGCTCTACCGGCTTGCCCGTCGCTACGACGAGTTTCCCGGACAGGCGGACGACGGATCCTCGCTGCGGGGCGCCTTCAAGGGTTGGCTGCGGCACGGCGTGGCGCTCGACGCCGAGTGGCAGCAGCTCGCACTCGCCCAGCGGGTCAACCAGCTCAGGGCGGAGGTCGATCTCGACAACCCGGAGTTCACTGCGTCCTGCCGCCAGCGGCCGCTGGGTGCCTACTACCGGGTCAACGCCCTGCGCCTGGACGACATGCAGTCGGCAATCAACGAGCTCCACGCCATCGCGGTCTCGGCGGCTGTCCACACCGGCTGGGAGCGGCCCGTCCCCGTCACGACCCCCGACGGGCGGCGGGTGATGGTCATCAAGCGCGACAAGCCGGCCCAGCCGATCGGCGGCCACGCATTCGCGCTCGTCGGCTACGACGAGCTCGGGTTCCTGGTCCAGAACTCATGGGGCAACGGCTGGGGCATGGGCGGCTTCGCGATCCTCCAGTACGAGGACTGGCTGACGAGCGCCTACGACGCGTGGGTCTGCCGGCCCGGCGTGCCAAGCACGCCGTTCGTCCAGCCGGCCAGCGCGTCACGGATCACGACGTCCGGCGAGGTCGTTCTGAGCGGCGGGCCCAACCTGACCCTGCTCCGACCGTACGTCGTCAACACCGGCAACGAGGGTCGCCTGTCGACCAGCGGCAAGTTCACCAGCAGCCTCGTCCAGCTCGACGAGATGTTCGCGAACATGGCGCTGAAGCACGCCGCCTGGGGCGCCAGGGACGGGACGACCGCCCGCCATATCGTCCTCTATGCGCACGGCGGCCTGATCGATGAGTTCAACGGACTCTCAATCGCCCAGCGGCAGCTCAACTGGTGGCTGAACAACCACGTCTACCCCATCAACTTCGCCTGGGAGAGTGGCGCCATCGAAACGATCGTCGATGCGCTCGACGACGTCCTCCATGGCCGCTTGCCGTTCGGAGGCCTCCGGTTCGACTTCGAGGAACAATGGGATCGCCTGGTGGAGGGCACCGCCCGTCACCTCTTCGCCGGCCTGTGGGCGCAGATGAAGGGCAACGCGACCGGCGCCTCGGCGCGGGACTCCCAGGGAGACATCCGGGGCGGCACGGAGATCTCCCGCCGGCTGCTCGACTACCGGACCCAGCACGGCCCCGAGAACGTGCACATTCACCTGGCCGGTCACAGCGCCGGCACGATCTTCCTGACCGCGCTCGCCCGGCGCCTGTCCGAGGCCGGCATCCCGATCGACTCGCTGGCCTTCATGGGCGGAGCGGTCACGAACGCCCTGTTCGAGCAGTTCGCCCTGCCCAGCTTCACGTCGGGCATGATCAAGCGGTTCACGACCTTCAATCTCTCGGAGCAGATGGAGCAGGACGACACCTGCCCGGGCGGTGACACGCCCGTCTACCACAAGTCGCTGCTGTACCTGGTCGCACGGGGACTGGAGCCGGACCCCGACCGGATCAGCCGGATGGTGCCGCTCGTCGGGCTCCAGCTGGGACTCGACGCGAAGACGGGAACGGGGTCGCCACTCGGTCAGGCGATCGAGTCGGCATCGGAAACCTGCGACGGCCGGATCGTCATCGCCCCCGGAGGCTCGTCGCCCGATCTCCGCTCGGATGCTCGTGGCCACGGAGACTTCGACGATGACCGGGCCACGATGACCTCCATCCTCCTGCGCATGCTCCAGGTGCCGACCCCGCCGGGCGGCGCCTACCAGCCCAACGCCGCGATCAGCGACCTGCCGGGTCCGATGCCGGTCGTGATCTCCGGCGTCCCGGTAGCCACGCCCGCCCCGGCCGCAGTGGCTCGCCCGGCACGGCGGCGGGCCCGACCACCCATGATGGCGGCGGCTGCGCCGGCACCGGCCGATCGGGCCGCCGAGATCCGCGTCCCCACCGAGGCTGCGATCGCGTCCAGATCGAAGAGCCCGGCCTTCGACATCCTCCAGGCCAACGGCTATGCCTGGGACGAGCCGCCGACCAATGGTGCCGAGGGCGCCGCCCAGGACGTGTAGCGCGGCGGCCACTCGTCTGCCGCCCGGAGCCCGGCCAGCGCCGTCTCGATCGACAGCTCGAAGAGGTGGTAGCTCTCGTCCACCGTGAAGTACCAGGCGGCGGCGACGGTTGACAGGACCGCACCGTCCAGCACGCGCTGGGCGCGGCCCCGGACGAGGAATTCGTTCGGGGCCGAAGGGTCCTGGTGCGAATGGAGGGCGAACCGGCCGTCACGCTCCAGATCGAGCCGCTTGGCCGACCGCAGGAGAAACGCGTAGAGCCGATCGCCGACGATGCCCACGTTGATCGGGTGGATGCGCGGTGGCTCTTCCTCCCGGACGGTGGCCAGCATCGCCTCGCCCTCTCCCCGGCGGTAGAGCTGCCGGCGGCCTTCGGCAGCCAGGTCGGGGGCGGCAGCGCTGAACTCGGCCCAGGTCACCAAATCACATCCTCCTCGTCCGGTTGCGTCTGTCACGGCATCGTGTTCGCGGCGTGGCCGCTCGGCCAGGGCCGGTCCCAAACCGCGAATGAGGTCCAGATGCCATCCGCGGATCGGCTTCCGGCCGGCGAAATCGACAGTACCGCTATGTACTGGGTTGGACACACGCCAAGGACCGCACGTTACAGACCAATCGCCCTCGCCTCGTTCACGGCAACCGCTCGCACCTCACATCTCACGGCGCGGCGGAACCTGACGACCCATGAAACCCGGGCTGTATCGGTGGCAGCCATATCTCAGGCGCAAGGCGCTCGCGGGCAAGCCTTCCAGCCGGGATCAGGCAGCCACAACCTGATTGCGCCCGGCGTGCTTGGCCATGGCCAGCCCGACGTCGGCGGTCCGGACCAGCGTCCTGAGCTCGGCCACGTCGCTGGGCAACTCGGCGCAGCCGGCGGAAACGCTGGCCCGCAGACGTTTTCCATCCAGGCCGGCGATCCGCGCGGCGGCCAGCTCGGCGCGCACCTCTTCGGCCAGGCGCCTGGCCGTATCCCGATCCGCCTGGTCGAGCACCACCAGGAACTCCTCGCCGCCGTAACGGGCGACCAGGTCGTTCGCCCGGAACCGAGCCTTCAGGATCGCCGCGAACCGCCGCAGCACGGCGTCGCCCACGAGGTGCCCGTGGCGCTTGTTGAGTGCGCCGAAATGATCGAGGTCGAAGAGGATGGCGGCGACGGCATCTCGATCTTCGGGGGCGCGTCGCGCGCGGGCAGCCGACGCTCGATCGATGGAGGCGTCGAGATAGCGACGGTTGAAGAGGCCGGTAAGGGGGTCCCGGATCGACGCCTCGGTGACCTCCGCGAGCAGCCAGATCTTGCTGATGGCAAGCGCAGCCTGGTTGCCGAGGAGGTCGAGGACCTCCTGCTCGGCCTGGCTAAAGGGCGAATCCAGATGCTCGCGCAGCAGGGTGATCGCACCGATGACCCCCTCTTCGACGATGAGGGGGACCGACACCGCGGTCACCACGTCGGGGATGCGCGCATCGCGGACCGCGGACGGAAAGCTGGCGCGCTCCAGACGCTCCGCGACCACGACGCGCCGCGCCTGCATGGCGCGGCCGGACAGTCCCTCGCCGGGCCGCACCTCCGCGCCCACGACCTGCGGGTCGCCGCCCGCCAGAGCCCGGATCACGTACCGGCCGGTCGCGTGGTCGAGCACGATCAGGACGACCGCCTCGCTCGCGATGACCGTCGATACGGACCGCGCGATCACGCCGTACAGCTCGTCCGGCGACACGGCCCGGTTCGCCGCGGACGAGAATTCGGCAAGGCGCCGGAACAGGGCAGCCTGCGCCGCGATGTCCTCACGCTGGCGGACCAGGGCCAGCGCCGAGGCGAGCTGATCCGAAACGAGGAGCATCGCCTCCAGGTCGCTGGTGTCCAGCTCGTCGGGCAGCATCGACTCGACGTTCACGACGCCCAGCAGCTGCCCTCCGGCAATGAGCGGCACGCAGATCTCGCCCGCCAGGCCGCTCTCGGCGGCGACGAAGTCGGGGTCCTGCGCAGCGTTGGGGATGAACGCGGGCTGCCGCGAGCGCATGACCCGTCCCATCACGCCGCGACTGCCGTCGAACTCGGTGATCGGCTCCGCGTAACCGCGCTGGGCTCCCAGGCGGAGCATGGAGCCCGAGGCGAGATAGATTGAGGCGTACGTGTAGCCGAAGCGCACGACCAGCAGGTCCATCACCCGGTCCAGCGCCGCCTGACTTGCGCCCTCGGCCGCCAGTACCCGGCCCACCGCCTCGAGCGCCGTCGTGCGGCGCGCCCGATGGCGCTCCGCGGCCATGGATTCGCGCAGCCGGCCAAGGGTCGACTCCAGCGCGGCCACGGTGCGCCGCGCACCGATCGCGAGGACCACGCCTGCGGCGGCCAGCACGAAGCCACGTTGCATGGTCGCCGTCACGTCGGCCCCTTCGAGCACGGGCGGGGGTAGGCAGCTGTGGCGATGGCGCCGAATCCGATCGCCGGCAGGACCCCGCTGGCCGCGGCCGTTGCGACGATCGGGAGATAGAGCGCAGTTGGCCGGAAGGTCTCATCGCGCATCAAGACGTCCGCGAGCGCCACGAAGGCGAGCGCCAGCAACAGACGAAGGACCGATCGTTCTCGGGACGCGAGCCGGCGCAGGAGACCGGCCCGGGGCCGTGCGAGCCAGGCCTGGACCGCCAGGAACGACGCGCCGACGAGAGCCATGGGGCCCAGCTGTGGCTCGTCGGCGATCAGCTCGGCCAGCAGGACCGGGACGACCAGGGCGAGCGACAGCAACAGGTACGTGTCGTCAAACGCACGGCGGACCATCCTGGGAAGGCTCGCGGTGCGCCACTCTCTGAAACGATGAGCCCCCGCCATGGCCTGCACGGCGCACACCGTACCCGCAGGCGGGTCCGCGTGAAATACCCTGGCAGTCCTAGTCCATCTGCCGTGGTTCGGTGCCTTTAGTACGCTTTGCCAGGTCGCGCCAAGGGCTCAGGCGCCTGCCGGTTGCGACGCGCCACAGAGTGGAGACCGTGAGACCCGACGTCTGGATCCCCGAGCGAACGCCTGCGGCCGAACGTGACCGGCTCGCCGAGCTGGCCGAGCTGCACCTCTTCGCCGCCGCCGGACCGATCGACGCTCACCTGCCACCCGCCGATCTCCTGGTCGCGGCACACGACGTCTCGCGGGCCCTGAAGGTCGCGGCGCATATCGACGGGCTGGGGGCGATCCAGACGTTCTCGGCAGGCGTGGACGCGATCGCCGATCGCATCCCACCGGGTGTGACGCTGTGCGACGCCTCCGGCGTCCACGACGTGGCCGTGGCGGAATGGGTGGTCATGGCGATCCTCGCCTCGCGGCGTCGGCTGCCGGAGCATCTCGAGGCCCAGCGGAACGGCACGTGGCGCACGGAACCGCTCGTCGGCGAGGATCTCGTCGATGCCGTCGTCGTGATCGTGGGCGCGGGCAGCATCGGCCGTGCCGTGGAAGCGCGGCTGGCCCCGTTCGGGGCCACGGTCGTCCGCGTCGCCCGGCGCCCGCGTCAGGGCGTTCTGCAATTCTCCGAGCTGCCGTCGGTCCTCCTACGGGCCGACGTCGTGGTCAGCCTCCTGCCGCTCACCGCGGAGACGCGCGGCATCATCGACGCGGGGATCATCGCCGCGATGCGGCCCGGCGCGCTCCTCGTGAACGCATCGCGCGGGGCGGTGGTGGACGCGTCCGCCCTGACGGCCGCCGTCCTGGCCGGCCGGATCCGGGTCGCCCTGGATGTCACGGACCCGGAGCCGCTACCGGCCGGCCACCCGCTCTGGACGGCCCCCGGCGTCATCATCACGCCGCACATCGGGGGTGACGTCAGGCGGGAGGATGGACGCGCCTGGCAACTCGTGCTCGAGCAGGTGGGCCGGCTGGCTCGCGACGAACCGCTCGCGAACGTGGTGGTGGACGGCTACTAGGGCCGCCAGGTCGACGCCCCGGCAACAGCGCCGGCGTCCGAACGCCCGCCCGTGGCAGGATTGCAACATGTCGGCCATGAGCGAGCGATACGACCGCGCCGCCAATCGATACGGGCTCTGGTGGGCGCCGGTCCTCGAAGCGTCCGCGCTCCGGGTCCTGGACAGAGTCGCCGAAGCGTGGGCCGCGGACGGCCAGCCGAGCGCGATCCTCGACCTGGGAACCGGCACGGGCACGCTTGCCATCGAGGCGGCACGGCGCTGGCCGGCCGCCGCCGTGACGGGAATCGACGCCTCGCGGGGAATGGTCCTGGCCGCCCGCGAGCGAGCCAGGCACCCGCCCACGCGTGACGCCGCCCGCATCTCGTTCGCCATCGCCGACGCCGGCCACCTCCCCTTCCCGGATGAGGCGTTCGATCTCGTCGTCTCGTCCTTCGTCCTTCAGCTCGTCCCCAACCGGCTGGCCGTCCTCCGCGAGGTTCACCGCGTCCTCCGGCCGGGCGGGCTGCTGGCGTTCGTCACGTGGATGGTCGCGGAGCGAAAGTTCGCCCCGGATGAGGCGTTCTTCGACGTCCTGGACGAGCTGAACGTACCGGATGGCGACGCGGCCGAAGAGGCGTGCAGCGGCGATTACGTTTCGGCCAGAGCCGCGGCTCTGCAGCTTCGGCGGGCTGGCTTCCTGGACGTCTCCGCCCGGCAGGAATGGCTGGATCATGCGTGGGAGCCGGCCCGCTACCCGGAGTTCCTGGAGGCGTACGGCGAATATGAGCTGTTCCGTTCGCTGCCCTGGACGCTGCGGCGACGGGTCCGCCGACGGACTCGCGAACGGCTCGCCGCGCTGCCCACGACGGACTTCCGCTGGCGGGCGCCGGTGGTGACGGCGATCGCTCGTCGACCGGCCTAGGGGTTGGAGGCGAACGTGTCGCAGTCGTCGGGGGCGCCGCTCTTGTAACCCGTACGGAACCACTCCTGCCGCTGCGCCGCCGAGCCGTGCGTCCAGGTATCAGGATTGATCCGACCCTGGACCTTGGCCTGGATGCGATCATCGCCAACGGATGCCGCCGCATCGAGCGCCTGGGCGATCTCGGTATCGCTCAGAGGGTTCAGGAAGCCGGTGGCCGCGGCGTGGTTGCCCCAGACACCCGAGTAGCAATCGGCCTGGAGCTCGATCCTGACCGATTGCCCGGACGGGCCACTGTTGGCCGTTCCGCCCTGAAGCGCGCCCATCAGGTCCTGGATGTGATGCCCGTACTCGTGGGCGACGATGTAGGCCTCCGCAAAGGGGCCGCCCTTGGCTCCGAACTGGGTCCGTAGCTGCTGAAAGAAGGCAAGGTCGAGATAGACGCGCTTGTCCTCTGGGCAGTAGAACGGACCAACGTCGCTCGTTGCGTACCCACAGCCTGTGTCCACCTCGCCGGTATACAGCACCGTCGTGGCCGGGCTGTACGTCTGGCTTGAGCGCGTGAAGGCATCCTTCCAGTACGCCTGGATGCTGTTGACGTAGCCCACGATCCGGCAGTCCTCGGCGCGATTTGCGTCCGCACCCTTCTTACATTCCTCGGCGAGGGCGCTGGTTCCCGGACCGTAATTCACGCCGGCTGGCGGAGCACCAATGCTGTTGGGATCGATCGAGCCCCCGGCCAGGAGGTAGATCAACGTCACGATGAGCCCGATCGCGCCGCCGCCGCCCAGGACTACGCCGCGCCCGCCGAGGCGTCCCTGGCCGCGGGCGTCCTCCACCTGCGAGGGATCGAGCTGTACGTCGGGTCTGAACGTCATGGGCGGGCCCAGGGTCCTCCGGTCGGCCGTGTGAAGAGAGCATCGTCGGGCCCACACCATCTGACCGACCCGACAGCCGGGCGGCTGGGCATCGCAGGGGTGTTGCGGTGTCGCGGCTACGGCGAGCGTCGCGAGACGATCACGGCACGATAGACGTCCACGTACTCGGCGGTCATCCTGGCCGGCGAGAAGCGCTCGATCGCACGGCGGGAACGATGTCCCCTGCACGCGGACCACGCCTTGCCCGCGGAGCGCGGCTCGGCGGATTTCCCTGCCCCTATCCCCCGATCTCGGCTCGCTCCGTCATCACGGACGCCACGACAAGCGCACCCAGCAGCCAGGCTGCGACCACGACAAGCGCGGTATTCGGCTCGAGGCTGCGAACGATCTGCTGGCTGGAGACGTTCTCGCCGACCGCAACCACGGCATTGGCAGCCTGGAATGGCAGGTACTTCACGATGTCGGGCAGGAACAGGCCGGCAAACTGCTCGCCGAAATACAGGGCGATGCCGACTCCGACGCCGGCCAGCTGGCTGCGCGCGATGGTGGCGACGGCGAAACCAAGCGCGGCTTCCTCCACGATCGCGATCCAGCCGCGGGCGAGCTGCTCGGGCAGCCCACGCAGCGTCGGACCATCGCCGAGCCCGCTCGTCGAGACGCCTGCCAGCGTGGCCCCGGCCAGAGCCGCCACCACGCCGATCGCGAAGGCGACCAGCAGCCCGACCCCGGCAATGACGGCGATCGCGACGAAGGACAACACCATGTAGCGACTCCGACCCTCGCCCCGGGCCACGGCCACCTTGAGGGTGCCCCACGACCATTCCGAGCCGGCGATCGCCGCGCCGTAGATCACCGCCAGCAACCCGCCCAGGCCAAGGATGAACGACAGCACGAGGAGATAGGCACCGGGAAACGTGAGCAGGAGCAGAGCATTCTGGGCGCCTGGCCGGTTCGCGGCTTCCTTGGCCGTCCCCCCGACGGCGAGGTAGACGAGAACGAGGAGCCCGATCAGCAGGAGCAGCGTGACCCACGTCGCTGGGCGGCGGATGAGCTTTCGAAGCCCGGCAACGAAGATCCTCATTGGACGCCCCCGGCCGGCGCTCTGGGGGCTCCGGGCGGCGTCGCTGCAGTTCCGGGCGGTGTCGCGGACGGATCGTCAGGCGTGGACACGGCTGGCGAGTCTCCCGTCAGCTCCAGGAAGAGCGATTCCAGCTCGGCGCCAGCCTCCAACCGCGCGGCGAAGACGCCGGCCCGGGCCAGGGCGCGGTTCACCTCCGCCGCTCGATCCGGATCGAAACGAACGCTGAGCCAGACGGCGGACGGATCGGCAAGCCGCTCGGTTGAATCCGGACCCGCCAGAGCCTCGAGCGCCGCGGTCGCCCGCTCCAGGTCCCCATCGTCGATCCGCACGCGGACCGTCGCCTGGCTGGACAGGAGCACATCCAACGGTCCTTCTCGGACGAGCTTGCCCCGCGCGATGATGCCCACGACGTCCGCCAACTGCCGGACCTCGCCCAGGATGTGACTGGAGACGAACACGGTCTTCCCGGCGGCGGCCAGACGCCGCAGGGTGTCGCGCATCGCCACGATTCCGGCCGGATCCAGTCCGTTCGCCGGCTCGTCCAGGAGCAGCAACCGGGGATCGCTCAGCAGGGCGGCCGCGATGCCCAATCGCTGCTTCATGCCCATCGAATAGGCCGACACGCGATCGCCGGCTCGCTCGCGCAACCCAACGATCTCCAGCATCTCGTCGATGCGCCCGCGTGGGGTCGGGGCCCCGGTCGCAGCGATGGCTCGCAGGTTCTCGCGCCCCGACAGGAACGGATAGAACGCCGGCGACTCGATGAGCGAACCGACATCGAACAGCCGGCGCCGATCGCCGCGCCCGAACGGCCGGCCCAGCAGCTCGACCCGGCCGGCATCGGGTCGGATGAGGCTGGTCAGGATGCGCATGGTCGTCGTCTTGCCCGCTCCGTTGGGGCCCAGGAAGCCGTAGACCACTCCGGTCGGGACGGACAGGTCGAGCCCGTCCAGCGCCACGATGTCGCCGTAACGCTTGACCAGTCCGCGTGTGGAGATCGCGAGCCCGTTCCCGGCCGCGTCAGCGATCGACGCCATCAGCCCTCCCCGCCACCCCGTCGTCGATCACCGGGCGCCCTCCTCGATGCCCGGCCGGTCCGATGTGCCGCCGCGCTGCTGGGCCATACGATAGCGCGCCGACGCTCGGCCGGGCGGGTTCACCGGGCGGGTTCACCGGGCTGGTTGACCGGACTACGACAATGCCTGCCATGGACACGGAGACCGTCGAACGGCTCTTCCGCTGGTTGCTCCTCGCCCTGATCCTGGCTGGAACGTTCTTCGGGATCGCACCGTTCGTGGCGCCAACCCAATTCGCCACCGCCGCCGGCTTCACGGGAATCGACGTGTTCACCTACCGGATCGCCGGGGCCGCAACGTTCGGTTATGCGGTGGGACTGACCGCCGGCTTTCGGGCGGGCTGGTCGTCGCTGCGCATTCCGATCGCCGCGACCGCGGTGTTCAACGCCGCTTCGGTGGCCGCCTGCCTGGCAACGATCATCGCCGGTGGCGCACAGCTCGTCGTCTACGTGATCCTCGTGGCGTCGATCCTGTTCACCGTGGCGACCGGATACTTCCTGGCCCGGCCTCCGGTCTGGTCGAACGGGCCGTCGCGGACGGCGTCAGCGCGGAACGGCGAGCTTGCACCCTGGGTGACCGGGCTCTTCGCGATCGGATCGGTCGCGGCCGCGTTGTTCGGCCTCGCCGCGCTCATCGGAGCCGGAGCGTTCGGGCGAGCGGTCGGCGCGTCTGGCGCGGACGACTTCATCTACCGCCAGAGCGGTGCCGCCACCCTTGGCGCAGCAGTCGGAGGCCTGCTGGTCGTGCAGTCCAGGCGCTGGGACGCCGCGCGCCTGCCGGCGATCATGGCCATCGTATTCAACGGCCTGAGCGTCATTGCCGCCGCCCTCGACGTTGGCGGCGGTCGGCCGATTAGCTACGTGATCCTGGGGGCGGCCGCGGCCGTCACGGTGGGTATGCTCCTCGCCCTCATCCGCGGGGGTCGGTGACCGGTCGGGATGCTGTCCGGCAGCGTCGCTTGGTGAGCCGCCGGCGGTCGACGCGCCTTGGCAGCGCGTTCGTCGGCACGCCAAATTACCCGGCCGAGCCGGAGGACCGGGCCACGTTCCGTCTGTTCGGCCTGGAGCTTCCAACCCGGGCCACGGTCGCGGTCGTCGTCATGGTCGTGGCCCTGCTCATCGATTTCCACCGCGACTTCCTGCCCGACGAGGTCGTGTTCCGGCGCGATCCGGCGATCCTGCGCATCGCGACGCTGCAGCGGTTCGTCCTGCTCGTCGCGGTCCCACTCGCGGTCGTCGTCCTGCTGTTCCGCGACGATCCCAGGCGCTACGGCCTGCGCCTGGGAGACTGGCGGGCCGGGCTGAGCCTGGCAGGGGCGGGGACGGCGATCACGCTGCCCATCGTCGTCTGGGCCGGCCACCAGCCGGCGTTCGCGGCCTACTACGCTCCGAGCGGAACGAACCTGCCCGACCTGGCGCTGACCAACGGCCTCGACGTCGCGGCGGCCGAGTTCATGTTCCGTGGCTTCCTCATGTTCACGCTGCTTCGAACGGTGGGACCCCTGGCGGTGCTCCTGGCGGCCGTGCCGTTCACGTTCTCGCATTTCGGCAAGCCCGAGCTGGAGACCCTGTCCACGCTCGTGGGCGGCTCGATCTTCGGCTGGCTGGACTGGCGGACCGGATCGATCCTGTACAGCACGGTCGCTCACCTGGTGATCCTGACCGCGGTGATGGTCGCCGCGATGGGATGGATCTAGGGGCTCGGGGCAGCACGACTGTCACGTGCCCGCCAGATACGAGCCACCCTCGTAGCGGCGGTAGTGTGTGACCCGAGCGTCGCTTGATCTCGATGCGAGGCATGCACAGATCCCCGCCACCTGGGCCGCGTCTCCCGACAAATAGGAGAGCCGTTCGTGCATGACGCAGGAGTCGTGCCAACGACGAGCGACGTTCGTGAATGGCACAACCCACGCCCCCAAGGTGACCGCGCTACGAACCTCATTCGGATCTGGCAAACGGGGCGCTCGGGCTACGACCGGGGGTCGGATCTGTCTCTTCCGCGATCGAGACGACCGGGGGCGCCGCGGTCCCACGCACCACTCAGACGCCGGCGCACGCCGGCCCACGCCAGCCATTAGACTGCGCGGGTATTCCTCCCATCTCGAAGCCCTTCCGCAGGTGGTGGTGTCCATGAAGGTCGGTGTGGCCAGGGAAAGCGCGCCCGGCGAACGGCGAGTGGCCCTGGTACCCGATGTCCTGAGCAAGTTGACGGCGGCCGGACTGGAGATCCTCGTCGAATCCGGGGCCGGCACCGGTGCCGCCATCCCGGATTCGGCCTACGAAGAGGCCGGCGCGAAGGTCGTCAGCGGCAAGGAGCTGGCCGCCGACGCCGACGCGATCCTGCGGGTCCAGAAGCCGTCGAAGGACGAGGTCGCGCGGCTGCGGAAGGGGCAGACCGTGATCGGGCTGCTCAGCCCGCTCATCGATCCCCAGACGGCAGGCGCAATGGCCGAGCGGGGGGTCACGGCGATCAGCCTGGACGCCCTGCCGCGGACCCTCAGTCGGGCCCAGGGCATGGACGCGCTGTCGTCGCAGGCGAACGTCGGCGGCTACAAGGCGGTCCTCATCGCGGCCAACGCCTTCGGCCGGTATTTTCCGTTGCTGACGACGGCCGCCGGGACGGCGAAGCCGGCCAACGTCCTCATCCTGGGCATCGGCGTCGCCGGCCTCCAGGCGATCGGCACGGCGCGGCGGCTGGGTGCCGTGGTGCGAGCCTACGACGTGCGGCCCGAGACCAAGGAGCAGGCCGAGAGCCTGGGCGCCCAGTTCCTGGTCCTGAAATCCGTCGCCGACGCATCCGGCAGTGGCGGCTACGCGCGCGAGCTGACGGCCGATGAACGATCGGCCCAGCAACAGGAGCTGAACGGCCACATCGGCGCGATGGACGTGGTGATCACCACGGCGCAGGTCCCCGGCCGCCGGCCGCCGGTCCTCGTGACCGCGGATGCGGTCAAGGCCATGAAGTCCGGCTCGGTCATCGTGGATATGGCCGCCTCGGCCCTGGGCGGCAACTGTGAGCTGTCGCGTGTCGGAGAGACGTTCGAGACGGACAACGGCGTCACGATCATCGCCCCGGACAACCTTCCCGCGACGATGCCCGCCGGGGCATCACAGTTCTACGCCCGGAACATCTCCGCCCTCCTCCTCCATCTCGTCAAGGACGGCGCGCTGGCCCTGGACTTCGAAGACGAGATCACGGCCGCCACCGTCATCACCCACGACGGCGCGATCGTCCAGGAGGCGACCCGCAAGCTCGTCGAGCCGGCCGCGGTGGCGGCGGGAGGTTCGTCCACGTGAGCGAGGAGCTGCTGTCCGCGCTGACCGTTTTCGTGCTGGCGATCCTCGTCGGCTTCGAGGTGATCGCCAAGGTCCCGGCCACGCTCCACACCCCGCTGATGTCCGGCGCGAACTCGATTCACGGGATCGTCCTCGTGGGCTCGATGCTCATCGCCGCGGGTGCCGACAACCCGCTGAGCTACGCCCTCGCGTTGGTGGCCGTCGCGTTCGCCACGATGAACGTCGTGGGTGGCTACGTGGTCACCGACCGGATGCTCCAGATGTTCAAGAAGCGGCCTGCCCCGCCGGCCAAGCAGACAGCCAAACCCACGTCCGGGACCGAGAGTTGAGCGCGACCTGATCGTGGACCCGACGACCATCGACACCCTGGTCCGGCTCGTCTACCTGGTTGCGGCGGCGGGCTTCGTCATCGGCCTGCACCAGATGAACTCACCGGCTACCGCTCGCAACGGCAACCTCCTGTCGGCGGGTGGCATGGCCCTGGCCATCCTGGCCACGGCGGTCCTGCTGGCGACACGCCAGGGCGGGATCGGGACGACCGCGATCGTCATCATCGTGCTGGGCGTCGCGCTTGGCGGTGGCCTGGGCCTGTACACCGCCCGGACCGTGAAGATGACCGCGATGCCACAGCTCGTCTCGCTGTTCAACGCGGTCGGCGGCGGTGCGGCCGCGCTCATCGCCCTGGATGACTACATCCGGCTGGCAGCGACCGGCACGGTGGTGGGACTGGAGGTGACGGTGCCGACGGTCCTGGACGTGATCATCGGTTGCGTCACGTTCACGGGATCCCTCGTCGCCTCGGCCAAGCTCCAGGGGCTCATCGCGGGCAGGCCGATCCAGGTGCCGGGCGGGCGGCTGGTCACCGCCGGGCTGGCCGCGATCGCGACGGCCGGGGCCATCTTCCTGTTCGCCGGCAACGTCAGCGTGCCCGTCCTGTTCGTCATCATCGCGGCCGGCCTCGTGTTCGGCGTCACGATGGTCCTGCCGATCGGCGGCGCCGACATGCCGGTCGTCATCTCGCTCCTCAACTCGTTCACCGGCACGGCGGTGGCGATGGCCGGCTTCGTGATCGGCAACTCGGTGCTCATCATCGCCGGCGCCCTGGTCGGCGCCTCGGGCGCCATCCTCACCAAGCTCATGGCCGACGCGATGAACCGGTCCGTTCTGAACATCATCGCCGGCGGGTTCGGCGGCGGCGAGGGCACGGTCGCAGAGGCGGGCGGTGCCGGTGGCTCGGTGCGCGAGATCACCGCCGACGACGCGGCGATCCAGCTTGCCTACGCCCAGCATGTCATCGTCGTGCCCGGTTACGGCCTGGCGGTGGCCCAGGCTCAGCACCAGGTGCGCGAGCTGGCCGAGCTGCTCGAATCGCGCGGGGTGGACGTGAAGTACGCGATCCACCCCGTTGCGGGCCGGATGCCGGGGCACATGAACGTCCTCCTGGCCGAGGCCAACGTGCCCTACCCGCAGCTCAAGGAGATGGAGGAGATCAACCCCGAGTTCGATCGGGCGGACGTCGCCCTGGTCATCGGCGCCAATGACGTGACCAACCCGGCCGCCCGGCGCCCCGGATCGCCCGTGTCGGGGATGCCGATCCTGGACGTCGACCACGCCAGGTCCATCGTCGTGATCAAGCGCTCGATGGGCCGCGGCTACGCCGGCATCGACAACGAGCTGTACACGGATCCCAAGACCGGGATGCTGTTTGCCGACGCGAAGGACGGCCTGGCCTCGCTGATCTCGGCGGTCAAGGCGGTCTGAGCCGTCGTTGCCGGGCCACCGGCGAGCGATCGATGCCCGGGACCTACTCGCGCCGGCCGGATTCGAGAATGTCGACGTCGGCCAGCGATCCCAACGCCAGGACGAACGATTCGAGGCTGGTCGCGGATCGCACACGCAGCTGCAGTGCAACCTCGTAGCGGCCCTTGGCGAGGCGCTGCGTGTCGATCGACACGAGGTCGAGACGATGCGTTCGGGCGGCATCCGAGATCCGCCCGATCGCGTCGAGGCGGCGGAGCTCCAGGCGCATGTTGGCGATCTCCGCGGCGGGTCCGTGGATCCTGTCCTCGACCCAGTTGAGCGGCCACAGGCTGAACACCACGATCGCGGTCCCCACGACCGCCAGGACGTAGTCGGCGGCACCGGCGGCCATCCCGATCGCGGCCGCCGTCCACAGACTGGCCGCCGTCGTCAGGCCCCGGACCGTTGTGCCGAACTTGAGAATGGCCCCGGCGCCGAGGAACCCGATGCCGGTCACGACCTGGGCGGCGACTCGCGAGGGATCTACCGGGGTGCTCTGCCCAGCGCCGAGCACGCCCACGAAGCCGAAGATGGAGATCACCGTGAACAGCGCAGAGCCCAGCGCCACCAGGAGGTGGGTCCGCATTCCCGCCGGATGATCGTGGATCTCGCGCTCCAGGCCGATCGCCGCGCCGAGCAGCGCGGCGACGAGCAGGCGGGCCGCGACGTCCAGCTCGTGGGCCACGTCGGCCGGCATCGGTCAGTCTCCGAGCTCGATCCGGATGCGCTTGTTGCTACGGCCCTTGGACTCGTAGCCGGTCACCCGGATCGTGCCCACCTCGCGGGTGTTGGCGACATGCGTGCCGCCGTCCGCCTGGAGATCGAGACCGACGATCTCGATCGTTCGGACTTCGCTGATTCCGGCGGGCAGGAGGTTGATCTTGGTCCGAATGAGATCGGGGATCGCGAAGGCCTCGTCGCGCGGCAGGATGGCCACGCGGACGTCGCGAGCCGCGAGCAGCTCGCGGTTCACCTTCTCCTCGATCTCGCCGACGAGCTCGCCGCCCATCCGCTCGAACTCGAAATCCATCCGTCCGGCGCCTGGCTCCATGTTGCCGCCAGTGACGAGTGCCCCGTAGTCGCGCCAGACGACGCCGCACAGCCCGTGGAGGGCCGTGTGCGTTCGCATGAGCATGAGCCGGCGCGCCCAGTCGAGCTCGACCTCGACCGCGTCGCCCGCCCGCGGCGGCTCCGAGTCCCCCAGCTCGAGCTGGTGGACGATGTCCTCGCCGGCGCGCCTCGCGCCGGCGACTGTCCAGCGACGGCCGTCCGCGCTGCGCAGGAACAGGCCCTTGTCAGACGGCTGGCCGCCACCTCCGGGATAGAAGACCGTCCGATCGAGCACGACGAGCGAGGGATCGCCCGGGTCGACCGACAGGATCCGCGCGCCCACCGACCGCGCGTAGGCGTCGACGTAGCAGATGTTGTCACTCATCGGACAGACCCCTGGCCATCCGGCGCCGACCGGCGAGCGGAGCGACCGCTACTTCACCTCCAGCGTGCCGGTCATCGTCGGATGGACGGTGCAGGTGAAGGTGTAGTTGCCTGCCTGAAGGGCGGGCACGTCGTACGTCTTCTGAGCGACGCCAGTCACGAGGTCGCCCTTGAAGACTTCCTTCCCGCTGCCGTCCTTGATCTGGACGTCGTGCATCGTGGCGTTGTCCTGGTTGTCGAATGCGATCTGGAAGGCTACGCCCGGCGGCGCGGTCAGGCTCTTGGGGTCGAAGGCGATGTTCTGTGCCTTGAGGTTGACGACCGTCCCGGTGGCGCCGGACGCTGCGGCGCTCGAGGCGGCCGACGGCGATGCCGCGGGCGAGCCGCTGGGGCCGGCCGACCCGCTCACCGATGGCGCGGCGCTCGATGGCGGCGGCGGCACGAACGTCCAGCCTGGTGAGGCCGTGCTGACGCAGGCGGCCGCCACACAGGCCATGATGGCGACCAGAACGGGTACCGCGGCGATGCGGACGAGGCGCACCGAACGTGGTGGACGCATGCGGCTGACCTCACGCGGAAGCGCGTCCGGGAGCCGATCGGCTCCCGGTCGACGCGGGTGTTGGGGATGGTGGTCGAACTCTACCGCCGGGCGACCGAACGCGCCGGGCGTTTGGCGACGAACGCGGGCCCAGGGCCCGGACTAGTACTCGACTAGTACGATCGTCCGATTGCGCGATAGTGCTCTCGGCGGCAGATTCGGCCTCCTGATCGGCTTCGCGGTCGCGAAGGTGAAGGACAGGAGGGGCATCGCCCGTTATGCGCACACAGCTCGCTACCCAGTACCGATTGATCGCGCCGCTGCTCAGCTCCGCATGCGCGTTCATCCTGATCTTCGGCTGGCGCTGGTAGCCCATTCGGCAATCGACCACGGCGAGCCGGGCCGGCCCTGGCCGGGCACGCCGAACGGCCCTCGCAGCACGAGACCCGGGTGTTCCTCCACCCGGGTCTCGTCACGTCCGGCGGTCAGCGTTTCTCGGTCAGGCCCAGGCGGATGGCGACCGTGGCCGCCTCCACCCGGCCCGAGACGTCGAGCTTGGCCAGGATGTTGCCGACGTGGACGCCGACGGTCTTCTGGCTGATGAACAGCCGTTCGCCGATCTCGCGATTCGTCCGGCCCTGGGCGATGAGGAAGAGGACCTCCTTCTCGCGCGGGCTCAGGCCGAACGGATCGGTTCTTCGAGGCGCGGGCTCTCCCACGAAGCCACGGACCAGGTCGGAGGCTGGCGCGTTCGGACCATCGCCGTCGATCCGGTGGCCGTTGCCCGCCTCCAGTCCCGTTCCCCACTCGCCGGGGCCCACGGCGACGCCGGCCTCGACCGGGACGCGCGCTGGGCGCGCGGCCGGCCGCTCGGCATCGGGCAGCGCGATCAGCGCGCGACCGGCAAGCTCGCGCAGCTCGCGGAGGAGGGGCCCGGCCCCCAGGTCGAGGCCGAGTGCGTACGCCTCGAGCAGCGGACCCCGCGCGACGGCCCGCCCGGCTCGCGCATCGTTCGTCGACGTCAGTGCCGCCTCGGCCTGGTGCCAGCGCGCACGGGCGACCTGGTAGCGATCGTCCAGGCCGGCCCAGCGGTCGGCCAGCTGCGCCCACAGAGCCGGGTCGTCACGGCCGTCGATCCGGGCACGGAACGCGCGTCCTGTTGCCAGCGCGGCGTCGGCGGCGGCACGGGAGCCGACGGTCGCGTCGACGCCCGACCGGGCAACGGCCTCTTCGGCCTCGGCCAGGATGGCGGCGGATCGCTCACGGGCCGCGGCGACGGCCGATAGATCCCGCCGCTCGCGGGCGTCCGCCACGATCGCGGAATCCACCTGGAGGGCCGTCGCGGCCATCCGGGCCACCAGGACCCAGTCCTCGGTCTGTCGAGCCGCCTCCCAGCCGAGGCCGGATGCCCGGCTGGCATCTGCCAGGTCGGACCGCCACAGCGCGTACGAGGTCGCCGCCTCGTAGATCGGGACGGCGAACTGGGCATCCGGGACGGCCTCCACCTCGAGGAGGATCTGGCCCAGCAGGCGGCCGGCCAACTCGCCGGCGGCTGATTCGATCTCGACCGTCGCGAGGTTGACGACGGGGCCGACGAAGCTCAGTCCGGCCGGGCTCCACTCCAGTGCGCGCTCGGACAGCTCGCGACACTCTGCCCAGCGGCCGAGCAGGAACAATGATCCCGCCGCGTTGGCCCGAAGGAAGCTGCCGTACACGGCCTCCAGGCCGACCCGGCGCGCCTCGGCGATGCCCTCGTAGGCGATCTCGACGGCCTCCGCCCGGCGACCGATGACGTCGAGCACGGTCGTCAGGTTGGCGAGCACTCGGAACAGCTCGTCGAGCGATCCGCGCTCCTCGGCCACCTCGCGCGCCTCGCGCAACAGCGCGACGGCGGATTCCGGATCGTCGCCCCAGCCGCGGATCACGGCCAGCGTGGTCAGTGCGTGGGCCTCCTCTTCGCGGGCGCTCTCGCCGACCGCCCGCGCCACCTGGAGCGCTTCCTCGCCGTAGCGCTCCGCCTCCGAGAACGTCCCGGCGAGCATCTTGACCTGGGCCAGCGAGGCCAGGGCGAGGGCTCGCTCGCGCGACGGCTCCCGGGGAATCAGCTCGACCGCCCGGTGGTGGGCGGCGAGCGCGGCGTCCGAATCGCCGGCCGCCCGGCGGTACCGGCCGAGCCGCTCATACAGGAGACCCAGCCGGACCCGCTCGCGTCGCTCGTCCAGGCGGGCGATGGCCGACTCGACGTAGGCCGCCGCCCGGAGCGGCCGGCCGGCCGCAAAGGACGCCTCGGCGGCGCGCACCTGGAGGTCCGGCAGGCCCTCCGCCGCGGTGGACCCGGTCGAGAGGTCGACGGTGGAGCTGACGGGATCGGACAGCTCCAGCACGCGATCGAGGTGATCGAGCGCGTCCTGGGGTGCATCGACGGCCTCCGCTCGCCGGGCGGCCTCGAGGGCGGAGGCTCGTGCCCGGCCCACGTCATAGGCCGCCAGCCAGCAGCGAGCCGCCGCCGCCGGCGCATCGGCGAGTGCCGTCGCCACCGCCGCCAGATGGCGTCGCCGCTGGAGCGGCAGCAGATCGGCGGCCACCGCCCGGCCGATGAGCTCGTGGCGGAAGGCAACGGATTGGTGGCCGTCCGAGCCGGCCGTCTCGACGACCCAGCCATGCTCGATCGCTTCGGCAATCCCGGCCGCGAGGTCCGGCTCCAGCTCCCTGTCAGCCCGGCGCGGCCCGCTGGCCGACCGCGGCGGCCGGCGGACGGTGCCTTCCTCCAGGGACGCGGCGACGGCCGCCAGCTCGGCCCGGCGGAGGGGGCCGTCTGCCGCTGCCAGCAGCCGCAGCAACCGCCGGCACTCGGGCGATCGGTGGGTCAGCCTGGCAAGCACCAGGGCCACCAGCGAGCCGGACAGAAGCGCGCCACCCTCCTCGCGCCGCGCGGCCACCAGCTGCTCGGCCACGAGCGGGTTGCCGTGCGATCGCTCCGCAACCAGCAGCAGGAGGGACGCGGATGGCCGCTCACCCTCGATCCCCTCCACCAGGTCCGCCAGCTCATCCCGGCCGAGCGGGCCCAGGTCCAGGCGCTCGGCCGGCCGCGGGATGTCGGCCATGGCCGCGAGATCTCCATGGAACGGATGCCCGCGAGTCATCTCGTCGGGCTGGTAGGTGCCCACGATGGCCAGGCGTTGCGGGCGGGAGATGCGGACGAGGAATGTGACCAGCGCCCGCGTGGCCGCGTCCACGGCGTGGAGATCCTCCACCGCGAGGAGCACGGGACGGCGCTCGCCGAGCGCCGCGAGGACTCCCAGCACGCGCTCCAGCACGCGTGCCTGGCGCCGCTCCGGGGCCGTCACGGCCGGGCGGGTCCGGCCGGCGTCCAGGCCGGCGATCCGCGGCTGGAGGGTTGGGAACAGCTGGGCCAGCTCCGCGGCGCCCGTGCCCAGCACGCCCGCCAGGTCGGAGTCGGGGATTGCCGCCAGGACGGGCGCGAGGCCGGCCACGATCGGACCGTAGGGACTGGCTCGTTCGGCGGCGGTGGCCAGGCAGCGAATCATCGTGAATGGCTCGCTGAGACCAGCCAGCCGGCGCTCGGTCTCCGTCAGCAACCGTGACGCGCCCAGGCCGCCCGTGCCGGCAACCAGGAGGGTCGTCGATCGACCGCCGGCGGCCTGGTCCAGGGCGACCGCGAGCCTCGCCAGCTCCCGCTCGCGTCCGACGAATCGCGCGCTCGTAAAGCCCGCGGGCATGAGCCATTCTAGGGCGGCCGTACTGCCGGATCGACCCACGTTCCGATTCATCCGGATGAACGGGTCATGCGTATCACCCGACGAGAGGGTCGGGCGCAAGCGGCCCTCATCCGCGTCTCCGAATCTCCCAACGGACCCCCGGCGCCCTCACCGGGGGTCCGTCCCTCCTCCGGGGCCCGGCAGTCGCCCCCGCACCGGGCCCCGGCGGCAAGCCACCGGCGCCGGACGCGGTAGGCTGAGGCCCAATGACCGACGGTCGGCGCGCGCCCCATCCAGCCAACACCCTCAACGAGCTGTCCGGCGAGGAGTGGCTGTACTTCACCAAATCCGTGTGGCAGACGGCCTATCCGTCCGAGCTGGGACATGCCGCGCGGCGCGCCCACGGCGCCAACAAGCCGCCGCGTCTCATGGCCCGTCTCATCGAGTTCTTCAGCCGGACGGGCGAGCTGGTCCTCGACCCGTTCGCCGGCGTGGGCGGCACGCTCCTGGGTGCCGCCATCGCGCGGGGACCGCGGCGCGCAATCGGGATCGAGCTCGAGCCGCGCTGGGTGGCGATCTACGAGCGGCTCGTGGGCGATCTCTCAGCCGAGCGGGACGGTGCGGGTCCGGTCCTGGCCGACCTGGGGCCCAGCGATCCAGGCGGGCCCCGCGGCTTCGAGCCATCGGGCTGCGAGCTGCGCCTGGGCGATGCCCTGGCGCTCCTGCCCCAGCTCCCGGACGGCTCGGTCGATTTCGTCGCAACGGACCCGCCCTACAACGTCCAGCTTCGCCTGACGATGGCCGGCGGCCCGCTTGCCCGGGCCCATGCCAACCGCCGGACCGACTACGCGATGGTGACCCAGGACCCGGCAGATCTCGCCAACAGCCCGGACTACCCGGCATTCCTCGACCGGATGACCGCGGTGCTGGCCGAGCTCCGGCGAGTGCTTCGTCCGGGACGGTACGCCTGCATCATCGTCCGCGACGCATACCAGGACGGGCGCTACGTGTTCACCGGGTCGGACCTGGCCGCCCGGGCGGCAGCGGTCGGCCTCGTCCCGAAGGGCGACCTCGTCTGGTACCAGGCAGGCACGCGCCTGCGACCCTACGGATATCCGAAGGGCTTCGTGCCCAACATCGCCCACCAGCACATCCTGGTCCTGCGCCGCGAGGACGCCTGACGAGGGCTCGTCAGGGAATGCCCTTCACCCGGAGGTAGGCCGCCAGGACATCGGAGTCGATGTCGTCGGTCGCGTCCGCAAACGGCCGGTCGGGCCGTCCGCCGGCGCTCGGGTCCACGATGTCGCCCAGCGTCATCCGATGAACCCAGCCCTGGCTCCCGTCGGGGCAGTGCACGCGCCAGAACGACCCCGATCGCTCGAGCAGCTGGACTTCGTCGCCCTCGTCGAGCACGCCGATCTCGTGCGATCGCAGCTCGTCCGGGGCGTCCAGCAGGCGAACCACCCGGTACTTGATCCGCCGCCGCTCGTGGCCTTCGAGGGCGTCGACCGCGCCGTCGTCGAAGCTGAGCTTCACGGCAGTTGACTCGGCGCGGAGCGGGTCGGACTTGCGGGCCGCCATGAGCGACGGTCGGCGCCAGCGAGGCATGCCGGATTCGTCGGGCTCGCCGCTGGGTGGCAGGCCGCCCTCCGGCTGCGCGACGCTGGCGGTGGGCACGGCCGTCATCAGGGCCGCGCTCGTTGCGAGCACCTCGTCGGGTGCCGGCGGCTCGCCGTCGCGGCGGCGCTTGCCGAAAATGAGGAAGGCCATCGCGGCCACGGACGTCGTCGTCGTGGAGATGGCCGTGACCAGCATGCGCTGCTCGGCGTTGAGTCCTCCGGCCGCGCCCAGAATCGCGAGGCCGGCCGTTGCCGGTGGATCCTTCGTGAGACCAACAGCTCCCGGGCCTCCGCCGTCGGCGTCGGTCGGGCCGGCAGGGTCGCCCGAGGTCTGGCCGGCTGCCGGGGCGAACGTGCCCGACGGCGCGGTTGGGACGCCGGTGTCGCCGCCGGATGGCCGCGGCTCGTAGGCGCCGATGTCGCCGAACCGCCGATCGGCATCGCCCGCCGCCCCGCCGGACGAGGAGCCGGCGCCTCCCGTCGAGCCGGCGCTTCCCGTCGAGCCGTCAGGCGGGCTCGATCCCGACGGAGTGGCCGTTGGTCCTGCCGATCCACCCGATCCGCCGCCCGCGTCGCCGCCCGAGGACGACTGGACGATCGTGACCGTTCCGGCCTGGACGGTGTCGCTGAACTTCCGGGCGTCCGATGCCGTGAAGCCGATCTGGTGCTTGCCGAGCGCCAGCGTCGTGACCAGGCGGTAGCGAACGCCACCGTGGTAATCGAGCTGGCTGTCGGCCACCCGCATGCTGCGGGCCACGCCGTCGATGAGCACCCGGACGTAGACCGGAGCGTCGCCGTAGCGGTTGCGGTAGGAGACCGTGAACGTGATCGAGGTCGTCGGCGAGCCCGTTCGCGGCGAGACTCCGGCGCTCAGCAGCTTGGTGGGACCGCTGACCGCCGTGGCCGAGCTCACCAGCGTGACCAGGAGCAGCGCGATCGCCGCCGAGGAGGCGGCCAGCCACGACCGGCTCCCGATTCGGGGCGAGGATGAACGGACGAATGACAAGGATGATGCCTCCGCGCCGGGCCCACGGTCCGACGATGAGCCGGAGCATGGCTGGCGGGCGGGCGGGCCCGCAATGGTACGGGTTTCCCCCTAACGCTCCCCAAGGTCCGGGCGTTGCCCACGGGAACCGTGGCTCTCGCCGCGAGCTCGACGCCGCGGCCACTGGGCCCCTCGTCCTGCCAGGACTACCCCGAAGTGGTCATGGCGCCCCGGAGCGCCGGCGGCAATCCTTCAGGGATGAAGGTGCTCTCGTCGCGGCGCGGCCGCCGTCATCAGCCCGCCAATGTCGTCCGGATCCTCGTCGGTGGCCTGGTTGGGGCGGTTCTCCTCGTCGCTGGGCTCGCCCTGGGATGGCTTGCCTACGCCAGTCCGGTCCTCCGATCGATCGACATCCCGGTCCGTGCCACGCCGGGCCAGATCGCCTTTGGGACGGCCGCCTGGGCACTAGCGCTCACCGCGCCGGCAGCGTTCGTCCTCATGGGTCTGGCGCGCCTGGCCGGAACCACCGAGAAGATGGCCCGCATGCGTCGCCGCCCCAGGACCGTCGCCGTCTCCCGGAAGCTCGGCGAAGGCTATGTGGCCGCGGCCAACGTTCGCCTGCCCGACGGCCGGTCGATCCCCGAGATCGTCATCGGGCCGCACGGCGTGGCGATCATCCAGCCCGGCCCGCCGTCGGCCGCCACTCGTCACCAGGGCAGCCGCTGGGAAGTCCGGCTTGATGGGAAGTGGGTCCCGCTGGAGAACCCGCTGGAGCGCGCGACGCGGGACCTCGAGGCCGTTCGCCGGTGGCTCGCCGCCAAGGATCAGGATTTCCTGGTCAGGGTTCACACCGCACTCGTCACGACCGACCGATCCGTGGAGCGATCGTCGACCTGTGCCGTCCTCGGTCCCGATCAGGTGCCCGGCTGGCTGACGGCCCTGCCGCCACAGCGAAGCCTCACCGACAGCCGGCGAACGTGGCTGGTCGAGCTGGTCCACGAGGCCGTCTGAGGCTTCCGGCGGTCAGGCCACCAGCCGCACGGCCTTTCCGGCAGCCGCCAGGTCGGCCACCAGCATTGCCAGCTCCCTGTCCCGCGAGTCCGGATCTGCGCGCAGGATCGACGATGGATGAACCGTCGCCATGACCCGGACGGCGAGCGGCGAGGGGATGACGCGGCCGTGCTCGACGGAGACGCGGAAGGCGGGCCCCAGGATCGCCTGAGCCGCCGTTGCGCCCATGAGAACGAGCAGGTCCGGCCTGACCAGGCCGAGCTCGGCCTCCAGCCAGGGCCGGCAGGCACGGACCTCCGCCCGATTGGGTCGCTCGTGAAGGCGGCGCTTGCCGCTTGGCCGCCACTTGAAGTGCTTGACGACGTTCGTCACGAAGACCCGCTCTCGATCGATCCCGGCCTCTCGCAGGGCCGTGTTCAGGATCTGGCCGGCCGGCCCCACGAACGGCTCCCCGGCAAGATCCTCCCGGTCGCCGGGCTGCTCTCCCACGAGCATCAGGGGTGCCGGTATGGAACCTGATCCGAAGACGGTCTGGGTGGCTCGTTCCCAGAGGTCGCAGCCGTGGCACGATGCAGCGGCGGCGCGCAGGACGGAGAGCGTCCGGCGGGTGGGGAGGTAGGCGGCTGCTCCCTCCTCGACCGCCGCCGTCTTGGTCATCTGCCGCACCTCCTGGCCGTCCAGACTAGCCGAGGCCGGCCGCGAGGTGCGCGCCGAGATACCGGCCGGGCATTGCAGCTCGGAGACATCCGGGCCGGAACCGATTGGTCGTCCCCCGCGTCTCCTGCCTGCGGCCCCACGGCCCGGACCGTGGCATCGGCCTCTCACTGATCCAACCACGCCAACCGGAGTCCGACGTCCATGGCCCGACCGACTGCCATCGCAGTGTGTCTCACCGCTCTGCTTATCGCCTCGTGCAGCGCGGGCGCCTCCGGCTCCCCGTCCGGCTCCCCAGCCGAGACGCGGAACCCGCCTCGAGGCGCCGGCGAGCTCGTTCTTCGCTACGAGACGGTCGGCGGATTCGCCCCTCAGGAGTTCTTCCTGAGCCGGTACCCCACGATCTCGGTGTACGGCGATGGGACCGTCATCACGGAGGGTCCGCAGATCGCGATCTACCCCGGTCCGGCCCTGCCGAACCTGATCGCGACAAAGATCACTGCGGCGGGTCTGCAGCGACTGCTCGCCCTGGCCGCGGACGCAGGTCTCCTGGGTCCGGATGCCCAATACGACGCCATCGGGATCGCCGACGCCGGCACCGCCCGGTTCACGGTCGTGACCGATGGCCAGCGTCACACGATCTCGGCCTATGCCCTCCAGGAGTCCCAGGACCGAGGCCTGGACCGCGCGGTCGCCGCCCAGCGTGCCAGGCTGCGCGCCTTCGTCTCTCGCCTGGGCGATCTGCGCGGCTCACTCGGTCCGGGGCAGGTCGGAGCGGAGGTGCCCTACCGATTCACGGCCGTCCGGCTCTTCGTGCAACCGGCGGTCGCGCCCGCCGACGGGCTCGTCCAGCCCGTTGTCGCATGGCCTCTTGCGACGCCACT
>DASPWU010000047.1:0-20014 GCA_035637675.1 Candidatus Limnocylindria bacterium | reverse complement strand
GCGGGCCGATTCCTCCCCGATCGCGCGCGCCGCCCGACCGGCGGCTTCACCGGTGGCGGTCCCGTCGGCGAGCGCTGCGGCGAACCCGCCGATCACGGTCAACGGCGTCCGCAGGTCGTGCCGGAGGTTGGCAAGCAGCTCGTTCTCACGATGCCGGGCTTCGGCCAGCTCGGCGGTCATGGCGTTGAAGCGCGCGATGACCTCTCGTACCTCGGTGGGTCCCTCGAGCGGGAGCGCCGCGACCGGAGTGCTCGGCACGGCCGCGGTCGCCGCGGCCAGCCGGCGCAGCGGAGCCCCGACGGATCGCGCGACGAGCCAGGCGATCGGCGCACCCACGATGAGGGACACCAGGATGACCGCCGGCACGGCGGCGACCAGGTCGCCCAGCGTCTCCCGAGCGGATCGATCCGGCGTCGCCACGACGAATGCACGCTGGCCGATGAGCGCCCCGCCGCGCAGCGACGTAGCGGCGTACACGTACGCCTGACCGTTGGGGAACGTCGTCACGCCATGGCTCGTGGCACTGCCCAGCTCGACCTGGAACGTACCGGCCGGCGGAGTGGCGCTGCCCTCCGCTCCGAAGATCCGTCCGCCTGACCCAACCACGTAGACGCTCGTGCCCAGGTCGGCCGCCTGGTCGCGGATCGACGCCAGCCCGGCCTTCACGTCGCCGGCCAGGATGGACTGGCGGGCCTGGCTGGCGAGCAGCGTGGCGACGTCCTCCAGGCGCCCGCCGGCCTGATCCGCTCGAAGCTGGCGGAGGAGAAGGAAGAGGGCGCCGCCGATCGCGAGCCAGGTCACGATGGCCACCCCGAAGAAGGCCAGCGCGATGCGAGCCGTCAGGCCGCGGGCCATCGCTCAGCCGGGCCGGACCGGCTCACGAGTGGACGGCACCGGCTCACGCGGCGGCGGCACGAGCCGGTAGCCAACCCCGCGCACGGTCTCGATCGGCGGCCCGTCGTCGCCGAGCTTCTTTCGGACCTCGGCGACGTGGACGTCGACCGTCCGCGTCTCGCCGGGAAAGTCGGTGCCCCAGACGTCTTCCAGCAGCCCATCCCGCGTCAGCACGACGCCGGGATCTCGGGCCAGGGCGGCCAGGAGGTCGAACTCCCGGGCGCGAAGCTCGAGCCGGCGATCGCGGACGGTCGCCTCCCGGCGGCGGGGATCGATGCGAAGCGTGCCGACCTCGATCGGGCGGCCGCCACGTGTCGTCACCTCCGTGCGCCGTAGGATCGCCTTCACCCGCGCAACCAGCGCCCGAGGGTTGAAGGGCTTCGTGACGTAGTCGTCGGCGCCGAGCTCGAGCCCGACGATGGCATCCACGTCGTCGTCGCGCGCCGTGAGCATGAGCACCGGCGTGTCTCCGCGACGACGGAGCTCCCGGCAGACGTCGAAGCCGTCGATCCGCGGCAGCATGAGGTCGAGGACGACGAGGTCCGGGTCGTGACGCGCATGGAGGGCCAGCGCTTCCTCGCCATCGCCCGCGGCCACGACCGCGTAGCCCTCTTTTTCGAGGTAGAGGCGGAGGAGGTCGACGATGTGACGCTCGTCGTCCACGACCAGGATCGTCTTCATCGGCGAAGGATACCGACGCGCTGAGCGCAGCCCGACGTCGTTTGTAAGCCGACGGTAAGGCCACCGGGCGTGTCGCGCTGGCTCGGCCAGCCGGACTCAGGGGATGGCGTCCCGGAGCGCCTCGGCCGCAGCGAGCAGATCCCGTGCCCGGTCGCCGCCGATGTCGCCGTCCTTGATGTCCTTGCGCACCTGCTCGACGAGCTTGCCGGCGGCGTCCCGCGCCTCGCTCGCGTCGCGGTCATCGATCGCCTCGCCGACCTTGTTGGCCAGGGCGAGGAGCTCGTTCGCGTCCTTGCCCTTGAGCCCGCCCGAACCCCTCGCCGCATCGATGGCTGCCCGCACGTCGGCCAGCCGTGCGCGCGCCGCGGCGAACGCGTCTCGGGTCGGCGTGGGCGAGGGCGACGAGGTCGGCGAGGGCGAGGGTGGCCGCGACGGACTGGCGCTGGGACTGGCGGGCGGAAGGACGCCAGGATTGAAGGACCTGAGACCCGTGAGCAGGGCGAGAACGATCACCGCGGCTCCAACGAGCCCGATGGCGATCACCGCGATCGCCGCGCGATCGGCGAACGTTCCGCCGCGACCGTCCGGGGGAGCTGATCGCGGAGGCGTCCGGTAGATGGACGTTGCCGCGTCGGAATCGACCGGCTCCTCCGATTGTGGTGGCGTGAAGGGCGGCGCGGCGTGAGCCGAGGGCGAGCCCCGGGCGGCCATGGCCGCGCCACGCTCGCGTGACCATCGCCCCAGGGCGCTGACCAGGGCCGCGCCCAGGGCGAGTGGACCCGGCCGCCCGGCCGGGTCCGGGTCGAGGGCGGCGAGGAGGGTCGCGTCGAAGGCGGTGCCCAGGTCCGGCGCGACACTCGATGGTGGGGGCGACGGCGCCAGGCGGCGCTCGGCCAGCTCAGTCACCGAGGCGGCGGCCCGCGGCAGCCTGCCGGTCAGCGCCTGGTAGGTCATCGCGCCCAGCGACCAGATGTCGCCGGCCGGCGTCGCGGGCTCGCCGGCAAGTCGCTCAGGTGCGATGTAGGCGAGCGTGCCCATCGCCATGCCGGTCGTCGTCAGGGCATCCCAGCCCGCGTCGTCCCCCGGCCGGGCCAGGCCCAGGTCGCCCAGGCGAGCCCGGTCCGCCGCCAGCAGGACGTTGTGCGGCTTGATGTCGCGGTGAACGAGGCCTGCCGAGTGCACCGCGTCCAGCCCGCTCGCGATCGAGGCGACGATGGGCACGACCTCGTTGGGTGGCAGGTGCCCGCCCGCCCGGAGCAGCCGCTCGGCCAGCGAGCCGCCCTCGCACAGCTCCATGACGAAGAACGGCTCGCGACCGCTCGCCGGGTCTCCCGGCTCGACGTCGTAGATCGTCACGACGTTGGGATGGCTGATCGCGGCGAGCGCGCGCGCCTCGCGATCGAATCGCTCGCTGAGGACCTTGTCGCCGGCCAGGTTGGGGGCAAGGACCTTGACTGCGACGTCCCGTTCGAGCCGCAGGTCGCGCGCCCGAAAGACGGTCGCCATCCCGCCGGCGCCGAGGGAGGCGTCGATGCGGAATCGTCCCGCCAGCGTCTCCCCGATCGTGGGCATGCGGGCGAGCGTACTCGATGCGCTAGCATCCGTCCGCATGTTCGCCACGCTCGGCGGCTCGATTCCGCGGCCAACACAAGCGCCGCAGCCCGGGTCCTCGAACGACGGCCGCCTCGAGGGGCTCGTGCGAGACGCGATCGCGGTCCAGGAGGATGCCGGCCTCGAGCCGGTCACCGACGGCGGGCTCCGGCACGAAGACGCGGCGGCGAGGCTGCTGGGCGGCCTCGCGGGCGTGGTCCTTCGTCCCGACGCCGCAGCGGTGGTGGATCGCCTGCCCTCCTGGCGCGGCCCGATTACCGTGAATGCATGGGTCTTCGCGGCCAATTGCACGAAGCGCGCGGTGAAGGCCTCGATCGTGGGTCCCTACTCGCTGGCGCGTGCGATCGAGCCGGGCAGCCACGACCGGGAGGCGGTCACGCTGGCGCTGGCGGAGGCACTCAACGGGGAGCTCCGAGCGCTCGCCGCAGCCGGCTGCCCGCTCATCCAGGTCGACGAGGATGCCGCAGTGCTGATCGGTGATTCGCCGGTCGAGCGGTGGCTCTTTGCCCACGCGCAGCGGCGCCTGCTCGAGGGCCTGGAGGCCACTCACGCCAGCCTGGCGATCCGCGGCGGCAATGCCGACGGCGCCGGCGCCGCGACGATCCTGGACGCGCCGTATCGGAGCTACCTCTTCGACCTGTGCGCCGGCCCGGACAACTGGCGGCTGGTCGTGGAGGTGCCCGGCGACCGCGGGGTGATCGTGGGCGCCGCAGACGCTCGAACCGCACATGTGGACGAGGTCGAGGTCCTTGCCTTCGCGATCGGCTATGCCGCGTCGACGCGTGGTCGTGGCCACGATCGGGTGGGAGTGGCGACCTCGGGGGACATGACCGGCATCGGCCACGATGCGGCGGTGGCAAAGATTCGCCGGCTGGGCGAGGTTGCGGCCGCCTACGCCGGACCGCCGGGATCGCTCGCTCGAGTGATGGATCCCCGGGCGACCGACATCCGGAGCGCGGCCCTCGGGCGGTACGAGCCATCCCGGCCATCCCGGCGGGATCCACCCGAGCCATGACGCAGCCGGAACCGCGCCGGTCGGCCGCCTGGTCGGTCTACCTCCGCGGCCAATACCGGCTCATCCGCATCCTCGATCCGCTCCTGCGAACGATCTGGCGCGGGTTCGGCCTGGGCAACATCGTGGAGCTCCGCGTCCCGGGGCGGCGGACCGGACGCGAGCGGCGCGTCCTGCTCGGGCTCCTGCGCGACCGCGACGACTGGTTCCTCGGACACCCCAACGGCGAGGCCGAGTGGACGCGCAACCTCGAGGCGGCTGGCGGCGGCTCGCTGTCCCTGTCCTGGCCCGGCTCCGTGCCGATCGTCGCGCGCCGCCTCGACGCCGGACCGGAGCGCGACCGCGCCATCGCGGCGACATCGCAGCACGTCTTCCCGGGCAATGTCGTTTACCGCCTGGCCCGGCGCCACATCCGCGCCGTCGGTGTCTACTTCGCCCTGGAGATCGCCGAGCCGGACAACCCGATCCAACCGTCGACGACGCCACGATTATGAGAAGTCAGCGCCGTTGCAGCCGCCCGTGGCGCATGAAGTCGGCATAGTTCAGATGCGGCGCCGCTGATCGACGGCCGTCGGCTCGAGCTGGTCTCAGAAAGGCGCGACGATGGCTTACGGGATCGATCATCGCCATCCCCAGTGGCGGAGGCCGCCCTGACGGATTCGGGCCGATGCCGCGCACGATCGTGCGGCAAACGGTGCGCCAGACGCAATCGCGAGGCGGTCCCAGGCGGGTCCAGGCGGGTCCCACGCGGGTCCCACGCGGGTCCCACGCGGGTCCCGGGCCGATCCCGGTGGAGGCCACGGGCGCTGGCGGGATCGGATTGTCCCTTGATTCCGGGCGCCAGGAGGACGACACTTGATGCCCACCTCACCCGACACAGATCATCGGGCGGAGGTGCGACGACCAGGCTTCCGGTGACCGTGCGGGAAGGAGGCTCCGCTGGTGTCTCAGCACATTTCGCTCGTGGTCAACGGCGAACGGCGAGAGGCGGAGGTCGAGCCCAGACGGATGCTGGTTCAGGTTCTTCGCGAAGACCTGAACCTCACCGGGACGCACATCGGTTGCGACACGAGCCAGTGCGGCGCGTGCACCGTTCACGTCGACGGCCTGGCCGTGAAGTCGTGCACGATGCTCGCGATCCAGGCCGACGGCTCAAGCGTCACGACGATCGAGGGACTCGCCGCCGCCGACGGCACGCTCCACCCGCTCCAGACGGCGTTCTGGGAGCAGCACGGCCTCCAGTGCGGGTTCTGCACTCCGGGCATGATCATGGCCGCCGCGGAGCTGATCGGCCACAACCCGGACCCCACGGACGACGAGATCCGGCACGCCATCGAGGGCAACATCTGTCGCTGTACGGGCTATCACAACATCGTGGCCGCGGTTCGGGAGGCCGCGGTCGCAATGCGAGCGGGTGTCGGCGCGCCCGACCCGGCCAGTGCCTCGAGTCGCTGAGGAGGAGGCGAACGCCATGGCTACCGAGGTCTTCGGAGCCCGCATCAAGCGCCGTGAGGATCCGCGGTTCATCACGGGCAGCGGCAACTACCTGGACGACATCAAGCTGCCCGGGATGACCTACGCGGCGGTCCTGCGCAGCCCGTATGCGCACGCGCGCATACGCTCCATCGACACGTCCGCCGCCAAGGAGATGCCCGGGGTCCTGGCCGTATGGACCGGCGCCGACTTTGCGGACGTCAACCCGTTGCCATGCGCCTGGCCCGCCGGCGGCGTGGACAACAACATGAATACCCCGCGGCTCCTCGCCATCGAGGTCGTCCGTTGGACCGGCGAGGGCGTCGCACTCATCGTCGCGGAGACGGCCGAGCAGGCGACCGACGCGCGGGATGCGATCGTGGCCGACTATGAGCCGTTGCCGGTCGTCGTCGACGCCGAGCAGGCGCTCGCCGACGGGGCGCCGCAGCTCCACGAGAACGCCCCGAACAACGTCGTCATGCGCTGGACGGTCGGCCGGCAGGCCGAGACCGACGCCGCGATCAAGGGCGCAGAGGTCGTGGTCCGTCAGCGGATCATCAACCAGCGCCTGATCCCCAACCCGATCGAGACGCGTGGCGCGATCGGCCGCTACGACACCGGATCCGACGAGTACACGATCTGGATGACGAGCCAGGCGCCGCATGTCATGCGCCTGGTCATCGCGGCGTTCGTGCTGGGTGTGCCGGAGCACAAGATCCGTTGCATCAGCCCGGACGTCGGCGGCGCCTTCGGCTCAAAGATCTACGTGTACACGGACATGGTCTTCACGGCCCTGGCATCCAAGCGGCTCGGTGGCCGGCCGGTGAAGTTCGTGGAGACTCGGCGCGAGAATTACCAGGCCACCACCCACGGTCGCGACCACATCACGGACTTCGAGATCGCGGGGAGCCGCGATGGTGAGATCGCCGGCCTCCGCGTCAAGACGATCGCCAACCTTGGCGCCTACCTCTCGACGGTCGCGCCGGGCATTCCGACCACGCTCTACGCACGGCTTCTCGGGGGGCCGTACAAGACGCCCAACATCTGGTGCGAGGTCACCGGCGTCTATACGAACACGGGGATGGTCGACGCCTATCGCGGCGCCGGTCGGCCCGAGGCGACCTACGTCCTGGAGCGAGCGGTCGACCTGTTCGCCCGGGAGATCGGCATGGATCCGGCGGCGGTTCGCCGCAAGAACTTCATCCCGCCCGACGCGTTCCCGTACCACAGCCCGAGCGGCCTGGGCGCAAACCGAAGTGGCATCGACCTGCCGATCGATTCGGGCAACTACACACCGGCGCTCGACAAGGCCCTGACGATGGCGGGCTATTACGAGATCGGGTCGGCCAAGGCTGAGGCTCGCCGTCGGGGCAGGTACCTGGGCGTCGGCATCAGCTCCTATATCGAGGCATGCGGGATCGCGCCGTCGAAGTGGTTCGGCCTGCCGGGGGAAGGCTGGGGCGCGGGCCTCTGGGAATCGGCCAACATCCGCGTCCACCTGACGGGCAAGGTCGTCCTCACCACGGGCAGCCAGAACCACGGTCAGGGCCACGAGACCACGATGGCCCAGGTGGTGGCGGCCGAGCTGGGGGTCCCGTTCGAGGACGTCCTGGTGGAGCATTCCGACACCGCGGGAACGCCGTTCGGCTACGGGACCTACGGGAGCCGGAGCGCTGCCGTGGGCGCAGTCGCCGCGAAGGTCGCCGCCGGCAGGGTCATCGAGAAGGGTCGCCGCCTGGCCGCCCACATGCTCGAGGCTTCGGCCGACGACATCACCTTCTCCGACGGAAGCTTCAGCGTCCGCGGCTCCGCCGACAAGGCGAAGACGATCCAGGAGGTGGCCCTGGCCGCTGCGGTGGGTTACGACCTGCCGTCGGGCATGGATCCCTTCCTCGATGAGACGGCCTACTACGATCCGCCGAATGTGTCGTGGCCGTTCGGTACCCACGTGGCGATCGTGGAGATCGATCCCGAGACGGGCGTCGTGGACCTGCAGCGGTACATCGCGGTCGACGACGTCGGCAAGAAGATCAACCCGCTCATCGTCGACGGCCAGATCCATGGCGGGATCGCCCAGGGCGTCGGCCAGGCACTCTGGGAGGGAGCCGTGTATGGCGGCGACGGCCAGTTGCTGTCGGGCTCCATGCTCGACTACGCGCTGCCCCGCGCGTCGTGGCTGCCGACACTCGAGCTGGATGAGACGGTCACGCCTTCGCCGCAGAACCCGCTCGGCGTTAAAGGGGTGGGGGAGACCGGCACGATCGCGAGCCCTGCCGCCGTCGCCAACGCGGTCGTGGACGCGCTGGCGCCACTCGGCATCCGTCACCTCGACATGCCATTTACGCCGCAGTCGGTCTGGCGGGCGATCCAGTCGGCGAAGGGAGGCCAGCCATGATCCCCGCAGCGTTCGGGTACGACCGGCCGACCAGCCTGGACGAGGCGATCGGCCTGCTGGCTCGCGACGGCGACGCGAAGGTCCTGGCCGGCGGCCAGAGCCTCCTGCCCCTCCTCAAGCTCCGGCTGGCCGCGGCGGACCGACTCATCGACATCGGACGGATCCGGGAGCTGCGCGGCATCAGCGAGCTGGCCGACGGTGGCCTCGCCATCGGCGCCCTGACCACCTACCGCGACGTGCTGGACTCGCCGGCTGCCCTCCGCTACCGGTGCCTGGCGGAGGCGGTTCCCCACATCGGCGACGTCCAGGTCAGGAACCGCGGGACCGTGGGCGGCTCGATCGCCCACGCCGACCCGGCATCGGACCTGCCGGCCGTCGTCCTGGCCCTGGACGCGACCCTCGTCGCTCGATCGGCGAGCGGCGAGCGGACCATCCCCGCAGGCGAGTTCTTCAAGGGCCCGTTCCAGACCGCGCTCCGCGATGACGAGATCCTCACGGAGATCCGGCTGCCGGGCGCCTCGGAGGCCATCGGCTCGGCCTACCGAAAGCTCGCCCAGCGCGCGTCGGGCTACTCGATCGTCGGCGTGGCCGCAGTCGTGGCCCGGTCGGGCGGCTCGATCTCCATGGCCCAGATCGGCGTCACCGGCGTCGGCGAGGTCGCGTACCGGGCCACGGCCGCGGAACGGGCACTCATCGGCACGGATGGCTCTACCGAGGCGACCGCTGCGGCGGTCGAGCACGCCTCGGACGGCCAGACCGTCGCATCGGACATCCATGCCGACGCCGAGTATCGGGCCCGCATGGCGCAGGTATTCGTCCACCGTGCCGTCGAGGGAGCGCTCGCGGCACTCGGGTGAACGACACGGGCTGTCCGGTCCGGTAGCGGAGCGTGCGCCTCGAGCGACTCATGCCTGGCCACGCTCCGCCGGCCGGGCTGGAAGGGGCGGTGCTGCCGCGCGACGTCAAGGTCGCAGGAAGCCGCTGGGCCAAGGGGAGGCGGCTGTCGGTGGAGGACCTCGACCGGCTCGTGGCGGATGCCGGGGCGTTTCCCGACGGCCACCCGCTGACCGTCCTCGTCCTGGAGCCGGGCGACGTTCACGAAGACGAGGCAGCCGGCCGGTTGGCGGCAGCCGTCGCCGGACCCGGATTGACCAGCCGCGGACCGATCCAGAGCCGGGTCGACCTGCTGGCGGCGCACGCCGGCGTGGTCCACGTGCGGACGCCGGCGCTGGAGCGCGTGAACCGGATCGACCCCGTGGAGGTCTTCACGGTCTTCGATGGCCAGGTCGTCGAGCGCGGCGACCTCGTCGCCAGCGTGAAGATCGCCCCGCACGTCGTGCCCGGCGTCGTCCTGGAGGAGGCCGTTCGGGCCGCCCGGGCTGCTCGCTCGATCGTCCGGGTCGCCCCGTTCGTGCCCCTGAGGGTGGGCGTCGTGGTCAGCGAACGGGTGACCGGCGCCGCCCGCGAGCGGTTCGAACGAAGCGTCCGGGACAAGATCGAGCGACTCGGCTCCACCGTCGTCGCGATCGATTACGTGGCCGATTCGCCGGCTGCGGTGGAGGGCGCCATCGCCGCGCTGTCTCGAGGCCGGGGGCGCGGCCGAGGCCGGGCGTCGCTCATCCTCACCGCCGGCGCCCGGAGCACGGACCCCTCCGACCCGTTCTTCGTCGCGATCTCCGCGCTCGGCGGGTCGGTGGTGCGGCGCGGCGTGCCGGCGCATCCGGGCTCCATGCTCTGGCTGGCCCGCGTCGGCCGGACGGCGATCCTGGGCCTTCCGACGTGTGGCGCCTACTCCAAGGCCACGGCCGCGGACCTGGTGCTGCCGAGGCTGCTGTCGGGAGAGCCGGCATCCGCCAGGACCGTCGCGCAGCTCGGCCATGGCGGGATCCTGACCCGGGACATGCGCTTCCGATTTCCGCCCTACGCCCGGGAGCTGGACGCGCCGGAAGGCTAGACGAGGGATGACCGCCAAATACGAATGCGGCTCGTGAATTCGGACGACGGGACCCGGCTTATGTGCCACATACGAGCCCGGTTCGTGGGCACGACCCGATCGGTCGTCAAACTCTGTCGTTTACGAGCCTCATTCGTCAGTGGCACGACTCTTGTGCCAACGACGAGGGGTGTTCGTATCTGTCGCGATCGCGAGGTCCGCGCGTCAGCCAGGAGCAGCATCCACGCTCAGCCGCCGCCCGACTCCGCGACGTTGCCGACGCTGGCGCTGTCTGAACCGCCCGGCCGACGAGCCTCATTCGTAATTGTCACGGACTTGGGAGAGGGCAAGCCGGAGCCACTGGGTGCGCGGTGGACCGAGTGGCGGGGCGGGCGGCGGTCGACGTGTAGACTCGGCGGGTGAGCGAGAACGAGGCCCGCCTGGCCGGCGAAACTAAGCTGCGCGCAACTCGCCCGCCCGAAACACGCTCGATCGAGGCGATCCAGGGCAGCTTCCGCGATCGCGGCTACATCTGCGACCGGTCGCTCGCGACGGCGGTGTTCCTCGCACTCGAACTGGGCCGGCCGCTGCTCCTGGAGGGCGAGGCCGGCGTCGGCAAGACGGAGCTGGCCAAGGTCCTGGCGGCCAGCCTGGGGACCCGTCTCATCCGCCTCCAGTGCTACGAGGGGCTCGACGTCGCGAGCGCAGTCTACGAGTGGAACTACCCGCGCCAGATGCTCGAGATCCGGCTGCGTGAGGCACGCGGGGACGTCGGTGACGGCCGCGGCATCTTCGGTCCCGAGTTCCTCATCCGGCGGCCGCTGCTGCAGGCGCTCGAGAGCGCCGACGGGCTGGCGCCGGTGCTCCTCATCGACGAGATCGACCGCGCCGACGAGGAGTTCGAGGCCTATCTCCTGGAGATCCTGTCCGACTTTCAGATCACGGTGCCCGAGATCGGCACGATCCGGGCCGAGGTCCCGCCGGTTGTCGTGCTCACGTCCAATCGCACGCGGGAGGTCCACGACGCCCTGAAGCGGCGCTGCCTGTATCACTGGATCGACTATCCGAACCGGGACCGGGAGCTGGAGATCGTGCTGACCCGGGTGCCCGCGGCGCCCGAGCGGCTTGCGGCCGAGGTCGTGGCCTTCGTCCATCGCCTCCGGGAGGCGGATCTCACCAAGGTGCCGGGAGTGGCCGAGACCCTCGACTGGGCGGCGGCGCTGCTGGCCCTCGGCGCCCGGGAGCTTCGGCCGGCGCTCGTCGACGAGACGCTTGGGGTGGTGCTCAAGTACGAAGAGGACGTCCGGCGCGTCCGCGGCGCGAGCGCGGCCGCCATGCTCGAGGAGGTTGCCGCGGGTGGCTGATGGGCATGCCGGCCGCTGGGTGGAAACGGCGACCGGCCCCGTGGACATCGACGGCGGCCGAATGCTCCGGCAGGCGGTCGTTTTTGCCCGGAGCCTGCGGACGGCCGGGCTGAGCGTCGACCTGGGGGCGGTGATCGACTTCACCCGGGCGCTGACCCTGGTCGACCTGGGCGACCGGGAACAGGTCCGCTGGGCGGGGGCTGCGATCTTCGTCCGGCGGCGGGACGAGCGAGAGCCGTATGACGCGGCGTTCGAACGCTTCTGGCGCCGCCGCGGGAAGGAGCTCCCGTGGTCGGACGGGCCGCTCCCGGCCCCTGCGTCGCAGCTCGGCGACCCGGCGGGCGACGAGGCCGAGGGATCCCAGGACGGGCCTTCGGAGCAGGCCCTGGTCCAGACCGTCGGCATGCCGGTGGCGGCCGGGGGCGAGGACGAGGAGGACGGCGAGCCGATCGACGGGTTCGTCATCGCGCCCGACGCGTACAGCGCCGCCGAGGTGCTGCGTCACCGCGACTTCGACCGGATGACCAGCGCCGAGCTGCGCGACGCCGAGCGGCTGATCGACCTCCTGACCCCGCGCCTCGAGCGGCGGCGGACGCGGCGGCAGGAGCTCCATCATCGTGGCCGCCGGGTCGCGCCTCGGGCGATGTTCCGGCGCAACCTGGCGACCGGTGGCGAGGCGCTCGACTGGGTCTGGAGCCGGCCGGTGCGGCGTCCCCGCCAGATCGTCGTCCTGTGCGACATCAGCGGGTCCATGGAGCGGCAGTCCCGCCTGCTGCTCCGGTTCATCCAGGCGTTGGCGGCGTCCAACCGAGTCCGGACCGAATCGTTCGTCTTCGGCACACGACTCACTCGCGTGACCCGGCTGCTCCGTACCCGCGATCGGGATGCCGCCCTGCGGCGCGTCTCCGAGACCGTGACCGACTGGGCCGGCGGCACGCGCATCGGCGACAGCTTCCGCGAATTCAACCTGCGCTGGGCCCGACGGGTCCTGCGCACGAGCGGCATCGTGATCGTCGTGTCCGACGGCTGGGATCGGGGCGATCCCCTGCTCGTCGCGGCCGAGACGGCCCGCCTCCAGCGAAACTGCCACCGGCTCATCTGGCTGAATCCGCTCGCCGGCGCCCAGGGCTACGAGCCGCTGGCGGCCGGCATGAAGGCGGCCTATCCGTTCATCGACGACTTCGTGGCGGCCGGCACGCTGGGCAGCCTCGAGCGCCTGGGCGAGCTCCTGGCCGAGCGCTCGTCGCCCCACGCCCGGTTGCTCGGCCGACCGCGGCGGGTTGGCGTCTCGGTCCACGATCGACTGGCAGGAGCCCGTCGCCCCGGCCCGGGAGGAGGGCGTCCGAGCAACGGCGCGCCGCGAAGCCTCAACGATGGGGCCGCCATCTCGACCGCGGCTCGACCGCTCCGCTGAGGAGACGCACGAATGCGCGAGCTCATCGACACGTTCCATGCCTGGCAGGACGAGGGCCTGGCGGTCGGGCGCGCCGTCGTCGTTCGGACGTTCGGCTCCGCGCCGCGCCCGGAAGGCGCCGTCCTGCTTGGCGCCGCAGGTGGTCGGCTGGCCGGATCGGTGAGCGGCGGCTGCGTGGAGGGCGCGGCTCACGAGCAGATCGAGCGGGCACTGGCCGACGGCCACGCTCGGGTCATCCGCTACGGGATCAGCGACGAGCAGGCATGGGACGTCGGTCTCGCCTGCGGCGGGACCATCGACGTCCTCGTCGAGCCGGCCGTGCCGGCGGCCGTCGCGGCTGCCGCGGCGGACGATGAGCACGGCTCCGCGGTGCTCACAGAGCTGCCGGCCGACGCGCCGCCGCCCGCGTTCGGGTCTCACGATCCCGGCGCGGGAAGCGCGCCGACCACGCCACTCGTCGTGGCCGAGGACGGCCGGTTGAACGGCACGACCGGCGATCCGGCGCTGGACGCGGAGCTGATCCGGGCGGCCAGCGATGCGCTGGCCCGGGGCACGTCGCTCACCGTGGCCGTGGGAGATCGGCAGTGGTTCGTGGAGGCGTTCCCGCTTCGGCCCCGGCTGGTGGTGGTCGGCGCGGTGCAGGTCGCCATCCCACTCGTGCGCATGGCCCGTGAGGTCGGCTTCGAGACGGTCGTGGTCGACGGCCGCGCGGCATTCGCCACGGCCGAACGCTTCCCCGATGTGGACCGCCTGGTCGTCGGCTGGCCCGACGAGATCGCGGACCAGATCGGGCTGGGACCGGCGGATTCGGTGGCGGTCCTCAGCCACGATGTGAAATTCGACGAGCCCGCGATCATCGAGGCCCTCCGGCGCGGCTGCCGCTATGTCGGGGCCGTCGGTTCGCGCAAGACCCAGGCGGATCGGCGGTCGCGGCTCCTGGCGGCCGGCATCTCGCGTTCCGAGCTCGCCCGGCTCCACGGTCCGATCGGGCTCGACCTGGGTGGCCGCACCCCGCCCGAGACGGCCCTGGCGATCCTCGCCGAGATCGTCGCCGCCAGGCACGGCGGCACGGGCACGCCGATGCACGAACACGCCATGTCGGCGACCGGCGACGACGAGGCTGAGGTCGACGCGGAGGCTCGCCAGGCCACCGACACCGGACCGGCCGGCGGGGCGGAGCGAGCCGATCTGGACCCGGGACGGGCCGCCGTCGAGCCGGGACGGGCCGCCGCCGAGCCGAGACCGACCGGCGCCGCGCGGTAGGCCGGGCCCGGCCGCGATGCTGCCCGCCGAGCGGGTCGCGGGGCTGATCCTCGCCGCCGGAGCCGCCACCCGGTTCGGCTCGCCAAAGATCGTCGCGCGGCTCGGGGATCGGCCGATGCTCGCCCACGTGATCGATACAGCGAAGGCGGCCGGCCTTGGCCCGGTGGTCGTCGTCCTCGGGGAAGGCGCCGTGCCGGCCGGCGCGGGCCTCGACCTGGCCAGCGTCCGGGTGGTGCGCAACCCGCGCCCCGAAGACGGGCTGTCGAGCTCGCTGCGCATCGGCCTGGCGGCCCTGAGGGGCACGGAGCCGGAAGTCCAGGCAGCCCTCGTGCTGCTCGCCGACCAGCCGCTCGTCCGGACGGACGTCATCGCGGCGCTGCTGGCCGGCGAAGTTCCGCCGGGGCGCACGATCGTCGTTCCCCGCTACGCGGACGGTGGCGGCCCCAACCCCGCGCTGCTGCTGCGGGCCGCCTGGCCGCTCGCGGACGAGGTGACCGGGGACCGGGGGATGGGTCCGCTCATCGCGGCGCGGCCGGAGCTGGTGGCGGAGGTGCCGGTCGAGGGTGGCAATCCCGACGTCGACACGCCGGCCGACCTCGCGCTGGTCGAGTGGGCCCACCGCGTCCGCGCGAACCGGGCCCAGGTGGATCGGGTCCGGGAGGTGGCGGACGGCGACTTCTACGCAGCCACGAGCTCGCTGTTCGTGGTCGATCCCCGCCGCTCGGACGCGGACGACCCGGCCCTGGCCGAGCTTCGCCGCCTCGCCCGCCCAGGCGAAACCTGGCTCGACATCGGAGCGGGGGCGGGCCGCTACGCCCTGCCGCTGGCGCTCATCGTGCGCGAGGTGATCGCGGTCGACCCCTCGCCGACGATGCTCGCCGGCCTTCGGGCGGGGATGGCCGAGCACGGGATCGACAACGTCCGGGTCATCGATGGACGCTGGCCTCTGCCGGCGGCCGACCTGCCCGAGTCTCAGGACCTTTCCGCCGACGTCGCTCTCATCGCGCACGTGGCCTACGACATCGAGGCGATCGGGCCGTTCCTGGATGCGATGGAGGCCGCGGCCGGCCGGCTGTGCGTGGCGGTGATGACCGATCGGACGCCGGCCGCGCTGGCCGAGGCGTACTGGCCGATCGTCCACGGCGAAGCCAGGATCCCGCTGCCGGCGATGCCCGCGTTCGTCGACCTCCTGCACGCCCGCGGGCGGGAGCCCGACGTGCGGACCGTGGACCGGATGGAGCGGTTCTTCGGAAGCCGTGATGAAGCGCTGGCCTCCCTGCGCCGCCAGACGTGGGTCGCGCCGGATGGCCCGAAGGATCGACGTCTGCAGGCCGCTCTCGACGCGCACGTCTCCGTCGGTCCGGACGGATCGATCGGCCTGATCGACGCCCCGATCCTGCGGTTGAGCGTCGCTACCTGGCTCCCACGGTCGTAGCCGCCAGTCCTTCCTCAGGCCGTGGGCGCACCCTCGTCGTCCGCCTCGATCCGGGTGACCACCTCGCGGAGGAGCCGGTGGACCGGCCGGGGAATGGCCCGGCGCAGCTTGTTCCAGCCGCCGCGCCGGCGGTCGCGGGCGGGCAGGGCCGGTCCGGACGGGCCGACGAGCACGAGCGCCGGCTCGGCCCTGAAGAGCGGGCCGATCTCCTCCCACGCCCGCGGCTTGGCTGAGACGTGCCGCCAGCCGTACGGGTCGGCCGGCCCGAGCTCTCCGGAATAGACGGCGTCCAGGTCATCGCCGGTCATCCGCTCGTGCTCGTACAGGTATCCGGCCACCGCGCCCAGGAGCTCCATCCGGCCGAGCAGCAGCTCGCGAGCGCGGGCGTATGCGTCATCGAGGATCGCCCGTGTTGCCCGGGTCTGTGCCGAGGCCACGTCGGACGGCAGGCCGTCATGAGAGTCACGGCCGTCGCCGAGGACGAATGCCGACAGCTTCCCCCGGCCGGTCGCCCCTCGTTCGCGGTCCTCCGGGTCACGGCCCATGCCCAGCCGGCTGACCATCGTGGTGGCCAGCGAGGTGGCCTGCTCGAAGTCATTCGAGGCGCCGCCGGTCACGTCGCTGAACAGCAGCTCCTCCGCGACCCGGCCGCCCATGAGCGCAACCAGCCTGGCGCGCAGGTCCGACTCGGCCGGCAGGTCGTTGTCCTCAGAGGAGGAGACGGTGATGCCGAGCGCCTCGCCGTGCTGATAGAGACTGATCTCCTCGACTCGCCGGCGCTCGCCGACGAGCAATCCACAGACTGCGTGGCCGGCCTCGTGGGCGGCGATGATGCTTCGCTCCCGCTCATCCATCGAGCGAACGCGGCTGCTGCCGACCGCGACCTTCAGCCAGCCTCGCTGGACGTCGTCGGGCTCGATCTCGCTGCGATCATCGCGTGCGGTCAGGATGGCGGCCTCGTTGAGCAGATCGGCCAGCATCGCCCCCGAAAAGCCGTAGGTCTTGCGCGCGACCGCGGCAAGGTCGACGGACCGCGACAGCGGCTTCCCGCCGGCATGGACGGTCAGGATCTCAAGGCGGTCCTCCCGGTCGGGCAACGGAACGTGCACCTTGCGGCCAAAGCGGCCTGGCCGCAGCAGCGCCGCATCCAGGACGTCCAGCCTGTTGGTCGCGCCGATCACCACCACGTTCTCGTTGGGACCGAACCCGTCGAGCTCGACCAGGAGCTGGTTGAGCGTCTGCTCGCGCTCGTCGTGGCTGTTGACACCGCCGCGGCGCTTGGCGATCGCATCGATCTCGTCGATGAACACGACGCCCTTGCCGGCCTTGCGGGCGGCCGCGAAGAGCGAGCGGATTCGGGAGGCTCCGACGCCCACGAACTTCTCGACGAAGTCCGACCCGGATGCGGCGAAGAACGGCACCTCGGCCTCGGCGGCGACCGCCTTGGCGAGCATCGTCTTGCCCGTGCCGGGCGGGCCGTACAGGAGGACGCCGCGAACGGGTTTCGCGCCGACCGCCGCAAATCGCGCGGGGGCCCGGAGGAACTCGATCGTCTCGGTCAGCTCGAGCTTCGCTTCGTCGACGCCGGCGACGTCGGCCAGGCGAACCTGGGGCCGGTAGCCGCTGCCCGCCTCGGCCGGGCCGGCGCCGCCGACCGACCGCCAGCGGGACGGCTCTTCCGTCGAGCGTCCCCGGAACAGGCGGATGATGAGGACGATGAACAGGCCCGCCACGAGGAGGGTGATTCCGAGCGCCAGGTACGGGTTCGTCTGGCTCGACTGCGCCGCCGAGGAACCCTGCACGTCGATGGCCTCTCGCGTGAGCAGGCGCTCGTAGCCGAGGGCGCGCAGGGCCTCAACCGCCTCGGTCGTCGGCACGCCGGCTCTGACCGGGATGACGGACCCCGAGGTGGTCTTGGCGACGAGCAATCCGGCGGCGGATTCCGTCCCGGCAGGTCCCTCGACCGCGCTGCCGGCCGAGGCCGTGCTGATCGCGATCACCTCGCCGGCCCCGAGGGCGCGGGTGAGCTCCGGGAACGTCCAGCTCGTCCGGTAGGTGAACGACGGCTGGCCCGGCGGTGGGTTGGTGACCGGAGACGCGGGCGGGCGTGTGACGAGGATCGCGAGGGCCAGTGCGGACGCCCCGATGACGCCCGCCAGCGCCACGCGCCCACGGTGGGCGCGGAGCCAACGGCCAAGGCGAGCCCGCATCGGTGAACCCTCTGAGCTTGCGGCGGCCTCGCGGCGAGATTGCTCCGCGGGCGGGCCGGAGCTCAAGTTTCCCACGGGCCTGTCTCGGGCGCATCCGGCCGGAGGTACCGGCGGGTCCTGGCCCTGCTACACGGGCGAGGAGTCGGCGGGCCCGGCCTCGCGGTCCAGGACGCCGATGAGCCGCTCCGATCGCGGCAGAAGCGCCACCCGCGCACTCTCCCGTACGAGCTCCAAGAGCTGCGCCTCCGCGATGGGATCCGACTCGCGCAGGGTCACCCACCGAACCTTGCGGGTGATGCCCTTTCCGATGAGAACTCCGTCGCGGTCGACCATGAAGATGCCGTACTCGAATCCCAGGTGGACGTGCTCATGCTCGGGAGCGACCCAGCAGAAATAGGCCGATCCTCGCCGGCCGGCGGGAACGTCGTAGCCGATCAGGCGCCAGCCCGGCCGGACGGCTTCGACGGCGTCGGGCACGGCACGCCGGACGATCGCACGCAGCCGCTCGGCGATGGCTTGCATGGGCTCCGGGTAGCCGGCCAGGAGCGCCTCGGGCGGTATCGGGTCCATCGCCTGCCATGATCGCGCACGAACCACCTGGCAGGTGTCATGTATGGACTCCAGCGTTGACGACCGGGTCGCTGGTCACGGCTCCACGTCGGCCGAGGAACCGCCCTCGTCGAGCACGCAAAGCTGGTTGGATCTCCAGCGATCCCGCGCGGTAGGTCCGGCGAGAATGCCGCGCGACGAAACGGTGAGCCCGGGGGAGAAGGAGGAGGGCTCGACGATGTGTTCGCCCGTCGCGAACCAATTCCCCTTGACCTGGCTCACCAGGTCCATGCCCGGCCAGCGAAAGACCCGAAGGCCCACGTAGCCATCGTCGAGGCCTTCGGCTGTTCGGGTCCTCACGACGAGAAGGCTGCCGTCCGGTGACCAGGCAACCCCGTCGACGGCCTCACCAATGAACAGTCGGCAGCCTTCTCCGCGGGGACCCGCCCCTACGATCAGCCCGCTGGTGAGGCCCGTCACCATGACGGCAGCCACGAGCACCACCCCGGCACCGATGAGGACCCGGCCCACCGGCAAGCGCCGCATTTGAGCGTTCACGCGCGGAGGCTCCCTTTCAACCGGCGTCCTGTCTATGGAATCGCCCGCTGTGACGTGCCGTCGGAACCGCCCGTGACGTCACCGGCAGGATCGGCCGATCGAGCTGAGTCGTTTCGTGTCGCGGCACGGTGGTCACGGCTTGCGCGAGGGTGACCTTCACGCCGACACTCGCTGGAACTCTCGGTTCGGGCCGATCCTTGTGCGTCAGGGACGGTTGGTAGGTCGAGGCTGGGGGTGAGCCCGAAGGAGGCCGGCTGCCAGATAGGCCGCTTGGCCGCAAGGGCAGGGCAGAAAATTCGGCGAGCCGCGATAAGTCCTGCGGCGCCCGGCCCTCGTATCGTCGAACCCGTTACCGAGGAGGACGTCCGATGCGCAGCGTGACCTACTCGATGGGCGTCTCGCTTGACGGCTACATCGTCGGGCCGGACGGCGGCTTCGACTGGACGGCGCCGGACGCGGACGTCTTTCGCTTCTGGATCGACGAGATACGAGGGGTCGGCGTCCACCTGTTGGGACGACGGCTGTACGAGACGATGCTGTACTGGGAGACGGCCGGCCAGAATCCATCGCTCGACGACGCAGAGCTCGAGTGGGCCGCGCTCTGGAATCCGCTCCCAAAGGTGGTGTTCTCCACCACCCTGTCGGCGGTGCAGGGCAATGCCCGCCTCGCCTCCGGCGGCCTGGCGGAGGAGATCGAGCGGTTGCGAGCCGAGCAGGGGGAGGGCGACATCGCGATCGGCGGCGCGACGCTCGCCGCCGAGGCGGCCGCCTTGGATCTGATCGACGAATACCGGGCCATGGTCTACCCGGTGCTGGTTGGCGGTGGCACCCCGTTCTTTCCCCGGCGCGAGCGCCGGGTGGATCTCGAACTCGTCGAGACCCGCACCTTCAGCTCGAGCGTCGTCTACCTCCGCTACCGCGTGGCGCGCTAGCCGCCGCGTCCGCCGAGCCCTAGGAGGAACTGGCCAGCCAGCTGGCTTGATCTCAACCCAGCCAGGCTGCCCCGTCGCACCGGCTATCCATCGAGGCTTCAGTTGAGCGGCTCGGCCAGTGCGACGATGATGCCCTCGGGGCCGCGGATGTAACAGAGCCGATAGCTGTCCTCGTACTGCGCCACCTCGCCAATGAGCTCGGCGCCGTGGGTACGCAGGCGGCCAAGGACGTCCTCAATGTCGTCGACGGCGAACATGATGCGACGGATGCCCAGCGTGTTCACCGGCGC
>DASPWU010000046.1:0-4449 GCA_035637675.1 Candidatus Limnocylindria bacterium | reverse complement strand
CTCCGCCATCAACGCGAGGGTCTCGCGTTCTCGCGAGGTCAGCTCGTCCAGCGGCCCATGTCGCCGGCGCCGGCCGAGGAGCTGGGCGACGAGCTCGGGCTCGACGACGGTGCCACCCGCCGCGACACGCCGAACGGCGTCGGCGAATTCGTCCACGTTCGCCACGCGATCCTTCAGGAGGTAGCCCGTCCCCTCGGGCCGGTCGCCGAGCAATCGCTCGACATGCCGTGTCTCCACGTACTGAGACAGGACGAGAACGCCGACCTTGGGGAGCTTGCTCCGCAGCTCGAGCGCGGCGACCAGACCCTCGGTCGTGAAGGTCGGTGGCATTCGTACGTCGACGATCGCGAGATCGGGAGGCTCGTGCTCGGCGAGATCGAGCAGGACCGCGGGATCGGGCGCTTGTCGAACCATGGCACCATCGCGAGCGAGCACGAGGGCAAGGCCTTCGCGGAAGAGCGCCGAGTCGTCGGCCACGATTATTCGCACGGGATCTCCACCACGACCACCGTGCCGGCTCCCGGTGGACTCTCCAACCGCAGCGTTCCGCCGAGCGCCGCGACCCGGTCGACGAGGCCCTGCAGCCCCGACCCCCTCGCGGTGGTCGCTCCACCCTTCCCGTCGTCGGCGATCTCGATCCGGAGTCGTCCGTCAACGCGCTGGGCGGACACGGACGCCTCCGTCGCGTCGGCATGCTTTGCCACATTCACGAGGGCTTCGCAGACCACGAAGTACGCAGTTGCCTCCACGGGCGCCGGGAATCGCCCCGCCGCGACTGCGACGCGAACCGGGAGCGCGGATCGGTTCGCGAGCGAGGAGACTGCAGCACCCAGGCCCTCTTCCGTCAAGATCGCCGGGTGGATCCCTCGGGCGAGTTCGCGGAGCTCGACGAGCGCGGTGCTGAGCTCGGCCGCCGCCTCGTCGAGGAGCCCGCTCAGCGCTGGATCGCCTCCCGCTCCCGCCCGCTCACGAGCCATTCGCAGCGCCAGCGCGAGCGTGACTAGTCGCTGTTGAGCCCCATCGTGCAGGTCGCGCTCGACTCTGCGACGTTCCGTGTCACCCGCCTCGACGAGCCTCGCGCGCGAGGCTCGGACCTCTTGGAGCTGCGCCCGCAACTCGGCCTGCAGCCGCTCGTTCTCGATGGCGAACCGAGCCGCGGCTCCTGCCGCCTCGACCAGGCCCGGGTCCTCGTTCAGGGCCGGATCATGGACGAGCAACGCGACGGATTGCCCCCGGTGCGTCAGCTCAGTCGTTGCGCGGCCGGATGCCTGTGGGATCTCGACGGGCTGGCCCTGGTCGTCCACGTAGGCGCCGCCTGCGCCTACCGCGTAGGCGATCTGGAGGGTGGGATCGCCCAGCGTCCGTGCGAGCGCATCCCGGATGGTGCGTGACGAGGGCAAGTTCGAGAGCTCGATGAGCAGGTCGCCCACGCCGGCGCGCGCCAGTCGCGATCGCAGCAAGCCTGCCAGGAACGCGAACGGAACTGCGATCTGCATTGCCTGACCGATATTCGCCGCGGTCCAGAAGTCGAGGCCGAGCCGCATAGCCACTTCGGTACCCAGCGTCGTCATCGCGATGGCCGTGGCTGCGAACCAGACGGGTGCCAGCATCTTTCGTGCCGTCGGCGTCGAACGTCGCCAGCGTCGGGCGAGGACCGCAAGCAGGGCCGTCACCAAGACGACGAGCTTGAGGCTCAGGAGACTGCTGATGGCCATGCCGATGTCCGGGTCCTGGACCAGCAGGAACGGGTTGTCGGGGCAGGGACACTCGACCGCGCTCGAGGGATCGAATGTGACCAGCTCGAGCACGGCGGCCACGACGATGGCGACGAACGTCCCGACGATGACGGCCCGATCCAGACGATCGGCCACGCGCCCCGTCGGATAGGCCAGGATCAACCAAGTCTGGAATCCGCCCTGCAGCCCCTGGAGCGACCCCGCGATTGGCGCAATCGGCATGATGCCGGTCGACCCGAAATTGCCAATGAACCAGGTGAAGCCCACCACCATCATGAGCTTGCCCACACGGCTGTCGGGGCGGCGCCACCCTGCGACGAGGCCGGCCGCGATGAACGCCCAGCCGACACTGATGTCCCGCAGGACGTCGATTTCCGAATACCGATAGAAGCCGACAACCGCGACCCACTCGGCGACAACGCCTACGGCGATCCCCGCAACGGCGATCGCCAGGAACATCCGGCGGCTCGGTCCACGCCTACGCTGGGCGGCTTGCGTCACCCCACAGGAGTGCCTCCAATCTCTCGCGGCTCAGATCGGCCTTGCCAATGAACCCTCGCGCGCCGCTGTCGGCGACCCGGTGACCGTAGTCGCTGAGATCGCGCGTGGAGGTCAACACGACCGCCGGCCTCCGCCTTCCGGAGAGGATCTGCCGAGCGACCTCGAACCCGTCCAGGTCGGGGAGGAGGACATCCAGCAGAACGACGTCGGGCTGCAGCCGGTCGATTGCCACCAACGCGTCCCGACCGTCGGCCGCTTCGCCCACGACCGTGTATCCGGCCGACTGGAGGAAGACGCGTGCGAACGACCGAAAGCCGGCATGGTCATCGACGATCAAAACGGTCTGCGCCACTGCCCGATGCTGCCACGTTGACGGTTCGGTTCCTAGAGGGAAATCCCTCAAATCTTGCACTCCGGGATTCGGGTCCAGCCCCGATGGCAGGTTCCACCGTCGAGCCTACGGTTCCGCCACTGCCACGTGGTGGCCAGCGCAGGAAAGGCGGATTCCGGAATGGACGAGTTCATCGGTGGCCTGCCGGGCCACGCCTCCTGGACGTGAAGCCAGATGCCCGGACCCGACACGCCCCCGCCAACCGACCAGTTCGGACCGGACAAGCCGCCGCTCGCTGACAAGCCGATCGGGCAGAGCGCGCCGCCGCCGCCATCCACGCCGGCCGATCCCCTGGACCCACCGGCGAAGATCACCTGGCTGCATCCCGATTCACAGGTCCCGCCGGGCCAGCCGAGCTTCGGCTACACGCCGCCGTTGGTGGTCGTGGACGAGCCGGCAGTGCCGCCGGGCGAGATCTCATGGCTCAACCCGGATGCGAAGCCTGGCGGCGGGTTGCCGGAGAGCCCTGCCCCATATGACGGAACGCCGCCGGCTGAAACGGAGGAGATAGTCTCGTCGCTGCCCAAGGACGGCGTCTTGCCGGACGGTTCGCCCGCGGAGCGGCCACGGTGGCCGCGCCCACCGGTGGAAGCCGCGAAGCCCGGGCCGAAGCCCATCAAGAAGGAGAAGGGCTACCGGCCCCCCGTAAGGATCCCGCCGCGCGCGGGAGCAGGACTCGCGCTGGGTGCCGGCGCGCTGCTCGCGATTCTCGGCTGGCCATGGCTTGCGCCGGGCTCGCGTCCGGACGGCCCTGGGTCGTCCGAGACACGGCCGCGCCAGTTCGACGTGCCTGCCGGCGCGATCGCTGGCGCGGCCGGCGGTCGCATCGCCGGCTTGAGCAGCGGCGATCCCCACCTCATCACCCTCGACGGCCTCCACTACGACTTCCAGGCTGGGGGCGAGTTCCTGCTCGCTCAGTCGAGTGACGGCGCCTTCGCGATCCAGGTCCGCCAGCGGCGGTACAGATCCGCGCCGGTGAGCATCAATCGGGCCGTCGCCGCAAGGGTGGGCGACCACCGCGCCGGGGTGTACGCGACCAAAGACGGTCCGCTGCTTCGCGTCGATGGCGCCATCGTGCGGGAGTCCCGCGTCAACCTGTCCGGTGGTGGCCGGATCGAGGCACTGGCGGACGGATGGCGCCTGACCTGGCCTGACGGAAGCACCCTGGAGGTCCAGGGCGGCACATGGCTCGACCTCGCGGTGACGGTCGCGCCGGCGTTGCGCGGGGACCTCAGCGGCCTGTTGGGCAACGCGGACGGTGACCCGAGCAACGACCTCGTCACGCACGACGGGCGGCGCCGCGATCCCGCCAAGCTCGATGTCGACTTCCTGTACAGGGAATTCGGCGCGAGCTGGCGCGTTGCCGCGGGTGCGTCGTTCTTCGACTTCGACCCCGGCGATCCTGCGGACCTCGAGACGGGCAATCCCGATGGGTACGTCGGGGCCGACTCCCTCGACGCCGCGACGCGACAACGCGCCGAAGCAACGTGCCGCGCGGCCGGCGTAAAGAACGAGCCGTTCCTCGCGGACTGCATCCTCGATGTCGGCCTGAGCGGCGATCCGGCCTTCGCCGAGAGCGGTGCCTGGGCCGCCGGGTTGCTCGCCTCGGGAGGTAACGAGGTTGCGCCGTCGAATGACGGCCCAAGCCCCTCGACCGCGCCGAGCTCGACCGCTCCGAGCTCGACCGCTCCGAGCTCGGGAGCACCGCTCAGTCTCGGCCCCGACTCTTGGGACGAGCTGGTGACGTCGATCGACCGGGGCGTCCGCGAGTCGTCCGTGGACGCGAAGTGGGAGGTCACCTTCCGCCTGCTCGACTTCACA
>DASPWU010000045.1:0-30830 GCA_035637675.1 Candidatus Limnocylindria bacterium | reverse complement strand
CATGCGCTCCATCGGCATCGACAGGATCTCCTTCCCGTCGAACCAGACTTCGCCGTCCACGATCTCCGCGGGCGGCGTCTCGAGAAGGCGCATGATCGTGAGCGCGGTCACGCTCTTGCCGGAGCCGGATTCGCCGACGATCCCAAGCGTCTCGCCGCGCTTCAGGGTGAAGCTGATGCCGTCGACCGCCGGCACGGTGCCGTCCATCACGTGGAAATAGGTCTTGACGTTCCGGACCTCGAGCAGAACCTCCGACGGTGGCGGTACCCCCACGCCGGCGACCACCTGGGTCTGGGTCATGCCCGCGACCGCGGATCGAGTGCGTCGCGCAGACCGTCACCCACGAAGTTCACCGACAGGACGGTGAGGATGATCATCAGCCCGGGGAAGAACGGCCACCACCAGTTGCCCTGGAGCAGGAACGTCAGCGCGTTCGTCAGGATGTTGCCCCAGGTCGGGTAGATCGGGTTGATCCCGAAGCCCAGGAAGCTGACGAACGCCTCGTAGACGATGTTCACTGCTACCAGCAGGCTGGCTGACACGACGATCGGGCTGAACGCATTGGGCAGGATGTGGCGGAAGATGATCCGCCGGTCGGTCACCCCCACGGCCCTGGCCGCCTCGACGAACTCCTGCTCCCGGATCGACAGGAAGAGGCTGCGCACGAGGCGGCTGATCGCCTGCCAGCTGAAGAGACCGAAGATGAACACGATGAGGAAGACGTTGCCGTTGCCGAAGAACCGGCTGGCGACGAGGATGACGAACAGGAGTGGCAGGCTGAGCATGACGTCGACCGCGCGCATGAGCACGTTGTCCACGAACCCACCGACGTAGCCGGCGATCGAGCCGACGATCGTCCCGAACACGACGCCGATCGCCATGCTGCTGAAGCCAACGAAGAGCGACGTCCGCGCGCCGTTGATGACGAGCAGGAGGACGTCGCGCTGCAGCCCGCCCGTCTCGCCGAAGGGATGGGCCAGGGACGGCGGGCGACCTCTCGGGACTGCCACGTCCGGCTTTGGGATGCTGTTGAACTCGAACGGGACGATGATTGGACCCAGGATGGCCACGGTGATAAGGAAGCCAAGAATCGCCAGGCCCACGATGGCCAGGCGGTGCTTCTTGAACTTGCGCCAGGCGAGCTGCCACTGGTTGAGCGACTGCAGGGTGATCTCGTAGTCGACGCCGGCCACCTCCGCCCGGCGCTCGACCTCCTCAACGACTGGCTCCGTGAACACCCCTGGAAGCTGCTGGCTCATGTCGACCTCAGTACTTGATCCGGGGATCGACGACGGCGTAGAGGATGTCAGCGACGAGATTGGCCATGACCACGAGGAACGAGGTCACGAGCAGCAGGCCCATGAGCGTGGGGTAGTCGAACGCCCGAGTGGCGCCGATCGTCAGGGAGCCGATCCCGGGCCAGCTGAAGATCGTCTCGGTCACGATCGCTCCCGTGAACAGGAACGGGATCTCGAGGCCGATGTTCGTGACGACGGGCAGCAGTGCGTTGCGCAGCGCGTGCTTGAACGTCACCACCCGCCCCGGCAGCCCCTTCGCCCGGGCGGTCCGGACGTAGTCCTGGCCGAGCGCGTCGATCATGCTCGCCCGGATGAACCGGCTGTCGCCGGCGATGTTCACGACGACGAGCGTGAAGACGGGCAGGATCAGGTGCCGCCCGATGTCGAACAGGGCGTCCACCGTGTGCTTGCCGAAGTACGTCCAATACGAGTCTGACCCGAACGGCGGCGATAGTCGGGTGTTCGTCATGCCGCTGACGGGCAGGATGTTCAGGCCCGGCCCGCCGAACGTGAAGATGAGCATGATGCCCAGCCAGAACGTGGGCATGGCGTAGCCCACGTAGGCGAAGACGGTCGCGGCCTGGTCGAAGAACGAGTAGCGTCTCAGGGCCGCGTTCACCCCGATCAGCAGGGCGGCGAGGATCCAGATGACGAGGGCCAGGCCGACCAGGATGAACGTGGGCAGGGCGGCCCGCGCGATCCGGGCCGAGACGTCCTCGCCGGTCTCGATGGATACCCCGAAGTCGCCATGCAGAACGCCGTTCGTGCCACCGCTGATCGGCGTGGGCAGGAAATGTGGCCAGCCGTTCGGCCCAAGGAACGCGTCCGGCGGCGGCAGGATGCCCAGGACGGTGCCGCCCTTGTCCGGATTGCAGAAACCCATCCAGCGGCAGTACTGGATGAGCGGCGGCTGGTCCAGGCCCCAGGCCTTCTTGAACGCCTCGCGGTCCTCGGTCGTCACGCGCGGGTTGTTGGCGAAACGAGCCGTGGGCCCGCCCGGTGCGAGCAGCAGGATGAGGTAGACGACGACCGTGATCCCGAACAGGACAGGGATCGCCTGCACCACGCGGCGGATCACGTACTTCGACATGGACTCACCGCCTGACGATGTTCAGCCCCGGCCGATGCTTGCGCGCACAGGATAGACGAAACCCCCCGGGGCGCCGATGACGCCCCGAGGGGTTGTTGACTGCTGCAATCAGGAGGGGCTGAGGAACCAGTCCGCAGCGTTCCAGAGCGGGCCCGTCGACGTCGGGTTGCCGGTGAAGTTCTGTACCTTGGGGTTGACCAGGTAGACCTCCTTGCGGAAGTACAGCGGGATCTCGATCGTCTTCTCGACGTAGATCTTCTGGAAGTCGGCCATGGCCTCCTTCACCTTGACGAAGTCCACGCTGCTCTTGACGGTTTCGAGGTCCTTGTCGATACCCGGATCCGTGATATGGCCGTCGTTGGCTCCGTCGGGCTCGAGCTGGCTCGAGTGGTAGACGGGGTAGTTGGAGTTTGGATCGAGCGGCACCGAGAAGGCGTGCTCTGCGAGGTCGTACTTGTAGCGCGACAGCGCGCACGGCGTCTGGTCCGTCGACTCGTTGTATGCGGCGAAGATGTCGTCCGGTGAGACCGCGTTCACGACGGCCTCGATGCCGACCTGCTTGAGCCAGCTGGAGACGAGGGCGAGCGTGTCCTGGCGAACCTGGCGGGTCGTCGTGCACATCTCGATCTTCGCCTTCAGGCCACCCTTGGCCCGGACGCCGTCGGCGCCCTTGACCCAGCCGCCGTCATCGAGGGCCTTGTTCGCCGCGTCGAAGTCCTGCTTGGAGGTCTCGGTCGGGGCGACATAGAACCACGCGTTCGGGGAGACGTTCGTCTCCGCGAGCGCGGCATTGCCACCCAGCAGCTGGGTGTTGATGGCGTTCTTGTCGATGGCAGACTTGATAGCCGTGCGGATCGCTGCATCGGAGACCGGGCAGCCCTTGCCCCGATCGGTCACCCGCGGTGAGCAGGTGTCCGTGCTCCAGTTCGGGCGAAGGAACTCGTAGGTCAGCGAGTCGAGCGCCAGTGACTGGTCGGCGAGGCCCTGGTCCTTGATCTTCGGGACGTCCGCGTCGTTGAGGTCCGTGTCCACGTCATGCTCGCCGCCCTTGAAGCCGGCGATCATGGCATCGGCGTCCTTGTACCACTTGAAGACGATCGAGTCGAGGTAAGCCGAGCGACCGTCCTTGTTCTTCCACTGGTCGTTGCGGGCCAGCCGAAGCTCCTGGCCGGGCGTGGCCGACTCGAACTTGAACGGACCGGAGACCGGAGCCTTGGGAAGCTCCTTGACCAGGTAGCCCTTGCCCGTCAGCGCGTCCTTGATCTTGATCTTTTCCATGTAGTGCTTGGGCAGGACGCCGGTCCCGAACAGGGTGATGTAGCCCTCGTAGACCTTGGTGAAGTGCCAGACCATCGTCGTGCCCGTGCAGTCGATGGCCTTGATGTCCTCGTAGCCGGTCTTGCCCGCGGGCAGGCCGACGGTGGCCTTGTCCATGAGCCAGCCGAGGGTGAACTTGAAGTCGTCGCACGTCAGGTCCGTGCCGTCCGACCACTTCAGGCCGTCGCGCAGGGTCCACGTGACGGTCATCGCGTCACCGCTGTCGCCGGGCGCCTTGACCCCGCCGTTGTCGAGCGTCGGGATCTCCTTGGCCTGGCTTGGCGCGTACTTGAAGTCGTTTGTCGAGGTGACCAGGGTGTCGAACACCGCGGTGTTGACGTTCGCCTCGGTGACCTGGTTGAAGTAGTAGGGGTTGAAGAGGTTGGCTTCCTGCCAGTCCGAGAAGATGACCGTCCCGCCCGGGGTGCCCTGCTTCGGGGCGTACTTCGTCCCGAACAGGTCGACCGTGGCGGCGGCCGATGCGCTCGGCGACTCCGCCGGGGCGCTGGCCGGGGCCGAAGCCGGAGTGGTCGGCGACGGTGTCGCTGCAGGCCCGCAGGCTGCCACGGCAATTGCGCCGCTCGCGAGCACGCCGAATAGACGTTTCAGCATGAATGTCCTCCAACTGGGTACGTTGACCCTGATCTCCCGTTGGTCAGAGCCCGCCGGCCGCGTCGCGCCTCGTCACTCACGAAGACTCCTCAGTCCAGAGGTGCCTCCTCCGGCACGGAGGACGAAGGATCACGACAGTGATCGCCATGGGCGGCCCTGCGCTGCCCGTACTATGGGGACGCGGCATAACCGTGTCAAATTGTCTGTAGCCGCGGCCGCACACCTCCTTCCGTCGCGATTCGCCTCAGTCGATCCTGGGCGGAGGAACCTGGCTTCGAGGCGGTGGACGCCAGTCGTCCGGGTAGATTCGTCTCGGGGCCGCCATGAACCCTGTCACGGTGGTCGATGGCGCCCGGGGCAGCGCCCGCAGGAACCGCCGCTCGGCGGCCTCATCGGCACGCTGCATGAGCTCCGACACGTCGATCATGTTCGGGTCGACGCCCACGCCTCCGAGCGACGGGTTGAGCCGGGGCCCGAGGGCGTACGGGGCGAAGAGCGCCGCGGCGAGGGCCGCGCCGGCCAGTGCCCCCCACGGCGATGTCAGGCGACCGGATCTGGGGGGCCGAGCCACCCGGGATCGCAGGCGTGGCCACGCATCCGGCCGCGGCTCGGCCCGCCGCGCCTCCCGGAAGGCCCGCCGGATGGCGGCCACTGTCAGCGCCGTCCGCTCGATCTCGACCACGCACCTCCGGCAGATCTCCAGATGGGCGAGGGCGGCCCTCGTGCGTGGCTCGATCTCGCCGCCGGCAGCGAAGTCCAGCAGCGCCGAACGATGGCGACGGCAAGGCGGGACCAGGTGGCCGATCACGGGATCTCCACCTCCGCCTCCGCGGCGCGTTCCACCGGCAGCCTCGTGTAGGCGCCGCCGAAACGACGGTCGCCCTCGAGCTGGAGCCGCAGGTTGCGGAGCGCGTAATGGAGCCGGGACTTCACCGTACCCAATCGGATGTCGAGCAGCCTCGACGTCTCCTGGAGCGACAGATCGTGCAGGTAGTACAGGACAACCACGCTGCGATGCTTCGCCGGCAGCGCGGCGATTCCATCCCGGACGATCTCGCGAAGCTCCATTCGTTCGACGACTTCGGCCGGCTCGCCGGCGCGATCGCGGACCAGGCCGGCCACGGTCTCATCGATGGGACCGGCAGCCAGCCGGCGCCGGTCGAATCGCGAGTAGCACAGGTTGAGGGCGACCTTGTGCAGCCAGCCCATCGGCGAGACGTCCGGGCGCAGCACGGCGCGCCGCTGGTAGGCCCGCGCGAAGGTGTCCTGGAGGACTTCCTCGGCCACGTGCGGATCGCCGGTCATTCCGTACGCCGTCCGATAGATCGGCGTCCGGTAGCGCGCAAACAACGCCTCGAACGCATCGAGGTCGCCCGCCTGGAGGCGCCTGATGAGCTCGTCGTCCGGGCACCCGGCTAGATCTTCGGCAGGATGCCCGGCGGGATGATCTGTCATCCAGCCTCCGGATGATGGGCATCGAGAACGCCCACGTCCACTATCACCATACGGCGGATTTGGCGCGGAGGTTCATCTCGGCCGATGCTAGTCCGGACACGGCGTCTCGGTGCCGGTCATCGGCCGCCAGCGCAGGTTCGGCTGGCGGGCGGCCGCCGCCTCATCCAGGCGCCTCACCGGCGCCGTGTGCGGGGCGCTCGTAACCGTCGCTGGGTCTCGATGCGCCTCGTCGGCGATCTCGATGAGCGCTTCGGCGAACGCATCCAGGGTCTCCACGGACTCGGTTTCGGTCGGCTCGATGAGCATGCCCTCCGCCGTGATGAGCGGAAAGTAGATGGTCGGCGGGTGGAAGCCGTGATCGATCAGACGCTTGGCGATGTCCAGCGTCCGGACGCCGGTCTGCTTCTTGATCGTCGCCGCCGATGCCACGAACTCGTGCTTGCAGGCGCGATCGTACGGAATGTCGTACGTCCCGCCCAGTCGGCTCTTCAGGTAATTCGCCCCCAGCACGGCGTCGTCGCTGACCTGGCGCAGGCCGCTCGCCCCGTGCGCAGCGATGTAGGTGTAGGCGCGAACGAGGACGCCGGTGTTGCCGGCGAAGCTGCGCAGGCGGCCGATGCTGGTCGGTCGCTCGCCAGGGCGCTCCAGGCGGAAGGTGCCGTCTTCGTCGCGAAGCACGCGCGGGCTGGGCAGGTAGGGCAGCAGCGTCTCGCCAGCACCGACCGGGCCCGCGCCGGGCCCGCCTCCGCCGTGTGGTGTGGAGAACGTCTTGTGGACGTTGAAGTGCATGACGTCGAAGCCGGCCTCGCCGGGCTTGAACCGGCCGAGGATGGCGTTGAGGTTGGCGCCGTCCATGTAGGCCAGCGCGCCCGCCTCGTGGACCGCCGCCAGCAGCTCCCCGATCCGCGACTCGAACAGCCCCAGGGTGGACGGGTTGGTGATCATGACCGCCGCGGTGGCCGGCCCCAGCGCGGCCTCGAAGGCAGCCACGTCGACGCCCCCGTCCGCCGCCGACGGGATCGTAATGGTGCGAAAGCCGGCCATGGTGGCCGTGGCGGGGTTCGTCCCGTGCGAGCTGTCGGGGACGAGGACCTCCGTCCGGGCCAGATCCCCCCGCCTCCGATGGTAGGCGCGGATCATGAGAATCCCGGTCAGCTCACCCTGGGCACCCGCCGCCGGCTGGAGGCTCACCGCGCGCATCCCGGCGATCTCGGCGAGCGCCTGCTCCAGCTCCCAGAGCAGCTCGAGCGTGCCCTGGGCGATCTCGTCGGGGGCCAGCGGGTGGAGGCCGGCAAAGCCGGGCAGCCGGGCGGCCCACTCGTTGAGCTTGGGATTGAACTTCATCGTGCACGAGCCGAGCGGATAGAAGCCCGTGTCGATCGCGTGGTTGAGCTGGGACAGGTTGACGTAATGACGGACGACGTCCGGCTCGTTCATCTCCGGCAGGGCCGGCGGCCTGGTCCGACGCTGGGCCGCCGGCAGCCGATCGAGGGCGTCCTTGGGCGGGTGGGGAATCTTGTCCCCGCCGCGGCCCGGACGCGACCGTTCGAACAGCGTGGGCTGGAGCTTCTGGCCGGTGACGCTCATCGAGCGGCCACGGCGGGCTCCGCGGCAGGTTCGCCGGCCAGCTCGGCGGCCAGCGCCCGGGCGAAGCGGGCGATCTCACCACGCGTGGTGACCTCCGTCGCGCAGACGAGGAGGCCGTCGGCCAGGCTGGGATCGTCCGGCTCGAGCTCGGCCAGCGGAATGCCCGCCAGCACGCCTTTGGCCAGCAGCCGGCGGTGAATCGCCACGGCGTCGGGAACGCGGACGGCGAACTCGTTGAGGTACGGTGCCCGGTGGAGGCGGGGCGCTCCAGCGTCCGCCAGCGCAGCCTCCAGCTCGGCCGCCCGAGCCGCGCCGCCGGCGGCGACGTCGCGCAGGCCGTGGGGCCCGATCGTGGCGAGGTAGATCGAGGCGGCCAGGGCCAGGAGCGCCTGGTTCGTGCAGATGTTGCTGGCGGCCCGCTCTCGCCGGATGTCCTGCTCACGGGCCCGCAGCGTCATGACGAACGCCCGTCGGCCGTCGATGTCGGTGGTCATGCCCACCAGGCGACCGGGGATCTGGCGAACCAGGGCATCGGTCGAGGCCAGCAGGCCGAGGTAGGGGCCGCCGTACTGAGGGGCGATCCCCAGCGGCTGGCCCTCGCCGGCGGCGATGTCGGCACCGTACGCCCCGGGCGGTTCGAGGACCGCCAGGCTGACGGGCTCGACGACGGCGACGAAGAGAGCACCCGCGGCATGCGCCAGCCGGCCGATCTCGGCCATCGGCTCGAGCAGCCCGAGCACGTTGGGCTGGGCGGCCACGACTGCCGCGACGGGATGCTCGGGATCGGCCAGCAGGCGCTCCAGGGCGGCCAGGTCGGTCGTGCCGGCCTCGTCGGTCGTGCCGGCCTCGTCGGTCGCGCCGGCCTCGTCGCCCAAAGCGTCGCCGATCAGGGGGATGGGGTCGGCCGCCAGCTCGCCGCCAGTGAAGTACGTATCGATCGTCTCGCGGTAGTGGCGGTGAACGCCCCGAGCGACGAGGACTCGCTCGCGGCGTGTCGCCCGGCAGGCCATGAGGGCCGCCTCGGCGGTCGCCGCCGCGCCGTCATAGTGGGAGGCCGAAACCACGTCGAGGGCCATGAGCTCGGCGATCAGCGACTGGTACTCGTAGATCGACTGGAGCGTTCCCTGGCTGACCTCGGGCTGGTAGGGCGTGTAGGCCGTGTACCACTCACCGCGCAACAGCAGCTGGTCCACCGCTGCCGGCGTCCAGTGGCGGTAGACCCCTGCGCCGAGGAACGAGGCGAGGTCCGTCCGGTTTCGCGCCGCCAGCGCCTGCAGGCGGTCGGCGAGCTCCAGCTCGGGGACCGGCTCGGGCAGGCGCAGTGGGCTGGCCCGCAGCTCGGGCGGGATGTCGGCGAACAGCGCGTCGACGTCCGGCACTCCGACCGCGCGGAGCATGCGGGCGCGGTCCTCGGCCGTGTGCGGTCCGTAGGGCATCGGCCGTCAGCCCGCCGAGATCAGCTCGTCGTAGGCCGCGGCATCGAGCAGCGCGGCCGTCTGGTCCTTGTCGTCCACCTTCAGCTTGATCATCCAGCCGGCGCCGTATGGTTCCGCGTTGACGAGCTCCGGCTGCCCCGTCACCTGCCCGTTCGCCTCGGTCACGGCGCCGGCGACCGGCGCGAAGAGGTCGCTGACGGCCTTCACCGACTCCACCACGCCGAACGTTCCGAACTGATCGAGATGGCGACCGGCCTCGGGCAGCTCGACGTAGACGACGTCGCCGAGCTGCTCGGCTGCGTAGGCAGTGATCCCCACCGTGGCGATGTCGCCGTCCAGCCGGACCCATTCATGATCCTTGGTGTAGCGGAGATCCGTCGGGACCATCGCGGGCAACCTCCGTGCATCGCGGCCGAGCCGCAGCCTTGCTGGTCGGCCCGTGAGATCGCTGGTCGATCGGACCGGCGGTCGACCGCCGTGATCCGGCCGCGCGAACCGAACGCGCGAGCCGACCGCGCGGCGAACGGACGGTCAGCGCGCCCGGCGGTAGAACGGCAGCGGCACGACCTCGGCCTCGACCGCCTGCTCCCGGATCTCGACGGCCAGCATGGTACCCGGTCGCGCGTCACCCGGCGTGACGTATGCCATGGCGATGGGGACGCCCAGGGTGGGCGACTGCGTCCCACTCGTGATGACGCCCGTTCGCCGGCTGTCCGAGAACACCGGATAACCCCGCCGGGCGATTCCCCTGCCGCGGACGATGAGACCGACGAGGAGCCGGTCCGGGCCATCCTTGGCGACCTTCTCAAGCGCGGCCCGACCGACGAAATCGGCCGGCTTGTCGAGCTTGACGATCCGGCCCAGGTTGGCCTGGAAGGGGTTCGTGGAGCGGTCGAGCTCATTGCCGTAGAGCGGCATTCCCGCCTCCAGCCGGAGCGTGTCGCGGGCGCCCAGGCCGGCCGGGACGAGGCCGAGCGGTGCGCCGACGGCGAGCAGGGAATCCCACAGCTCGGTTGCGCGCGACGTGTCGACGAAGATCTCGAAGCCGTCCTCGCCCGTGTAGCCGGTCCTGGCCACCTGGGCCCGCAGGCCCCCAACGTGGCCCTCCGCGATCGCGTAGTACTTCAGCGCGCCAAGGTCGACGTCGGTCAGCGGCCTCAGGATCTCTTCCGATCGGGGACCCTGGATCGCGCACAGCGCGGTGGCCAGCGAGCGGTCGTCGAGGATCGCCCGGAAGCCGTTGAGCCGCTCTGCGAGCGTGTCGCTGACGACCTGGGCATTGGCCGCGTTGGCGACGACGAGGAAGCGCTCATCGGCCAGGCGATAGACGATCAGGTCGTCCAGGATGCCGCCGTCCGGAGCGCAGATCATGGAATAGTGGGCCCGCCCCACCGCCAGCGCGGGCGGATTCGTCACGAGCGCAAAGGCCAGCGCCTCGCCGGCCTGTTGCCCCTCGACGAACAGCTCGCCCATGTGCGAGAGGTCGAACAGGCCGGCCTGCTCGCGGACCGCCCGATGCTCGGCGACGATCCCCGTGTACTGCAACGGCATGAGCCAGCCGCCGAACTCGATGAGCTTGGCACCCAGCTCACGGTGCCGGTCGACGAGCGGGGTGATGTGCGCCGGCGGCTCCAGGACGTCCGTCACCGGGCACGCTCGGCGACGGAACCCGCGGCGGCGGTCACGGCCCGGTCCGCCACGCGGCCGGCGCCGGCGACGCCGTCCGGGGCAAGGACCGCCGCGGCGTGGGCGATGAGGGCCCGCTCGGTGTCGAAGGTCAGCAGGCCGGGTGCGTCCTCGAAGGTCACCCAGCGGACGTCTTCGAACTCCCGATCGTGCCGAGTCAGGTCGCCGCCGACCGGCTCCATGAGGAAATAGTGAACGGTCTTGTGGATCCGGGTCCCGCGCTGGATGAACGTGTACTGGATGGAGTCGAAGGCTGCCGTGATTCGGACGTCCAGGCCGGTCTCCTCGCCGACCTCACGAAGGGCGGTTTCCTCGGTCGTCTCGCCCGGTATCGGCGTGCCCTTGGGAAGGGTCCAGGTGTGGGCGTGATCGCGGCGACGCTGCCCGGCGACGAATTCTGGGACACCGGCCTCGTACCTGATGACGATGCCCCCGGCCGACGTCGCGCTGGCGGTCCTCAGCCGAGCCACGGCGCCGATGCGGCGCCGGACCGGCGGCCCAGGCCGGACCGGCCGAACCGCGCCCACGACATCGACGCGTTCGGGCGCGGACGCCCGGCGATGGGGCGCAATGGCCGGGCTGGTCGCACCGTCCGCCAGTCGGCGCGGAGACGAACCAGCGGCGGAAGGTCGTTCCGATGCAGCACGGTGGCGTGCGGCGACGCGGGCTGAAACGAGCCCGTCACGCGGAGACCGAGCCGCCGCTCGCGGAGACGCGGCGAAGGCCGGACGAATCGCGCGACCGGCCGGGCCGCGAACCTGGCGGCAATGCTGTGCTGCATGGCGGCAATCCTATCGTGTCAGGCCGGCTTTGCAAGTGACGCGAGCAGCTGCGCCGCGACCTCCGGTGCGAGCGCGCCACGCGCAATGGCCAGGTCCAATTCCCGCCGGGCCAGGGCCCGGTAGAGCTCGACCGCCCCGGGGGCGTGGTCCTCGAGCTCGGCGAGATGAGCGCGGAGCGTGCCCACGTCGCCGCGCGTCATCGGCCCGGTGAGGGCGTTCCGGATTCCGATCGCGGCGGCGTTGCCCAGGGTCTGCCGAATGAGCGGCACGTAGACGGCCAGAGCGCCGGCCTCGTCGAGACCGGCCACCCGGCCCACCTCGGCGATCGCGTCGAGCAGGGCGACGACGCCGCCCGCGGCGAGGACGGCCGCGGCGTGGTAGGCGGCCTTGGAACCCGGGGCGAGACGGACGGGAACTGCGCCCAGAGCCTCGGCCATTCGTGCCAGGAGATCGGCCAGCTGGTCGTCGCCCTCGATCGCGACGGTCGCACCGCGGAGGTCCGAGACGGCGCGCTCGGTGTCGGCGAAGGCGACCAGCGGATGGAACGCGCCGATCTGGGTCCCGGCGGCCATCGCCGGCCGCAGGACCTCCGCACCCAGGAGGCCGCTCGTGTGGATCATCGCCTGGCCGCCGTACATGTGAAGGCTGGCGGCCAGTGCCGGGATCGCGTCATCCGGAACGGCCAGGACGATCAGCTCCACCTCGTCGAGCAGCGCGTTCGCCTCGGCGAAGGCGCGAGTGGCCGGGACCAGGGAGCGGAAACGCTCTCGCCGCCCCTTGTCACGACTGGCAACTGCCGTGACCGGCCAGCCCGCCCGGCTGAGGGCGACTCCCAGGGCCGTGCCAACCGCGCCGGCACCCACGATTCCGATGAGGGGCGGCTCGCCGGGTGCGGCGTGCTGGTGGGGGTGCGAATGCTGACCGGCAAGGCCCGGCGCGTGCACGGAGTCTGTTCCGGGTTCCGCCCGGAGCCGCTCGCCGGGCGTCGCCGGGTCGAGGTCGATCCCGGCCGCCCGCACGTCGTCGAGCTCGTCGGAATCGACATGGCGCGCGTTCCGCCGCCTGGTGTCGGTCTCATCCGGCCGGGCATCCCACGCTCTCATCGAGGCGCTCTCGGCGAGGAATCTCGTCGAGCCGCTCGCACGCGGTACCCTTCCATTCGACGAGTGTAGCCACAGCAAGGACGGACAGCTTGGCAGCCAGCGACCCCTTCGGCGCCCGGCGTTCCCTGGGCCCGGGGCTCCCCGACATGTTTGCGGTTGCGGCGATCGAGTCACAGACCGCCGATCTCGCTCGCTGCCCCGTAACGCTGAAGATCCTCCTGGAGAACGTGCTCCGCCAGGCCGGCGGCGGGATCGTCACCGAGGAAGACGTGGCCGCGCTGTCCGCCTGGCGGGCTGGCCAGCCCGGCGAGGCCGAGATCCCGTTCATGCCAGGCCGGGTGATCCTCCAGGACTTCACCGGCGTCCCGGCCGTCGTCGACCTCGCGGTGATGCGGGACGCGATGGCCGACCTGGGTGGCGATCCCGCCAGGGTGAACCCGCTCGTCCCGGCCGACCTCGTGATCGACCACTCCGTCCAGGTCGACATGTACGGGACGCCGGCCGCCTTCCTGTTCAACGTGGGCCGCGAGTACGAGCGCAACGGGGAGCGTTACCAGCTCCTCCGCTGGGCGCAGACTGCGTTCCGGGACCTTCGTGTCGTGCCACCCGGCACGGGCATCGTCCACCAGGTGAACCTGGAGTACCTGGCCACGGTCGTGGCCCAACGGGACGGCGTGGCCTTTCCGGACACGCTCGTCGGCACGGACTCCCACACGACGATGATCAACGGCCTCGGGGTGCTCGGCTACGGCGTCGGGGGGATCGAGGCCGAGGCGGTTCTCCTTGGCCAGCCGCTGTACCAGCCGATGCCTCGCATCGTGGGCGTCCGACTGGCGGGCGAGCTGCCGCAGGGGTCCACCGCCACCGATCTCGTTCTCGTGGTCACCGAGATGTTGCGCCGGTTCGGAGTCGTCGGCGCCTTCGTCGAGTTCGCCGGCGACGGGCTCGCCGGCCTTGCCCTGGCCGATCGGGCAACGATCGCCAACATGAGCCCCGAGTTCGGGGCGACCGCCACGCTCTTCCCGATCGACGACGAGACGCTCACCTACCTCCGCCTGACCGGCCGGCCGGCCGGGCTGGTCGACCTGGTCGAGCGCTACACCAAGGCCCAGGGCCTGTGGCGTGAGCCCGGCCCGGGCCCCGAATTCGACGACCTCCTGGAGCTGGACCTGTCGACGGTCGAGCCATCTGTCGCAGGCCCCCGCCGGCCGCAGGACCGGGTGCTGCTCACGGACCTCAGGACCAACTTCCGGTCGAACTTCCCCGACGGCCTCGAGCTGCCTGTGGCCGAGCTGGCCGGGCGCGAGCCGATCGCCCAGGAGGGACGGGTCGACGAGGCCTCGGCCGAGTCCTTCCCCGCGAGCGACCCGCCCTCGCATTCACCTGCCGGCGTCCAGTCGGAGGCGATCCCGGCCGGTCCGGCCGAGCGGGCAGCTCAGGCGGCCCAGACGGCAGCCGGCGATTCCGACCGCGACGATCGTCGCGAGTACCGGCCGGTCACGATCGTCCTCAAGGACGGCGAGGCGACCATTCAGACCGGCTCCGTCGCGATCGCCGCGATCACGTCCTGCACGAACACGTCCAACCCGACAGTGATGGTCGGCGCCGGGCTCCTTGCCCGCAACGCGGTGGAGCGCGGGCTGCGGGTGTCGCCAACTGTCAAGACGTCGCTCGCGCCGGGTTCCAAGGCCGTCACCGGCTATCTGGAGGCGGCCGGGCTGATGGCGCCGCTCGACACGCTCGGTTTCGCCCTCGCCGGCTACGGGTGCACGACGTGCATCGGCAACTCCGGGCCGCTCGACGAGCCGATCGCCAAGGCGATCGAGGCCAACGATCTGGTGGTCGTGGCCGTCCTGTCCGGCAATCGCAACTTCGAGGGCCGCATCCATCCACTGGCCCGGGCGTCCTACCTGGCGTCGCCGCCGCTGGTGGTCGCCTTCGCCCTGGCGGGGCGGGTCGACATCGACCTGACATCCGAGCCGCTCGGCGTCGACGACAAGGGTCGCCCGGTCATGCTGGCCGACCTGTGGCCGTCCAGCCAGGAGATCCGGCAGGTGATCGGCAGCGCCATCGATCCGGCGCTCTTCCAACGGACGTACGCCACCGTCTTCGAGGGCGACGATCGCTGGCGGGCATTGCCGATCCCGGCCGGCGACCGCTACGCCTGGGACGTCTCCTCGACCTACATCGCCAAGCCGCCGTTCTTCGACGGACTGACCTCCGAGCCGGAGTCCCTGACCGACATCGTGGATGCGCGAGCCCTCGTCGTCCTGGGCGACTCGGTCACCACGGATCACATCTCGCCGGCCGGCTCGATCGCCGCCTGGTCGCCGGCCGGCCAGTGGCTCCAGGCGAAGGGCGTGGCGCCGCTCGACTTCAATTCGTACGGCGCGCGGCGCGGCCATCACGAGGTCATGATGCGCGGCACCTTCGGCAACATCCGGCTGCGCAACGCGCTCGCGGGTGACAAGGAAGGGCCCTACACCGTCCACCTGCCCGACGGCGACGAGGCATTCATCTACGACGCTGCGATGCGCTATCGGACCGAGGGCACGCCGCTCCTGGTCGTGGCCGGCAAGGAGTACGGCTCGGGATCGTCTCGAGACTGGGCCGCCAAGGGGACCACCCTGTTGGGCGTCCGGGCGGTCCTGGCCGAGTCGTTCGAGCGGATCCATCGGAGCAACCTCGTCGGCATGGGTGTGCTGCCGCTGCAGTTCCAACCTGGCGAGTCGGCGGGCTCTCTGGGCATCACCGGCCGGGAGGCGTTCACGATCCACGGCCTGGCCGGCGTCTCCCCCCGAGCCCGGCTCACGGTCACCGCGCGGGACGACGCGGGCGGCGAGCCACGGCGGTTCACCGTCATCGCTCGCCTGGATGGTCCGATCGACGTGGACTACTACCGCCAGGGCGGAATCCTGCCGGCGGTCCTGCGGAGGCTCGCCGCCTCGACATCGTGAAGGGGTGGCGGGGTGCTCCAATGGCTGGCGTTCGTTCTGTCGCCGGTGAGGGACAGTCTGGGTTCGGTGCGATAATCGCATCGGGAGGTCACATGGTCGGGCGAATCCGTCGCCGCATCTTCGGTCTCCTCGCCGCGTGCGGTGCGATCGGGATCGCGCTCGGCCTGGTGAGCCCGGTCTTCGCCCAGGGCCGAACCGTGGTGGTGCTGCCCACGACCGGCATCGTCGACGGCGTAATGGCCGGTTACCTGAGCGAGGGCATCGGTCGGGCACAGCAGGATGGGGCGGAGGCCGTCATCGTCAAGCTCAACACCCCGGGCGGCAGCCTGAGCTCGATGAACGACATCGTCGGCACCCTCCTCGAGTCGCCCGTTCCAACGATCGTCTGGGTGGCCCCGGCAGGCGGTTACGCGGCCAGCGCCGGGACGTTCATTACGCTCGCTGCGAATATCGCGCTCATGGCGCCGGGGACGAGCATCGGCGCGGCGTCACCGGTGGGCGGACAGGGCGAGGACATCCCGGGCACGCTCGGCGAGAAGGTGAAGAACGACGCGATCGCCAAGATCCGCTCGATCGCCGAAGCCCGTGGCCGGAACGTAGCCTGGGCCATCTCGACCGTCGCCGAGGCGAAGTCCTATCCGGCGTCCGAGGCGGTCGCCGCTGGCGCGGTGGATGGGATCGCCAGCTCGCTGGACGAGGTGCTCGCCTTCGCCAACGGTCGCCAGGTGCAGGTCGGCGGACGGCTGGTGACGCTCGACCTGACGGGAGCGACCGCGCAGGAGCTGGCGATGAACCCGTTCCAGGCCTTCATCCGCCTGCTGTCCGACCCGAACATCGCCTTCCTGCTGTTCAGCGTTGGATCGCTGGGGCTTGTCTACGAGCTCATCAACCCCAACTTCGTCACGGGAATTCTCGGCGGTCTGGCCATCATCCTGGCCTTCATCGGCTTCGGCAGCCTGCCCCTCAACGTCGGCGGGCTCATCCTCATCGTCCTGGCGCTCGTCCTGTTCGGTCTGGAGACGACCGTCACCAGCCACGGGCTCCTCGCGTTCGGGGGCGTCGTCTGCTTCGCGCTCGGCGCGTCGGCCCTGTACACGGCGCCGGGCGACCCGTTCGGCCCGATCGTCAGCGTCGCGACCCCGCTCATCGTCGTCATGACCGTGACGGCCGCCGCCTTCATGATCCTCGTCGTCTACGCCGCGATCCGGACCCGGCAGATGGTGGGCAGCCCGGGGCTGGCCGGGGCCGCCCTGGGCCCCGGCGCGTCTGGTATCGTCCGGCGGCCGCTCGAGCCGCTCGGCTCGATCTATGCCGGCGGAGAGGAATGGACCGCTCGAACGGTTGACGAGCGGCCGCTCGATCGGGGGACGCCGGTCAAGGTCGTGGGGGTGGAGGGCTTGACGGTGCTCGTCGAGCCCGATCAACAGCCGTCAGAGGCCTGAGTCAATCGGAGGGATCATGGAGCTGCCCGTCCTCGCCGCGATCGTCGCATTCCTCGTCGTCGTCCTCCTCGTGTTCGTCTACCTGTCGGTCCGGGTCGTTCAGCAGTACGAGAAGATGGTCGTCTTCCGGCTCGGCCGGACGAACGAATCGATGGTCCGCGATCCGGGCCTCCGTTTCCTGGTGCCCATCATCGATCGGCCCGTCAAGGTCGACGTCCGCGAACAATTCATCGAGGTCCCCAGCCAGACCACGATCACCCGTGATAACGCCCCGATCAACGTCGACTTCCTCATCTACTGGCGGATCTCGGATCCGCTTAAGAGCGTGGTCAACGTGGTCAACTTCCCGGGCGCACTGCAGGGTGTGGCAACGACGACGCTTCGAGCCGTCATCGGCGACATCCTCCTCGACGAGGTGCTTTCCAAGCGCGAGCAGATCAACGAGGTCCTCCGCGTCAAGCTCGACGAGGTCACCGAGCGCTGGGGCGGCAAGGTGACGACCGTGGAGATCCGCGAGATCACGCCTCCGCGCGACGTCCAGGACGCGATGAACCGCCAGCTCTCCGCCGAACGCACCAGGCGCGCCGTCATCACCGAGTCCGAGGGCACCCGCCAGGCGGCGATCAACGTCGCCGAGGGCCAGAAGCAGTCCGAGATCCTCAAGGCCGAGGGTGACCGGCAGGCCGCCATCCTGCGCGCCGAAGGGTTCAGCCAGGCCCTCACGCGGATCTTCCAGGCGGCCTCCGGCGTCGATCAGAAGACGATGGCGCTCCAGTACCTCGAGGCGCTCAAGGCGCTCGGCGCCAGCCCGTCGACCAAGTTCGTCATCCCCACGGAGTTCACCCGGCTGGTGGAACCGTTCGCCGGCTTCGTCGAGAAGGGCATGAGCGAGGCCAAGGACAAGGCCTCATAGCGGCATCCCCTCCCCGGCGGCTTGTCGCATAGGAGGGCCCTTGGAGCTCAGTCGCGCCGCCCCCAGGCCGGGGCCGCTACCGCAAGCTGGGAGTGGTGGGCGATACTGGATTCGAACCAGTGACCTCGCGGATGTGAACCGCGCGCTCTAACCGACTGAGCCAATCGCCCGACGGGTCCGCCTGGGCCATCGCCCGTTTCGGTCGGACGGGCAAGGCCGCGCCATCATACCGCGAGCTCCGGCCAGTGGGCGAGCACCTCGTCAGGCTCGAGCCCATCGATCACCACGAGCTTCTGCCGGCCTGCCGCGCCGGCCACCAGCCGAACCGCGGAGCGGGACACGCCCAGCTCCGTGGCGAGCAGGCGCAGCAGCGCCTGGTTGGCCGCGCCCTCGATCGCCGGGGCCGAGACACGTGCCCGAAGCACCCCCTCCACGACGCCGTCCACGCGATCGGCCCCGCCCCTCGGCGTGAGGCGCACCGCGAAACGGACCTCGGGCGCGGTCATCGCGCCAGCCGCGGCGGGCTCGGCGCAGAACCCACGCGGCTGTGGGCCGGGAAGCGGCTGGGGGGTTCGCAAGCGAACGTCAGCACCGGAAAAGTCTAGCAGCGAGGGTCTACGACCCGTGCCAGTCCGCGCCCCTGCATCCGGCCGCCACCTCAGCCGTGACCCGGAGCCGCCAATGAGGGCCGTTCCCCGAACAGAGCGCGGCCCACCCGGACGACCGTCGCGCCCTCCTCGACCGCGACCGGGTAGTCGTCGCTCATGCCCATCGACAGGCCCGGCTCCAGTCCGCGATGGGCGGACCGCAACCGCGACGAGAGCTCGCGCAGGGCCAGGAACGTGGGTCGTGCCTGTTCCGGATCGGACACCAGTCGCCCGATCGTCATCAGGCCGGCGATCCTGAGACCAGCCAGGCCGAGCAGGTCGGGGAGGTTCCCCTCGAGATCGTGCGGAGCGAACCCCGCCTTGGAGGGGTCGTCGTCGACGTTCACCTGGAGATAGACGCTCAGCCGGCGGCCGGGCTCAGTTTCGCGGGCGAGCCGGTCCAGGCGCCGGGCGATTGCCACCGAGTCGACCGATTCGATCGCCTCGAACAGCTCGACCGCTCGCCTGGCCTTGTTGGACTGGAGTGGCCCGACGAGGTGCCAGCGGGCGCCGGGCACCTCGGCGACCTTGGCGGCCGCTTCCTGGACGCGGTTCTCGCCGAACAGCTGCAACCCGGCTGCCATCGCCGCGCGAAGCCGGTCTGACGGCACGGTCTTGGAGACCGCGCCCAGGGTCACGTCGGCAGGCGGGCGGCCGGACCGGGCGGCCGCCTCGGCGATCGTCGCCAGGACCCGCTCGCGGGAATCGGCCATCGCCTGGACCACCGCGGGATCGGGGGCCGAGGCGACGGGCGGCGGGCCGGTGCCCACCGGCTGGGGTCGGGCTACGGGCGGCCGACCTGGCCGGGCCGGCTACTTGCGGCGGAGGAAGCTCGGGATCTCGAGGTCGTCCGCGTCGAAGGCAGCGCGGCGGGGGGCCGGGGCCGGCTCGCCGACCGTGCGCTCCGGGCGAATCGGGATCGCGACCGGGGCTCGCTCGTCGGCCGAGTCGCGATCGTCGGCGCCATCGAGCGCCGTGGCGTGGCGCTGGCGCTCGAGCTCCTCGAGAAAGTCACGCTCTCGACCGGCTCGTACCGACACCCCTGTCTCCGGGCCGTGGATACTCGCGGCCGCCTCATGACGGACGGAGCTCCGCTTGCGGGAGGCGTCGAAGCCCGTCGCGATGACCGTGATCTGGACCTCGTCGCCGAGCCGCTCGTTGAAGCTTGCCCCAAAAATGATGTTGGCCTCCGGGTCTGCCGCGGCCTTGATCTCCTCGGCGGCCTCGGTCACCTCCCACAGGCTCAGGTTGGACGACCCCGTGATGTTGAAGAGGATGCCCTGGGCACCGTTGATGTTGACCTCCAGGAGCGGGCTGGCGATCGCCTGGCGGGCCGCCTCCAGGGCGCGGTTCTCGCCACTGGCCCGGCCGATGCCCATGAGCGCGGAGCCCGCGTCGCGCATGATGGCCCGGACGTCGGCGAAGTCGAGATTGATGAGTCCCGGCACGGTGATGATGTCGCTGATGCCCTGGACGCCCTGGCGCAGCACGTCGTCTACTACCCGGAACGCGTCCAGGATGCTCGTGTTCTTCTGGACGACGTCGCGCAGGCGATCGTTGGGGATCGTGATGAGGGTATCCACCTTGGCCTTGAGGTCCTCGGCCGACTTCTCGGCGACGAGCTTGCGCCGCTGACCCTCGAACCCGAACGGCTTGGTGACGACGCCGATCGTCAGCGCCCCGGCTTCCTTGGCGATCTCGGCGATGACGGGTGCGGCGCCCGACCCGGTGCCGCCGCCGAGGCCGGCCGTGATGAAGACCATGTCCGACTCGGCGATCGCCTCGGCGATCTTGTCGGCGTCCTCCTCGGCAGCCCGCTGGCCGATCGACGAGTCGCCCCCGGCGCCCAGGCCGCGCGTGATCTTGTCGCCGATCCGGATCTTGTGTGGAGCGTCGCTCTGGAGCAGGGCCTGCGCGTCCGTGTTGCAGGCGATGAACTCCACTCCCATCATCTCCGCCCGGATCATCCGGTTGACCGCGTTGCTCCCTCCCCCGCCGACCCCGATGACGCGGATCAGCGCGAAATTCTCTGAGTCGGACCGCAACGGCATCGCCAGTTCCTCCGGTGGCTATCCCGGGTGGTATTCGTTCGATAGGCACGTGGCTCGGAACACGCAGGTGACGCGCACGGTCCCGACCGTCGGACCCCGGCCGCGCGCTCCCCTCGCGTGCGGCGGCACGTGTGGCGGACCGCCGGGAAGCCGCGAGGTTCCCGCGGAGTATAGCGCCGGGATGTCGCCGGCGGCAGTTCGTTGTGATGCCTGACAGGCCGCGATGACGCTCGCGATGGTGCGTCCAGGAACCACCTCGGCGATGCCGCGGCGCGGCCGGTCCGTAGACCTCGGCTCGCTCGCGCGGTAGTCCGAGCATGATTACGCCGCGGCCCGGGCGACGCGCGATACGCAGTTGGCTCGCCCCGTAGTCCGAGCATGATTACGCCGTGGCTTGGGGCACGCCCGAGAGTCTTGTGGCCCTCACCTAATGGCCCCGATAGTCATGCTCGGAATACGGCAAGGCCTGGGCGGCAGCCGACTCGCTCCCGACCGCCCGGATAGCGATGCTCGGACTACGCCGAGGCTTGGGACGGCCTTCGCCCCAAGCCCGAACTCCCGGATAGCGATGCTCGGACTACGGCAGCACCTCTCGGACTACGGCAGCACCTGGGGATTCCCGCGCCACGCGCGAGCTCCGACGTCAGCCGGCGAGGAAGCTCAGGCGGACGGTGCGCACATCGTTGTCCGGGTTGGGGTCCAGGAGGGCGATCGACTGCCATGTGCCGAGCGACAGCTCGCCGCGAGCGACGGGCACGGTCACCGAGGGCGCCACGAACAGGGGCAGGACGTGATCTGCGCCATGGCCGGGCGAGCCATGCCGGTGGCGCCACTCGGCGGTGCGCGGCAGGAGACGATCCAGGGCGGTCATGAGGTCCGCGTCGGAGCCGGCCCCGAGCTCCATGACCACGACTCCGGCCGTGGCATGCGGCACGAAGACGGTCAGCAGGCCGTCGCCCTGGCCGGCCACGAACTCCACGCAGGCGGCGGTCAGGTCGAACAGCCCGGGCCGCGCCCCGGTTCGGACGGTGAGCTCCCGGCTGATCACCGATCGCGGCGGCCCGGCAGGACGATCGGATCGGCTACGGGAAGATGCTCCGGAGAGCATCGCGAATCCGACCCAGGCCGCCCAACGCCGGCGCCGACTCATAGCGGACCGGCTCGCCGGCTGCCAGCTCCCGAGCGCCCCACAACAGGAGCCCGATGGCGTTCGAATAGGCCGGCGTCAGCAGCCCGTCCACGAGACCGCCGATGCCCGCCGGGGCGGCGATCCGTACCGGCATCTGAAGGACCTCCCGACCCAGCTCGGCCACCCCACCCAGCTGCGCCCCGCCGCCGGTGAGGACGAGTCCCGCCGGCAGCATGCCGTGGCCCGCCTCGCGCATCCGGTCGCGCGTCAGCTCGAATGTCTCGCGCATCCGGGCCTCGATGATCTGGCAGACCTCGAGCCGGCTGATCTGGCGGCCGGCCTCCTCGCCCAGGACCGAGACGCTGATCTGCTCGTCCTCGTCGACCGTTCGGAGGTCGCACGTCCCGTGGCGCACCTTGAGCTCCTCGGCGGCCTGGAGGCTCGTCTTGAGCCCGATCGCGACGTCGTTCGTGACGTTGTTGCCGCCGACCGGCAGGACCGAGGTGTGGAGCGCGGAGCCGTCGGCGAAGAGGGCCAGGTCGATCGTTCCGGCGCCCATGTCCGCAACCGCGACGCCGAGCTCGCGCTCTGTCTCCGAGGCGACGGTCTCGGACGAGGCCAGGGCGCTTGCCACCAGCTCGTCGATCTTGACCCCGGCGGCCACGACGCACTTGGTCAGGTTCTGGACCGCGGTGGCCGAGGCGGTGACGATGTGGACCTCCACGCCGAGCCGGATCGCGCTCATGCCCAGCGGGTCCTTGACCCCCTCCTGATCGTCCACGCTGAAGTCGCGCGGCAGGACGTGAAGGACCTCCCGGTTGGACGGAATCTGGATCGCCCGGGCGACCTCGGTCGCGCGGTTCACGTCCTCCCGGGTGACCTCGCGGTCATGGCCGCTCACCGCGACGGTGCCCGGCGAATTCTGGCTCTCCACGTGCTGGCCGCCGACGGCCACGAATGCCCGATCGATCTTCATGCCCGACAGGCGTTCGGCCTGCTCGACCGCCTGGGCGATCGAGTGGACTGTCTGGTCGATGTTGACGACGACGCCCTTCTTGAGGCCGGTGGCCGGCACCGTGCCCTTGCCGATGATCGTCAGGCCGCCGTCCCGGCGCACCTCGCCGATGAGCGCACAGACCTTGCTGGTGCCCACGTCGATCCCGACCAGGATCGCTTCTCGTTCCACGATTCGTCGTCGCCTCGCTGGCTAGGTCTAGAGGAAGTGGCGGCGGATGAGGGCCACGTTGTTGAAGATTCGAGGTCCGAACGTGATGAGGGCCACGAGGTACAGGTCCACCCCGAGGCGGTCGCCGATAAAGGTCAGGAGCACCGCAATGACCGCATTCGTGACGAAGCCGGTGATGAATATTCGATTGTCGTAGACCCCGTCGAGCTCGGCGCGAACCGCTCCCAGGACCGAGTCGAGTGCGGCGACGATGGCCACGGCACTGTATCGGGCGAACTCGAAACTGACGTTGACCTTGAGCAGGAGCCCCAGCAGGACGCCAAGGACGAGGCCCGCCAGGGGGAGAAGCACGCGTGTTCGCCCTCGCTCCGGCCGGTTTGGCCAAGGCTACTCGACGCGGCGGAGGCGCGGCAACTCGCGCCGGCTGTCACCGGCCGGGCCGCCGGGCGCCCATTGGCTGCCTCGGGCGGAAGATCGAGCGGAAGGTCCAGTGCTGACGGCGCCATCACCGGTCGCGGAGCGTGTACGTGCCGTTCGTGGTGTCGGCCAGCAGGATGGTCGCGATCCTGCCCTCGCCGACGCGGGCGATCAGGCTGCGCAGCAGGCGGACCTGGCCGGGCACGAGCTCGGGCGTCCTCAGCGTCGGCGTGTAGAACCCGAACGTCGCCGTCCAGGCGGCCGGTTCGCTGGCGACGGTGAATCCCCGCTCGTCGTCCAGGGCGATGGTCAGGGCGACGGCGGCGCTGCCCAGGTCGGCGGGTGCCAGCGAGCCCAGCCGGGTCGCCGCGTCGATGTCCACCGGGTCGAGCCTGGCGCCGATCGCGAGGCCTGACGAGGCCGGCCGCCGGTCGTCGATCACGCGGAGCCCCTGTGCTGCGGCGGGCGCCGTCTCGAGGGCGGCGAACAGCACGCCTTCCCGGTCGACCAGGAAGCGCTGCTGGCCGGCGGCCCAGACGAGGACCGGCTCGCGCTCGTCGAGGCGAACCCGCACCGCATCCGGCAGCTCGACCGAGACGCTCGCACCGCGCACCGTCGTCAGCGAGCGCAGCGCGCCCGCCAGCCGATCCGTGGAGAGCGCGAACAGGTTCGTCCCCTGCGGCACGGACAGTGCGTCCTCCACCGCGGACGCGGAGGTGAAGCGATGATCGTCGATCAGCACCTGCCGGAAGCCGAAGATGGAGGACGCTGCGACACCGTAGGTCGCCGCCGCACACAGGAGCATGACCAGCAGCGCGCCGGCACGCAGCGGCGAGAGTCCGGCCGACGCGCGGCGGATCGTCCGGCCGCGCCGCGCCTGGCCGCTCGTGCGCTTGACCGGCACGCGGTTGCTCATCGCGGCAGGTCGGCCGGTCGAAGGTGGCCGCCTCTGCGCCCCGCGTGACGCTCGATGGCGAGCCCGACGACCCGCTCGCAGACCGCCGCGAAGTCGTAGCCGCCATCGGCCGGCAGGGTCGGAAAGAGGCTGATCGGGGTGAAGCCCGGGATCGTGTTGATCTCGCTCAGGTAGATCGTGTCGCCCTGCACCAGGAAGTCGACCCGGGCGAAGCCCTCGGCCCCGATCGCGCGGTAGGCATCCCGGGCGATCTTGAGCACGGCCGCCCGCATCGGGCCGGGCAGCTCGGCGTGGGTGGAGGTCTCGGACAAGCCGGGCGTGTATTTGGCGGCGTAGTCGTAGAACTCGCGGCCGGCCAGGACTTCGCCGGGGCCATACAGCTCGAGGCGGGCCGGGTCGTTGCCCATGACGGACACCTCCAGGTCGCGGGCGCCGGCCACGTATCGCTCGGCGAGCGCAAGGCTGTCGTACCGGAACGCCTCGTCGAGGGCTGGCCCGCGTTCCTCGAACGTGTGGGCCAGCATCATCCCGACGCTCGACCCCAGGCGGGCCGGCTTGACCATGAGGCGCGGGTCGCCGGTGGCGGCGGCGAACGACTCGAGCTCGGCCAGGACGCCGGATCGCTCGCGCGCCCAGCGGTCCGCCGGGATCTCCCGCCAGTCGACGACCGGTAGGCCCAGGCCGCGGGCCAGGCGTTTGAAGACGGCCTTGTCCATCCCCAGGGCGGAGGCGGTGATGCCCGGACCGGTGTACGCCAGCCCGGCCGTTTCGAGCAGCGCCTGGATCGTGCCGTCCTCGCCGAAGGGGCCGTGGAGGGCGATGAAGGCCACGGGGACAGGTCGGGTCGCCGCGAGCCGGTCGATGGCAGCCCCGGAAGACAGCGGCCCTTCGGCACCGAGCTGGGCCGGGTCGTCGTAGGCAGCCGGCGGGCGATCGTTCCGGCGGTGGTCCGGCGGCAGCCACCACCACCGGCCGTCGAGGTCGATCACGACCCGCGTCGCCGGGTGACCGGCGTCCTGGAGCGCATCGGCGATCGCGTGACCGGACACGATCGAGACGTCGTGCTCGGCCGACGGGCCGCCCAGTAACACGGCGATCGGCACGGTGGACGGCAGGGACGCCGGCGCGGGGCTCTGTCCATTGCCCGGCGACCGGCCGGACGGACGCTCCCCGGTCATCCCGGGCCCTCCGGCCAGTCTGACCAGTCGCCCAGGAAGACGATCTCGAACGCGAGCTCGATGCCCGCCCGCCGCCGAACCTCGGCCTGAACGCGTTCGGCCAGGCGCCGCACGTCCGCGGCGCTGCCGTGCCGGTCATTGACGACGAAGTTGGCGTGCTTGGGACTGACGGTCGCGCCGCCCTCTGTCAGGCCCTTCAGGCCCAGCTCGTCGATGAGCGCGCCCGCCGACGGTCCAGTCGGAGGATTCCGGAACACGCTCCCGGCGCTCGGGATGCCAAGCGGCTGGTGGGCCTGACGCCAGCGGCGGATCTCGTCCAGCCGTTGCCGGATCGTGGCCGCGTCGGCCGGGACAAGCCGGAACGTTGCGCCGAGGACGACCTCGGCCGGTCCGTCGAGACGCGACGGGCCGGGGACGCGCGACGGGTCGTGGACGCGCGGCGGGCCGGCGAGGCCGGTCTCTCCACCGACCGGGCCCGCGCCGCCGGGGACCGCCTTGAATCGGCTCTCGCGATAGGCCAGTCCGAGCTCGGCAGCGGGCATCCTGCGCTCGGTCCCGTCGGCGAGGAGGACCGTCGCCGACTCGAGGACGGCGGCCACGTCAGCGTCGTGGGCGCCGGCATTGGCCCAGACGGCGCCGCCGACCGTGCCCGGGATGGCCAGCCCGAATTCGAGCCCGCTCAGGCCGGCCGTCTGAGTCACGGTCGCGGCCCGGGCCATCGGCAGGCCGGCCTCGGCGGCGAGCCGTTCATCCTCGACGTCGGCGCCCTCGGCCCGATCCTGGATGACGAGGCCGCGAACGCCCGCATCGGCGATGACCACGTTGCTGCCGCGGCCGAGCAGGGTGTGCGGAACCCCGCGAGCCCGGGCGAACTTGACCAGCCCGCGCAGCTCGAACCCGTTGTGGGCGACCGCGAAGAGGTCCGCCGGTCCGCCGACCCGCATCGTGGTGAACCGTGCGAGCGGCTCGTCGCGCGAGGTCTTGACGCCCAGCCTGCGCTGGATCTCCGTGCCCAGGGCGATGGCGTCGAACGGTCGGGGATCGGTTGCCATCGCGGCCATCAGCCGTCCGCTCTTCGCGAGCGCCGCTCGATCGTGCCCGCTTCGGGCAGCTCACGGCGCTGGGCGGCGGCCATGACGAGGTCCGCCACCGCCTCGGCCGCAAACGGACGGCCGAGCGCCCGCGCGGCGGCGGCCATCCGGGCGTGCGCGGCCGGATCGTCGAGCAGCGTTGCCGCATCCAGGAGCGCCGCCGCGTCGAAGGCCTCGTCCTCGATCATGCGAGCGGCCCCGGCCTCGGCCAGCACGCGGGCGTTGGCCCGCTGATGGCCGGCGGCGTGGGGGTAGGGCACGACCACCATCGGCAGCCCGAGGGCGGTGACCTCGGCAAGCGTGGACGAGCCCGCACGGCCAACCACGAGGTCGGCGGCGACCAGGGCCGCAACCATCTCGTCCTGCAGGAACGGGAATGGCCGATACCGACCGCGCACGGCCGCCGGCAGCTTCTCGCGACCCGCCAGCGCCGCCGCGTACCCGTCGTCCCCCGTCACGTGGATCACGTGGACACGGTCCACCAGCCGCGGCAGCGCTTCGGCAACGGCCCCGTTGAACCGGCGGACGGCCTGAGAGCCGCCGAAGATGAGCATGAGCCGGGCCGATGCCGGAACCTCGAAGCGGGCCCGGGCGGCCGACCGGCCGACCTCGCGCAGGTCGCGAATGGGCGTGCCGGTGATGTAGCACGGCGCCCTCGAGCGGAGCGCAGCGCACGTCTGGGGGAAGCTGACCGCCAGCACGCCGGCGAGCCCGGCCGTGGCCCGGACGCTCCTGCCCGGGATCACGTTGCCCTCCCAGAGGACCACCGGAATGCGCAATCCGGCCGCCGCCAGCAGGACCGGGATCGCCACGTAGCCGCCGGTCGTCAGGATCGCCGCCGGGCGCTCGCGGGCGAGAAGGGCGGCAGCCTGCGGCACGGACAGGCCGAGCCGGACCGGATCGATGACCAGGTGCGCGTCGCGGTCCACAGTCCGGAGGGAGCGCAGACCGAGTCGCCGGAAGGGGATTCCGGCGGCCCGAACGATGCCCGCCTCGAGGCCGCGGTGGCCGCCGAGCCAGGTCAGGTCAGGCGCTTCGGGGCGCGCGCGAAGCGACCGGGCGGCGGCCAGGGCCGGGTAGATATGCCCGCCCGTTCCCCCGCCCGCGATCAGCAGACGCATCGTTCCAGGTCCCCTTCTCCACCGTCTCTCGCGAGACGGACAGGAGGATGCCCACGGCCGTGAGGGTGATCGCCAGCGACGAGCCTCCGGCGCTGACGAACGGGAGCGTGATGCCGGTCACCGGCACCAGGCCGACCACGACCCCGATGTTGATGAACGCCTGGATGCAGATCCAGGCGGTGATCCCCGCCGCGAGGAGCGCCCCGAACGTGTCCGGCGCGGCCAGCGCCGTACGGATCCCCTGATAGGCGATGAGGACGAACAGGACGATGACGAGGCCGCCACCCAGCAACCCGAACTCCTCGCCGATGATCGCGAAGATGAAGTCGTTGTAGGCATTGGGCAGGAACATGCCGCCGGCCAGCCGGCTCTCGCCGAGGCCGGCCCCGAAGAGCCCGCCGAGGGACAACGCCATGTAGCCCTGGATGGTGTGGAAGCCCTTGCCGGCCGGATCGCTCCACGGATCGAGGAATGCCCGAACGCGGGCCAGCTGATAGGGATGGGTCGCGATCAGGGCCATCACGCCGACGAAGCCCGCCGCCCCCAGCGTCAGCAGGTGGGCGAGGTTCGCGCCGGCGACGAAGAACATGGCGAAGGCGGTCAGGCCGACCACCGCCCCGGTGCCGAGGTCCGGCTCGCGCAGGATGAGCGCGACGACCGGGACGCTGATGATAAGGAAGGTAATCGTGCCCCGCCAGAATCCGCGGACGGACGTGCCCCGCTTGGCGAACCAGTGAGCCAGGTAGATGACCAGGGCGAGCTTGGCCAGCTCGGCCGGGTGGAAGAGCGGCAGCGGCCCGATCCGCAGGAAGCGGGCCGAGCCACCCACGACGTAGTTGAGCGACGGGACGAAGACGACGATCGCCAGCAGGGCCAGCGCGACGACGTAGATCGGCACGGAGACGACCCGCAGATAGCGGTAGTCGACGCGGGCCATGACGGTCATCGCGGCCAGCCCCAGGACCGCCCAGACGACCTGTGGACCGACGATCTTGAACGAATCGTCGTCCTGCAGGTACGAGCTCATCGCGGACGACGAGTAGACCATGAGGACGCCGATCGCGACCAGCGCGATGACGGCCACCAGGATGATGTAGTCGGGCTGGTGCTGCTCCCGGCGGAGCTTGCCGGTCCGCTGGCGGGTTGCCGGAATGACCGCCCGACTGATCGTCATCGCTCGCTCCCCCGCTCGGCCGCGAGCGCGGCCACGGCCGCCTTGAACGCGCGGCCGCGGGCGGCGTAATCCTCGAACATGTCGAAGCTCGCCGCGGCCGGGCTGAGGAGGACCGTGCCGACCGCATCCGCGGGCGCCCCGGCCAGCGCCTCGCGGGCCAGCGCCTCGCGGGCCAGCGCCCCGCGGGCCAGCACCTCGCGGGCCAGCACATCGGCCTGCCGGACCGCCGCTTCCAGGCTGGCCGCGCGCTCCGTCCGGGCCAGTCCGGCCGACCGGAACAGGCGCTCCAGCTCCGGGCCGCTCTCACCGATGAGCACGGCCGCGGTCGCCCGCTCGGCGACGACGGGCGCCAGGTCGGACAGGTCGACTCCCTTGTCCCGCCCGCCGGCGATGAGGACGATCGGCGCCGGGAACGAGCGGAGCGCCGCCGCCACCGCATCGGGCTGCGTTCCCTGCGAATCGTTGACGAACCGAACCCGATCGATGACGGCGACCGTCTCGAGCCGGTGCTCGACGCCACCGAAGCCCGCCACCGCCCGCCGAATCGCTTCCGGGTCGACTCCGAACAGGAGCCCGACCGCGACGGCCGCCAGGGCGTTGCTCGCGTTGTGCCGGCCGGGCAGCGCCAGCTCGCCGAGTGGGAGCACGCGGCCTTCCGACCCGGTCGGCGCCAGGCCGCCGCCCACGATGTCCAGCCGCTCCACGTTCCGGGCGACGATCCAATCATTCTCGATACCAACCCCGCCCGGATTGGGCACGTCCGTCCGGTACGTAACGGCTCGCTCACGACGGTCATCGGCGTAGCCGGCCACGACAGGGTCGTCGGCATTCAGGACGAGCCTGCCTTCCGAGGGCACGAGATCGGCGAGGATCCGCTTGACCCGGCGGTACGACTCCAGGGACCCGTGCCGGTCGAGGTGATCCGCTGTGACGTTGGTGTACACCGCGACGGTCGTTCCCCGCGACAGGGTGGGCAGCTGGAGCTCGGACAGCTCGATGACGACACGATGATTCGGCGTCAGGCTCGGCAGGAGGTCGACCAGCGGCCGCCCGATGTTGCCGCCGAGCTCGACCGGGTGCGACGTGTCGCCCGCCAGGACGGCCGCGGCCAGGGAGGCGGTCGTGGTCTTGCCCTTGGTGCCGGTCACGCCGACCGTGGGCGATGGGCAGAGGCGGAGGAACAGGTCGGCCTCGCTGACCAGCGCCGGTGCGCTCGGGTCGCCCGCCGCCCGTGCCGCGACGAGCGCGCCGAGCGCTGCGCGCAGCCGAGGCTCGGTCGTCGGATAGTCGGGGTTGATCGAGGGCGACGTCGCCACGAGGTGCGTGCCGGCCAGCGCCGCGCCCGGATCCACGTCGGCACCGGCCAGCAGCCGCACGCGGACGCCGCCATCCGGGTCGCCCTCGAGGGCGGCCATGGCGCCGGCCAGCTCGGCCGCCGGCCGGAGGTCGTAGACGGTGACCGCGGCCCCGGCACCGCGGAAGAATCGGACCAGGGCGACGCCGCTCCGGGCAAGGCCCAGCACCGTCACCGGCCTGCCCGCCAGCGCACCGGCGCGGACGGCGTCCAGCGTGAGCTCGTCAGGGTCGATCGTCGGCGAACGGGCGGGCATCGCGGCCGCGCTCACGGAAGAGCTCGCAGGGAGGCCAGGAAGAACGTGACGCCGAGCAGTCCGCCCAGGATCGCCACGATCCAGAAGCGGAGGGTGATTTTCTCCTCGTCCCAGCCCACCAGCTCGAAATGGTGGTGGATTGGCGTCATCCGGAAGATCCGCTGCCCGCCGGTCGCCTTGAAGTAGGCAACCTGCACGATCACCGAGCCGGTCTCCACGACGAAGATGATGCCGATCAGGGGAAGGACCAGGATCTGGCCCGTGATGAGCGCGGTGACGGCCAGGGTCGCACCGAGGGAGAGCGCCCCCGAATCGCCCATGAAGACCTGCGCCGGATGGACGTTGAACCAGAGAAAGCCCAGCAGGGCGCCGATGATGATCGCGCACAGCAGCGCGAGGTTCGGCTGCTGCGGCACGTTGAGCAGCGCGATGATCAGGTAGGCCACGAAGGCGAAGATGGCGGTGCCGCCCGCCAGCCCGTCGAGCCCGTCGGTGATGTTCACCCCGTTGCTGGCGGCGATGATCGCGAGTGCGGCGAAGACGACGTACCAGAAGGCGCCGATCTGGACGTCCCCGACGAAGGGCACCCGGATGTCGATGATGTTGAAGTGGCGCTGGATGTAGATCGCGGC
>DASPWU010000044.1:0-16192 GCA_035637675.1 Candidatus Limnocylindria bacterium | reverse complement strand
GGCGGGCAACCGCCGCCGGAGCCACCCCTACACGAACAGGCGGGGGTTCACCCAGGTGTCGTTCATCTTGACGGACCAGTGGAGGTGAGGTCCCGTCGTGTTCCCGGTCATGCCCTCATACCCGATGACCTGGCCCTGGGTGACGAACTGGCCGGCCCGGACCGTGGGCGGATGGTAGCGATTGTCGAGGTGACCGTAGAGCGTCACCAGCTGCTGGCTGTGGGCGATGATCACGACCCAGGCCCCGTCGGACAGTGGTCCGGCATAGACGACCCGGCCATGGCCCGCGGCGCGGATTGGCGTGTAGATCGGCGCGGCCAGGTCGATGCCGTTATGGAAGTGCGCGCAGCTCCCCAGCGGCGGCTCCCAGCTGAAGCCCGTACAGCCGAACTCCTGCGTGAGGGTGCCGTGCATCGGCCAGATCAGCGTCCCGTTGTAGACCGACGGAATATTGCCGAGCTTGTACTGCGCGGCGATCAGCCGGTCGATCTTGCGGGTGACCTCCGCGTTGGCCTGGGCGGCCGCGACAAGCGCGGCGCGAGCGGCGGCCTTGTTGGTCGCGAGCTTGCGGTAGGCGGCCGCCTGGATCGCCAGCTGTCGCTGCGTCTCGGCCTGGAGCTTGGCGAGTTGGCGCTTGGCCTCCTTGAGGTCCGCCAGGCGAGCGTCCAGCCTTGCCTTCTGGGCGGCCGTTTCCTTGCGTTCCGCCTCGGTCTCGACGCGCATGGTCGTGACCGTCTGGCTGATGGTGGCCAGGACCGCCTGGTCCTCCTTGATCTTGTCGGCCAGGGCCCTGTCCTGATCGCCAATGTCCAGGTAGTAGCCAACGTCGGCCAAGGCGTCGGCGAACGAATCGGCGGAGAGGATCGTCTCCAGCAGTGACGTCTCGCCGGCCGAATAGGCGGCCCGGAGGCGATTTGCCAGGATGCCCTTGCGCTCGGTGAGCTCCATGGCCTTGACGTCCTGCTCGACGACCAGCCGAACGAGCTCCTGATCCAGGTCGGCCAGGTGCGCCACCAGTGCGTTGAAGGCACGACGGACCGCATTGACCTTGACGTTCATCTGGACGACGCGCTGCTGAGCCACGACGAGGTCGGTGTTGATCCCGACGAGGGTTGTCTTGGTCTGCGAGATCTCGATCGAGAGGTCGGCCTGTAGTGCGTTCAGCTTCGCGATCTCCGCCTTCTGGGCGGCGATCTTGGCGGCCAGGGCCCGCTGTTGGGCCAACGCGGCCGACAGGCTATCGCCTCCGCGAACGGACGGCGGACTCGAAAACTGGCCGAATCCACCGGCCAGCAGAGAAATGAGGACGAGGAAAACAGCCAGTCGCGCAATGCGACGGGAGGCGATGGGGCGGCGGATCACGATGGCGTCGTCACTGCGCGAGCAGACTCCGTTGAGCGGGGCCCCGGGCGTGGACCCGTGGCCACGTGGCGGCTTTGCCCGCCGGTGATGCGCCGCCCCGAGCGGGCACTGCCCCAGGACGACTCCGGCTGGGCGGCATGCTACCACCCCGCACCGCCATCCTCCAACCCGTACCCCAGGGCCAGCCGATCTGCCTACACGACCTAGCCCAATCGGACTAGGACGCTCCACAACGCACCGAGCACCAGGAACGGCCCGAAGGGCACGTACGAGCGCAAGGTCACCCGGCGCGCCGCAAGCAACCCGAGGATGACGATCCCGGCCACGAGAACCCCGAACGCAACCCCCACGAGCGCCCGGTAGGCGCCGGCCACGAGCCCGACCGAGACGAGCAGCTTGACGTCCCCGAGCCCGAAGGCCCCTGCTCCGAATAGCAGCGACGGCACGTACAACGCGATGGGGATGATCACGGCCGCGACCATCGCCGCGACGAGGCCCCCGCCCACGAGCGGATTCTGGCCGCTCAGCGCGTAGGCGAACGCGATCGGAATCATCGGGAGGGTGATGAGATCGGGCAGGAGGCGCTGGTCGAGATCCGTTGCGAGGAGCAGGACGAGGGCCACGACGAACGCGCTGAACGCGACGAGCGCGAGACCCACCGGAAATCGCTCGGGCAGGAGGCCGAGCCCGACCGCGCCGACGGCGCCACAGACGACCGTCCGCCAATCCGCGCGCCGGCCGGCCACGAACGGCTCCTCGTGCGCCGGCCAGCGCGTCGCGATCCGGTCCGCGGCGACGCCCCAGACGCCGCAGGCCAGCGCCAGGCCGATTGCGAGCGGATCCATGACAGACCGGAGGGCTGGCGATCGGGCTGGCCGGCGCCGGCGGACTGGCGCCGGCTACCGGGCGCCGGCGAGCGCCAGCTCGACCAGCGTGGCGTGGGTCACACCGTTCGCGCCCCGCGCGGCGAATGACTTGGGCTTGCGGAAGTAGCCGGTGCCGCCGATGTCGAGATGGACCCAGGGCACCGTCGCGAACTCCTTGAGGAACAGGCCGCTCTTCACCAGTCCGCCCTCAGCTGTCGGCGAGGCGTTGAGGAAGTCCGCATACCAGCTGTCCATATCGGGCATGTACTCCTCGACCAGGGGGATCTGCCAGAAGCGCTCGCCGGCGCGCGACGCGGCGGCCTGCACCTCTTGAACCCACGACTGGGGCGTCCCGAACAACCCGGTGACGAGATCGCCGAGCGCCCGAGCCACGGCGCCGGTGAGCGTCGCCACGTCGACGAGGTGGGTCGCCCCGAGTTGCTCCGCGTAGGTCAACGCGTCGCCCAGGATGAGCCGGCCCTCGGCGTCCGTATTGTTGATCTCCACGACCTTGCCGTTGAGGGCGCGAACCACGTCGCCCGGCCTGGTCGAATGCGAGCCCGGCATGTTCTCCACGGCTGGCGCGATAGCCAGCAGCGGCGTCCCGGGCGCGAGGCGCGCGACGGTCTCGATCGCGGCGATGACGGTCGAGGCCCCGGTCTTGTCCAGCTTCATCTCCTCCATCCGGTCGGATGGCTTGATGCTGATGCCACCGGAATCGAAGCAGACGCCCTTGCCGACGATCGCCAGGCGGCGGCCGAGAGCGTCGCTGGCGCCCTCGTTGCCCGAGCGCATGACGATCATCCGGGGTGGGTTGTCGCTGCCCTGCCCCACCGCCAGGAACATGCCCATCCCCAGCTCGCGGGCCCTCTCCGGCTCGATGACGTCGATCCATAGCCCGTTGCGCTCGGCAATCGACCTGGCTTGGTCGGCCATCCCGATCGGGGTGAGGTCGTTGCTGGCGCGGTTGGCGAGCGTGCGGGCCGTGTTCGCGCCCTCGCCGATGATCCGGCCGCGCTCGGCGGCGGCCGCCACCGCGGACGCGTCCGCCCCGGGCGCCACGATGACCAGATCGTCGAGCGCCGGGGGCGCGGTCTCGACCTTCTCCCGATAGATCGACTGGGGCTCATATCCGCCCTCGATGACGCCGCGGGTCACGAGCTCGGCGGCCGCCTCGGCGCCACCCTCGAGGTGGGTCGCGAGGTCGCCCACGAAGACCGCCAGGCGCCGGACGGTCCGGCCCCCCAGCCGACGCTCGATCGCCGCTCCCAGATGCAGTGCGATCTCGCGATCCACCTCGTCGGCCGGCCCGCCGGCGATCGCGAGGAGGCGGCTGACCGGCAGCTCGCCGGGTGCGGCGATCGCGCTCGTCCATCGCTTGCCGGTCAGCTCACCGAACGCGAGCAGCCCGCGCAGCTCGCCGCCGGATCGGCGGTCCAGCTCGCCCAGTGCGTCGATGAGCTCGGGCTCGCCGAAGTACGGCACGGCCAGAACGTCGGCAGCGACGTCCCACGGCTGATCGGTGACGACGCGCAGCTGCATGTGAACGCGCTCCTCCGTTGGCTGTTTCGGGACCGGCGAGTGTTCGTGGCCGTCGCTCGCCGGTGAGTGCGACCCCCGCGGGGCAGGCCAATGAGTGCTCCGGCGTGGGCCGATCTGTGAGTAGAGGGAGTGTACCGTCCGAGGCTGGGTCTCCGACGGACGGGCCCGGGCGCTCAGTCTCCGATGGCTCCGGACGGGACCGCGCGGTTGGCTCGCGGCGGCCGCATCGCCAAGCGGCCCACGTGGCCAAACCACGTGGCCAAACTACGTGGCCAAATATGCGCCACCGGGCTCTTGGACCAATTGTGGCCACGGTCTGGTCGGCTCGACGGTTGGGGTCCGCGGTCGCCACGCATGAGTGCCTCTGCAGCGGGCAGAAGTTCTGCTGCGAAACGGGCTCGGCGTGGCCCAAGAGCCTCGGTATGAATAGTTGACCGCGATTCGGCGCGATTCGTCAGGTAGTAGTCGCCGGAGGAATAGCTGGCCAGCCCCAGCCGCATCGCTGCTCCCCTAGGGCGCGGAAGGGCTTCCAACGGGCGCGGCCTCGGTTGCGTCACCCGCGTTGAACGCGTCCAGGGCGTCGGTCAGCCGGCCCTTGGCCTCCTCGATCCCGATGACCGCCTGGTTCAGGCCGCCGCGCGCAACGTCCGACATGATGACGATCAGCCCACGCGTGTCGCCCGGCAGGAGCGCGCGCGCCGCCTGCTCGGCCTGGTAGGCCTTCTCGACCGCGGCGGTGACCTTCGAGCCGGAGGTTCGGAGGACCTTGTACAGCGCGCGCAGCGCCCGGTCGTAGTCCGCGTTCCGGTCGATCCACTGGGTGAGAATCGCCACGTCCACGCTGGCGGCCATCGCGTCGCGCTGTTTGCGGGCGTCCGCAATCGCCGCGTCCGACTCGGCGAGCTTGGCGAGGGCCTCGGCGTACTTCGCGGCCGTGCCGAGCTTGGCTGCCGCGGCGGTGGCCTGGTCATGATCGGCGAGCGTGGTCCGCAGCCGCAGTGCGCCGAGGCTGCCCGCGGTGAGCCGGCCCCAGGAGTCGGTCAACCCGCCCGTCGCGTCGAGTGCCCCGGTCAGCGTCTGGTAGCGGCGAAGCGCGGCGCCACCGAGCCGGCCCTCGGCTCCCGGACCCACGTCGGGCAGTGTCGCCAGCTTGGCACGGAGCGCGAGCGTCTCGGACTCGATCTTGGCCAGGACGTCGTCGCCATCCTTCACGGCCGCCGCCAGCCCGGCCGTGTTGCCGTCGTTGACGGCCAGCAGGGCGCGCGTGCCGAGGTCGCCCAGGCCGTCGACGTCCTGGGTCAGTGTCCCCAGGTCGGCCGCGGCCGTGGTGAGACCGGGCAGGATCCGCTGATCGGCCGACCAGGTCAGCTCAGCCCGGGCGGCCGTGCCGGGCTGGTGGGCCATGCCGCCGACGAGCCCGGCCGTCCCGAAGGCAAGGACCAGCGCGCAGGCGAACCAGGCCAGGCGCAGGCCGAGCGATCGAAGGGGACCGCGCCGGTGGACGACCTCGGGCTCGGGACCCGCCACGGGAGGCGGCGTCGGGGTGCCGGCAAAATGGGCAGAGACAGGGACATAGGCTGGGCCTGAGGCTCGTCTGGAACCTCCGTCATCGTCGCCCGGCATCATCGCCCGGCATCGTAGCATCGGGCGATCATGACGGACCGACTTCGAGCATCGCTCGAGCAATGGCCCAAGACCGAGCTCCATCTCCATCTCGACGGCTCTCTGCTCGTCGAGACCGCCCTGGAGCTGGCCCGATCCCGTGGCGTTGATGCCCCCCGGGACATCGAGGGGATGCGCGCCGCGCTCGTGGCACCCGAACGATGCGGCTCCCAGGCGGAGCTCCTGCGCGCCTTCGACCTGCCCATCGCCCTCTTGCAGGACGCGGAGGCGCTGGAGCGGGTCACCCGCGAGCTGGTCGAGGTCAAGGCGATCGACGGCGTGCGCTATCTCGAGATCCGGTGGGGTCCGCTGCTCCACACAGCCCGCGGGCTGGCGGTCGACGCCGGCATTGCCGCCGTCTGCGCCGGTGCGGAGGCCGGGGCCAGCGCCGCCGCCGCGTCGCGTCGGGCCATCGAGGTCCGGCTCATCGCCACGGCCCTGCGCTCCCACGATCCGGCCGCCAACGTGGCGCTGGCGGAGGTCGCGGGGCGCTTTCGAGATCGCGGGCTCGTCGGCTGGGACCTGGCCGGGCCGGAGGAGCAGTTCCCGGACCCGTCGATCCACCGCGCCGCGTTCGTGGCGGCCCGAGCCGGCGGCCTCCGGATCACGCTCCACGCCGGGGAGTGGGGCGGCGCGCCACAGGTCCGCCGGGCGCTGGCCCTGGAACCGGAGCGGATCGCCCACGGTTCGCCCGCGATCGAGGACGACGCGCTCTGCCAGGAGCTCATCGCGCGCGGGGTGGCCCTTGACCTGTGCCCCACGAGCAACGTCCAGGCCGGCATCGTCCCCTCGCTCGAAGCGCATCCGCTCGCCCGCCTCCACCGTCGCGGCGTGCCCGTCACGCTATCGACCGACGACCTCACCGTCGCCGACGTCACGCTCACCGAGGAGTACGCCCGAGCGATCGAGCGGATCGGCCTGACGCCGGCCGAGCTCTGGGCGATCGACCGGGGCGCCCTCGACCGAGCCTTCGCGGACGACGCCACGCTGACTCCACTGCGCTCCGAGTTCGACGCCTGGTCTATGGCGAATCGACGCTGAGGCCGGCTCAGGCGACGCCTCGCTGCCGCTCCTCTACCTCGGACCTGGACCCTGGTGAGGCTGGGTCCCCAAGCGATGGAACCGGGCAGCGTCGGTCGTTTGGTGCGGCTTGGTCCCCAAACGACCGGGGAAGGCGGTGATTCGGGCCGATTCGGGCCCTCGCCGTTGGTCCGCCGGTCGCTTGGTGCCGCCCCGGCTGAGTCTGCCGGGTGACCCTAGCCTGCGGCGAGTCGCTCAAGCGCGGCGGCGAGCTCGGCCGCATCGGCGGCGACGGCGGTCGGGCGCTCGCCGGGCGGCAGGGCATCGACTGCGGTCTTCGTCGTCACGCCAGTCAGCATGAGGATGCAGCGGGCGCCAACCGCCCGAGCGGCCGCCAGGTCTGTCACCACCCCGTCGCCGATCATCACGCCCTCGTGCGCCTCGGCGCCCACGGTTGACGCCGCCTCCTCGAGCAGCAGCGGCTGCGGCTTGCCGATCGTGACGTGCGGTTCCCGGCCGCCTGCGACGGCAATTGCCGCGACGACGGCCCCCGCGCCCGGCAGCAATCGCCGCTCGGTTGGAAACGTCGGATCGCGGTTCGTGGCGACGAACCAGGCGCCGGCACGAACGCAGTCGGCGGCGACCGTCAGCCGCGCGTAGTCGATCCGCGGATCGACGCCGACGACGACGGCATCCGGTTGCCCGGCGGCCTCGAAGCCGTCCAGATCGTCGCGAGTCGCACGATCCGCGGCGCGGGCCGCCGTCACGACGTCGAGCCCGACGTCGGTCAGCTCGCGCTCGAGCCCCCGGGCACCGACGGTCAGCACGCGCCGAATCTCCGGGTGATGCTCGCGCAGGTAGAGGGCGGTCGCTCGCGGCGAGCTGACGATCCGATCCGGGCTCACCGGACAGCCCATGGCCGCCAGCCGCGAGGCGTACTCGGCCCGGTAGAACATCGAGTTGTTCGTCACATACACGACGCTGTCGCCCCGTCCGGCGCGATCGGTCAGGACGGCGGCAACGCCGGGGACGGGATCGGCGCCGCGATAGACGACGCCGTCGAGGTCGACGAACAGGAGCATCGACGCGAAGCCTAGCCGAGGCCGCCGACGCCTTATGCCCGCCGGCGCATCGCCAGGCGCTATGGTCGCGTCGTGCGCACCGATCGACTCGTCTCGACCCACTACCTCATCAACGATCGGCCGGAGCGTGGGCGACAGGCGTTCCTCGATGAGGTCGTGGCGTTCCTCGCGGCGAGCTGACGGCCAGACCCGCGGGATCGGCTGTGCGACGATGCCGCCCATGAGCGGAGCCCTCAGAGATCCGCTGGTCGGAGTCCAGCGCCTCCTGGTCGACGGGACGAATCTGCTGTACGCCATGGCTCGCGGGACAGGGCCCGCGCCCGCGCCGACGCTCATCGGCCGCCTGCGGGCCGCGATCCCGCCGACGATCCAGATCGAGCTGCTGTTCGACGGCCCACCCGAACCCGGTATGCGCGGTACGCGCATCGCGAGCGGGGTCACCGTCCGGCATTCGGGCCGCCTGAGCGCAGACGAGCTCGCGCTGCGGATCGTGACCGAAGCCACCGGCGGGCGGCCCAACCCAGCCGCGACCCCGATCCCCGCGATCCTGGTCGTGACCGACGACGGCCGCCTGGCTCGCGAGCTGCGAGCTCGGGGCGCCGCAACGATCGGCGCGTCGTGGCTGGTCCGCCGCCTCGATCGGCCGCGGCTGTCGTCCGTCAGCGCTGGCCGGCCTCGCCCGAGCCGACCGCTCGGCGACGACGCGGCCAACGAGGCTGCCGAGGACAACCGTGCCGGCTGGCGACCCGGCCGCGGTGCCACGACCAAGACCGGCAACCCGCGTCGCCGCCCGCGCCACCACCGACCGCCCTCCTGACGCTTGCACCCCATATGAATGCCGCGCAACGCCGGCCCGCGGGCGGTCCTGACGGATTCACTTGGCATCGAGAGGCCCGGGGACTCTACCGAAACCACCGGCGCTAGAATGCCCGGGTGCCACTCGTCGACTTCCTCAACCAGCTCTGGAACGGCATCCTCGAGATCCTGTCCAAGCTGATCATCCCGGACTGGGGGGCCCTGGTCGATCTCATGCCGATCTTCCTCGTGCTCGGCGTCCTGGGTCCCATCCTGTCGATCCTCGTGCTCGTCTGGGTCATCTACTTCGTCGTCCGCCCGCGGACCGGCGTCCGCTACGACGAGGGCAGCCACCCCGCCAGCCTCGACGATTCGGGCCAGCCCATCTTCCCGGCCGGGCTGCCGTACTGCATGGCGCACGCTCTCGTCTATCCGTCGGGGGCCACCCGGTGTGAGGTCGACCGGGAGATGCTCTGGGTCCGCTGCCCGATGTGCGGCCTGGGCCGCAGCGCCGAGGTGAAGACCTGTGGAAACTGCGGGCTCGTCCTGACCGTCAAGAACCGTGCCCGGGTCGTCGGCCCTGCCGCGGGACCGCCACCGGGGGGCGCCGCCGCAGCCTGACCCGGCGTTCGGGCAGCCAAACCATCAGAGGCGAACACCATGGCATCCGGCTCGCTCATCCTCTACACCGCCGGCACGATCCTGCTCGCGCTCGGGTTCGCCGCCCACATCGCGCACGCCGTCCTGCTGGCCAATGGCCGGCGATCGATCGCGATCCTCGCGCCGCGCCCGCAGCCTGCCTACGCCGGCGTGGTGACGGGCTCGTTCGTCGAGGGTCGCGGCCGGTCGGAGCGGCTGGGCGATCGCCCGACGAGCGCGGCCGCGCCGTTCGCCTGGGGCCTGACGCTGGCGGCGTGGCTCGCGATCGGCCTGTCCATGCTCATGCGCGCGGTCATCGTCGGTCGCGGTCCGTGGGGCAACATGTTCGAGTTCACGGTCGCCTTCGCCTTCACGATCGCGGGCGGCTACCTCTTCCTCGAGCGGCGCTACCCGATCCGTTCCATCGGCTTCCTGCCGATCGGCGTGGCGCTCATGCTGCTGGCCTACTCCGCCACGCTGCCCAAGCAGATCGAGCCGCTCGTGCCGGCCCTCCAGAACGCGCCGCTGCTGACGATCCACGTCGGGATGGCGACGATCGCGTACGGCATCTTCGCGACGAGCTTCGCGGCCGGCGTCGGCTACCTCGTCCAGGGCGTGGGCGACCGCTTCGCCTGGCTGCCCTCGCACAAGGTCCTCGACGAGGTCGCCTATCGCGCGGTGATCATCGGCTTCCCGATCTTCGCGACGATGATCATCCTCGGCTCGTGGTGGGCCTCCATCGCCTGGTCGCGCTACTGGGGCTGGGACCCCAAGGAGACGTCGGCGCTCGTGACCTGGCTCACCTACGCGATCTACCTCCACGCGCGCAACCGCCGCTCGTGGGCGGGACGGCCGGCCGCGCTGCTCCTCGTAGTCGGCTTCGGGATGGTCCTCGTCACGTATTCCGGCTCGCTCTGGTTCAACGGACTGCACGCCTACAGCGGCCTGAACTGACGTGCGCGCGCGGGGGCGCGTCCAGGTGGCGGCCTTGGGCCTCCTCGCCGCATTCGCGGCGGCCGGCTGCGAACTCCTCTTTCCGGGTGCGTTCACGCCCGATGGCGAGCTGCAGGCGCCGTCCCCACTGGCGACATACACGACGGGCTCGGCGACCTTGGGCCTGAGCGACGGGACCAGGATCCGCCTCGATCGCCTGAGCAAGGGCCCGCACCTCGTGACCACGTTCGGCTCGAGCGTCCGCTGGTCGAACGCGGCCGGCTGGAACCTGCAGGTGTCCGGAGCGGGCGCCGGCACCCCGTTCGGCGCCGGTCTCCTCGGCTCACAGGCATACATCCAGCTGGACCGCATCGTCGGGGTCGAGCACTGGCGCACCTACGATCCCTCCCGATGCATCGTGGACATCGACGTGGCCGACCAGACGGCCCTCAAGGGCTCGGCCACCTGCAAGGGGCTGGAGTGGACCGACGCGCTCGACGTCCCGTTCGGTGAGGAGCCGACCGAGATCGACCAGCCTGCCTTCGACGCCGAGATCACCTTCGAAGCCACCCGCTGAGGCCGCCGTCCCGGGTCGCGGCCCCCCGATGTGGCCGTTGGCCAGAAATTCAACCCTGGAATGCACTCGCGTCAGACGGCCGAATCCGCGGCCAGATATGCCTGGACAGAATGTTGGGCGCCCGGGAGCGACGGGCCTGGCCGGTCTGAGCCGATCGGGACCCTCCGTAGGCCTGGTGTTGTGCGTGGCCGGGGTTCTGGCGGGCTGCTGCCGCAGGCGATTGCGCGTCGTTCGGGCAGATGGCTTGGCCACACGCGTCCGAATAGTCTGCCCATGAATAGATGGCCGCGAATGCGCGGAGAAGACCAGCGCGCCATTCAGGCAACGTTCGGCCGAGCGCGCCCGACCCGCCGCCGCGCAGAGAGCGGAACGCTCGCCGGGCTGGTAGCGACCTGCCAGGTCGACATGGCCGCAAGCGTTCCGGTCGGGACGGCAAGCCAGCGCTTCGCCGTCGCTCCGTCGTCGGGAAACGCGTTGGCAAGCATCGTGCGGTGAGCTCCCAGTCGGCGGCGATTGGTCCGGCCGCCGGCCAGGATGAGCCAAACCGAAACCGTCGCTGGTTGCCAGCCAAACTCACGGGCGACCGCTCGTGCCAACCGACGCTTGCGATCCAGCGTGCTGACGAGCTCGTTGACGTCCACGATTTCCGTCTTGAGCTCGATGACGAGCAGGGCGCGCCGCTCCCGATGCCAGCCCAGGAGATCAATCGCCCCGCGCTCGCCGTAGACTGCGAAGGTGACCTCGGGGCGCGCCTCCCACCCGCCGCAGCTGGCGAGGTAGACGGCCACGCTTTCGTGGAGGGCCGAATGACGAGCGCTCAGCAGCCGATCGAGCTCGGCGCCGCGCCACCGCGCGATCACATCGACCCGGATCTCGAGCGCTGCGGCGATGGCGCGGATCGTCTGAAGGGTGAGTGACTTCGAATGCCCGTGCTCCAGCCTGGACACGGAGGGCTGCGAGACCTTGGCGCGCGTGGCGACGTCCTGCTGGCGCAGGCCTTTGCGCATCCGCACAGCTCGAGCCGCCGCCCCAAGCCGTAGATCGTCCACAGTGTCGAGTCTGCAGCCGGCCGATTGACTGCGACTTCATCCTCTCGCGGCAACCGTGCGAAATACCCTTGACATCTGGATACCGAGGGTATCTAATGCGCACATGGCGGTCAGGATGCGGCGGGCCGAGACGGTGGAGCGGAACCGCGATGCGGTCCTGGCAGCCGCCCGGCGTGTCTTCATCGAGAAGGGGTACGCAGGCGCGACCCTCGAAGCGATAGCCGAGGAAGCCGGCTTCTCCAAGGGGGTGATGTATTCACAGTTTGAGAGCAAAGCTGACCTTTTCCTGACCCTCCTCGAAAAACGGATCGACGAGCGCTCGGCGCAGGACGAGCGCATCGCCGCCAAGCATGGAGGGGTAGCTGGCTTTCAAGAGCTGCTTGAGGCTGGCGCAGCGGATGCCTTGAGCGAGGCGGCGTGGGCCCGGGCCCTGATCGAGTTCCGAGTAGTGGCGTCCCGCGATCCCCAAGTCAACGCCCGGTATGCCGCCGCGCACGCTCGGACCATACGCCACCTGGCGTCGGTGCTCGAGCGCTTCATCACAGAGGCGAAGGTTACGCCGATGTTTCCGCCGACCGTCATGGCGGCGTTCATCCTGGCGCTGGCGTCTGGCGTCACGCTCGAGAGCGCCGCGAATCCAGCCGCACTGCCTTTCGAAGTCACATCTCGGCTGGTGGCGAGCGCCCTCGGGTTCACGGACCGAGTGGACACGTTCGCCGATACCGGCGATCCCCGAGCGCCGAGCAATGGATAGGGAGGACGCTCCGATGATCGCGACGACGACGCCCGAGGCGAACTTTCACGAGCTCCGCGCCAATGTGCAGGCAGGGCTCCTTGCTCGACTTCCGGAGCACATCGCGCGCCTACGGTGGAGCCACGAGCAGATCGAGGCCTCCCAGCGCGAAGGGCTCAGGGCGCTGCTTGCGCGAGCCCTCGAGCACTCGCCGTTTCATCGCCGACGCCTGGGTGACATCGACCCCCGCCGCTTCGATCTGGCCGACCTGACGAGCCTGCCGGTGATGACCAAGGCCCAGATGATGGAATCGCTCGACGACGTCTTTACCGACCCGCGGCTGAACCGACACCTGGTCGAGCAGGCGCTGGCGGCGACCTCGACCGAGCCCATCCCGATCCTCGGCCATTACTCCGCCCTGGCCTCCGGCGGTGTCTCGGGTCAGCGCGGCGTCTTTGTCTCCGACCCTGAGGCCAGGGCTGGCTTCATCCTGTCGGGATTGCGCTCGCTCATGGCACGGCTCGGTCCCCCCGGCGGTCTGCCGCCGGGGGGACTCACCATCGCGATGGTGTCGGCCGCCTCCGCGGTGCACGCAACCGGCAGCATGCCGGCCTGGGGAACCGGAGGCCCCTTGCCTCTGCGCGCCATCTCGGTCCCGGTGACCCTGCCCCTGATGGAGATCGTCGAACGGCTCAACGCGGTGCAGCCTGTAGTCCTCTACGGGTACCCGTCGATGCTGGCGCGCCTTGCGGTGGAACAGCGCGCCGGCCGTTTGCGCGTCGCGCCGATGTCCGTGGTCACCAGCAGCGAGACGCTCGCTCCTGAGCAGCGGGCCGTGATCACCGAAGCGTTCGAAGCACCCATCGTGGACCAATTCGGATCGAGTGAGGGCCTGATGGGCTGGACGGCCCCGAACGACGACGTCCTGGTCTTCAACTCAGATCTGTGCATTATCGAACTCGTCGACGCAGACAACCACCCGGTTCCGCCGGGCGTGCCGTCGGCCAAGGTCCTCCTCACCAATCTGTACAATCGCACGCAGCCGCTGATCCGCTACGAGCTGACCGACAGTTTCGTCCGCCAGCCTGATGCCCCTGAGCACGGCCATCTGCGCGCCACGGTTCGCGGGCGGACCGACGAAGTCCTACATTACGAGCGCATCGACATCCATCCTCACGTGGTTCGCTCGGTCATGGTCAGGACCCCCGACGTGCTGGACTACCGGGTTCGACAGATACCCCGCGGCATCGAGGTCGAGGCTCTCGCCGTCGTCCCCGTTGACAGCGATCGCCTGGCCGAGCGCTTGGCCGCGGCGCTCGCCGAGGCGGGTCTCGACCACCCTGACGTCAGCGTCCGGATCGTCGATCGCCTCGAACGAATCCCGGACACTGGAAAGCTCCGGCGATTCCTGCCCCTGACGCCTGCGACATAGCGCGGCTGGGACCCGAAGTCCTCGTCCGCGCGAACGGCTCGAACCGGAAGGAGGTCGTGGAATGAACGGACCTGACGGGCAAACGGCGACCATCGCGGGCAAGCGGAGGAACGCCGTCCGACGACTCCTTCTCGGCCTCATCGCCGCAGTGCTCGCGCTCGGAACCTGGAGCAGCCCGGCGCTGGCAGCCGATGGCTCGACGCACTACTACCTGGCCCTCGGCAACTCGCTGGCGATGGGCTTCCAGCCGGACCTCTACGCACAGACCTACCGGGATGACGGCTATGTGGCACTGCTCCATCGGAGTCTCGCGGCGTCCGATCCCAAGCTCGAGCTCGAGAACGAGTCGTGCGGCGGTGAGACGACGATCTCGATGATCGACGGCTCCCAGCCCCCCGATGTCGCCCTGTCCTGCGGCTCGCCCAACTTCTACCGCCACTGGTACCCTCACAAGACCCAGCTCGCCGAGGCCGTCAACTTCCTCTCGGGGCACAAGGGCAAGGTCTCGTTGGTCACGATCGACATCGGCGGCAACGACCCGGCGTTCTGCTTCGCCACCGGCTCGAGCACCTGCTTCGAGGCCGCGCTGGCGACGATGACCGCCAACCTCGACACGACCCTCGACCAGCTCCAGGCCGCGGCGCCGGGCGTCCCGATCGTCGGCATGACCTACTACGACCCGTTCGGCTGCCTCTGGTTCACAGGGCCCGACGGTCAGGCCCAGGCCCTCGCATTGAGCGGCCTCGTCCAGGCGCTCAATGCCGCCCTGACGTCCGTCTACGTCGCCCATGGGGTGGCGGTCGCCGACGTCGCCGGTGCGTTCAGCGTGGGATCGTTCCCAGACGACGCCTACGCGAGCCTCAACTGGACCTGGTTCTGCTCCGCCGACCACCCCGGGGACGTTCATCCGAATGACGCGGGCTATCAGGTCATCGCGGACGCCTTCCTCGACGTTGTTGCACCCTGAAGAGGGATCTCGCCGCCGGATCCGCCCTGTGCACGAATGAGCAGCCGGCGGGGATGATCTAGGCCCCGCCGGCTCTGGCGGATCGAACGGCTGTTCGTTATTGTCACCGGCCGAGGGCTGCTGGCCGGTGGTTTTCCCACCGCCGGCCCACCGACCGAGCCGACCTTTCCACACCGGCCGGCTGGCCGTCCACACCGGTCGCCCTGCTCTTCCACAGCCGGCGGGCAGTTTTCCAATGCGGAGCCCACAGTCGCAAGATGTAGGGGTGCGATAGGCGAGGTGACCACTACATCTTGTGTTTTGGGCTTGACTGACGATCCGCTCCGGCGTATCGTTAGCGGGTCGCTCAACCGAGTCGAGACGACCGCCCAGTCGGGCCTTCGGACCTGCCCATCCGCTCCCGATTTGGGCCCTCGACGCCCCGCTCGGATCCGCGGCGGTCCGTCTCGTCGCAGCTACACACGGCGAGCCGGCCAACGCAGAGAGCGAACGGACAGGCAGGAGGCAGGGGTAAGCAGCGTGGTAGCCCGCTCACCGGGCGCCCGGACGAGGAGCGATAGGATGGCCCGAGCCGCGCACGAGGTGGTCCCGGTTATGGACGAGAAGGCGACGAAGACGAACGCCCGGCCAGTGAATGGTCGCCCGGCGAAGATCACCACCGTCGGCTCTTCCGCGCGCCGCCTCTCGGGCCCGTACGGGGCCAGCTTCAACGGCCTGGGACCCAACGGCAAGCGCACAAAGGGCCTGACCTTCGAGCGCCGCTGGACCCGGCCGGGCGTCCATCCCTACGACGAGATCGATTGGGAGACCCGCACCGCCAGCATCGGCAACGAGAGCGGCAAGACCGTCTTCGAGCAGAAGGACGTGGAGGTTCCCAGGTTCTGGAGCCAGCTGGCGACCAACGTCGTGGTCAGCAAGTACTTCCGCGGCCACATCGGCACGCCGGAGCGCGAGACCAGCGTCCGCCAGCTCATCGATCGCGTCGTCAACACGATCACGTCATGGGCGGAGACCCAGCGCTACTTCGCGACGGACGAGGACCTCAGGACCTTCCAGGCCGAGCTCACCCATCTGCTCGTCCACCAGAAGATGGCGTTCAACTCGCCGGTCTGGTTCAACGTCGGCATCGAGCAGAAGCCCCAGTGCTCGGCCTGCTTCATCAACTCGGTCCAGGACAGCATGTCCAGCATCATGGACCTGGCCAAGACGGAGGCGATGCTCTTCAAGTTCGGCTCGGGCGCCGGCAGCAACCTCTCCACGATCCGTTCCAGCAAGGAGAAGATGTCGGGTGGCGGCACCGCGTCGGGCCCCGTCTCCTTCATGAAGGGCTACGACGCCTTCGCGAGAGTGGTCAAGTCGGGCGGCAAGACCCGGCGCGCGGCCAAGATGGTCATCCTGGACGCCGGCCACCCGGACATCGTGGACTTCATCGATTCCAAGCTCAACGAGGAGAAGAAGGCCTGGGCCCTCATCGAGGCGAGCTACGACCCCAGCTTCACCGGCGAGGCCTACGGCTCGGTCTACTTCCAGAAC
>DASPWU010000043.1:0-11336 GCA_035637675.1 Candidatus Limnocylindria bacterium | reverse complement strand
GGCGAGCGCCGGTCATTCCCGACGGAAGCGACTGCCGAGAGCGGCGTCTGGCGAGCCAACGTCGTCTTTCCGAGCGAAGGCAGCTGGACCTACGCGGTGGTCGTGGGCGTGTCAGGGATCACGTTCGACTATCCGCCCGTGAGCATCGGCCCGGCCCTGGCGGCAGACGGCCGAGCCGTGGCAAATGCCCCGATCGCGGCCGAGGCGCCGACCCCGGGCGGGGTGTTCCTGCCGATTGCTCTGCTTGCGGCGGCCGCAGTCGTGGCAGCTGGCCTGGTCGTGGCACGCCGGTCGATGCGACAGAGCACTACCGCCGTCGTGGAGCATGCCGCCTCCCTCGATCGACGCTGAGCCGGCCATCCTCACACGCCGCCGCGCCGAGACTCGGAGCCACCCATGCTCGTCGTCCCGACGAGACCGGTGGCTCCGGCTTCGGCTCCGGGCGTCGCCGCGACCCGATGCCACAATGCGGTCGTGGCTGATCCTGCCGCTCCGGACAGCACGCTCGTCGAACAGGCCCGGGCGGGAAACGTGGCGGCCTACGAGGCTCTCGTCCGCCGCTACCAGGATCTCGCCGTGCGGACGGCGCATGCCATCCTCGGATCCTCCGCGGAGGTGGACGATGCGGTCCAGGAGGCCTTCGTGAAGGCCTACTACGCACTCGGTCGATTCCGTGCCGGGTCGCCGTTTCGACCATGGCTTCTGCGAATCGTCGCGAACGAGTCGATCGATCGCGCGCGAGGCGCCGCCCGAACGGTGAGCCTGGGCCTGCGACCGGATACCGACGACGGGCCCGCCGACCCCGGACAGCCTACGCCGGAGGCCACCTCCCTGGCGCTCGAGCAGCGGGATGAGCTCCTGACCGCCGTGAACGCCCTTCGGCCGGAGGACCGGCTCGTGATCGCCTGTCGTTACTGGCTGGACATGCCCGAAGCGGAGATGGCCGCCGCGCTCGGCTGTGCCAGGGGCACCGTGAAGTCGCGTCTGTCCCGGGCGCTTACCAGGCTCCGGGCACGGCTGCCCGCGAGCCTCGCGCCGGAGCCTGGCTCGAGAAAGGCAGCCTCGCGTGGCTCGTCCTGACGAAGCCCCAATGAACCGCGACCGGGGCGCGCGTTCCGCCGACCTGGAGCGCCGCCTCGTCGACCTCGGGGGGCGGGTCGCCGTCCCGGAGGTTGGGGACGTCGCCGCGGTCGTGGGTCGCCGGCTCCGCGAAGAGCAGGACCGGCCGCGGCCGTGGTGGCGCAGGCTATTTGGGCGCTGGGGCGGCTTGGCGAGGCGCAGCCCGGTTCGACCCGTCTGGACGCCGGTCTGGCAGCGGGCCTTCGTGCCGATCGCTATCGTGGCCATCGTGGTCGGAGCGATCCTCGTGGTTCCCGCGGCTCGCGACACCGTGGCCGGCCTGCTGGGCCTTGGCGGGGTGCAGATCCGTCAGGTGCCCGAGCTGCCACCGGTCCCCGGTCCGTCTGACGTCCGCCTGCGTCTCGGCCAGCCGGTGACCCTGGACCAGGCCCGGGCGTCCGCGTCGTACCCGCTTGCGCTGCCGGCCGCCCTTGGCGATCCGGACGAGGTGTACCTCTCGCCACGCTATCCGGGCGGGGTCGTCACCCTCCTGTGGGACGCCCGGCCCGGGCTGCCGGCGGGGTCGGCGACGCCGGCCGGCCTCGTGCTCACCGAGTTTCGCGGCTCCATCAACTCGCGCACGATGGTCGCCAAGCTACTCGACCGTGGGGCAACGATCGAGTCCGTGACCGTCCTCGGGCAGCCGGCCTTCTGGATCGGTGGCAGGCCGCACGAGGTCGTCCTCGTCGATGAGAACGGCGAGTACGTTCTTGAGACCCTCCGCCTGGAGGGTCCAGTCCTGCTCTGGGTCCGCGACGGGGTGACGCTGCGGATCGAATCCGCGCTCTCGCGCGACGAGGCGATCCGGGTCGCCGAGTCGATCCGCTAGGTGGCGGCCCGGGTCAGCTCCGGCATCCTCCTCTTCCGGCGCCGGGATGGACGGCTCGAGGTGCTCCTGGCCCACCCGGGCGGGCCGTTCTTCGCGGGCAAGGACGAGGGCCACTGGACGATCCCCAAGGGCGAAGTGGACCCCGGCGAGGACCTGTTCGCCGTCGGCCGTCGGGAGTTCGAGGAGGAGACCGGCCAGCCGCTGCCGGAGGGACCGTCGCGGGAGCTGGGATCGATCGTCCAGAAGGGGGGCAAGGTCGTCCATGGCTGGGCGGTGGAAGGCGATCTCGACCCGAACGCCGGTACCAGCAATACGTTCGATCTCGAGTGGCCGCCGCACTCCGGCCGGCGGCAGGCGTTTCCGGAGATCGACCGCCTCGCCTGGTTCGAGCCCGACGAGGCGCGCCGGCGGATCAAGGCGACCCAGATCCCCTTCATCGACCGCCTGGAGGCAGGCCTCGCATGAGCCGGGCCGAGCACCCGGCCGCCCCGGCGGCGACCCACGGCGAGCCACGCCGCCCGCGCGCCCCGCACTCGGGACACCTGTGCGAGGATGACCGAGACGAGTCGCTCGCTCGCTTGTCCCTCGCCCCGCGTGTCGGCAACTCGAACTGCACGTACTCGTAAGGAGACTCGCGATGGCCGCCATTCGACGCGCGACTGCAACCTGGCAAGGCGACCTGCTGTCGGGCTCCGGCACCGTCAGCGCCGACACGAGCAAGGCGTTCGGCCCGCTGCCGGTCACCTGGGCGTCCCGAACGGAGACGTCGGACGGACGGACGAGCCCGGAGGAGCTGGTCGCAGCCGCGCACGCAGCGTGCTATTCGATGGCGTTCTCGAACATCCTGGCGAAGGACAACAGCCCGCCCGACCGGCTTGACGTGACCGCCGCCATCACGTTCGAGAAGATCGAGGCCGGCTGGCGGGTCGTCTCATCGGCGCTGACCGTTCGCGGCGACGTGCCGGGCATCTCCGCCGACCGCTTCGCGGAGCTCGCCGAGGAGGCCAAGGAGGGCTGCCCGATCTCCAACGCGCTCAGCGATGACATCGCTCTGAGCGTCGAGGCGACGCTCGCGTAGCAAGCCGGCGGGGTTCTCGGCGCCTCGAGCTGCTTGCGGCCAGGCATTCACCCGGGGGCTGCTACGCGCCGTGCCGGCCGACATGGCGGCCAGCTGTTCGCTCTGCGACTATTCGGTCCATGGGGTGGATCGATTCTGCCTTTGGCTCGGAACGGCCACCCGGAGCCTGAGCGTGAGCCTGCGCTCGACACTGGCTGCCAAGCCCATTTCGCTCGCCGCTCCAGGCCGAGGAGTCCGGGGACGCGCCTATCTGGCCGCGCCGGGCTCTTGAGTCCCTTACCCGACGGCCAGGACGCGGCGCGGGTTGTGGATGGTCATTCGGTCGATCTCGGTGTCGGACACGCCGGCAGCCCGGAGCCGCGGCAGGAACGTCTCCTGGAGGTAGGTGTAGCCGTGACCGCCGAAGGTCACGAGCTGACCGTTGTGGCAGACGTCCTGCGAGAGGAGGACGCGATCGCCGTGGCCGCGTGACAGCAGCTCCTGGAGAAGCTCCACCACTCGACCCTCGCCGTGGCGCTCCATCGGCGTGAAGCTCATCCCCAGGAAGTCCAACTCCAGGTTCGCCGCGCGACGAACGATCTCCAGGTAATAATCGAGGACCGGGTACGAGTCGGCGTGGCCGATCACGACTCGGGACAGGTCCGCGCCCTCCTCCTCGAAGATCCGCAGCTGAGCGAGCCCGACGTCCGAGAGCACCGCGTGGGTGGTGATCGCCAGCCCGGTCCGTCGAGCGGCGCGAGCTGCGGCCCGGTGGACGCGCTCCTCGGCGGGCGAGACCCATGGCTTGTCCGTGCCGATCTCGCCGATGATGCCGGGCCGGACGGCCGCCTCACCGACCCCGTCGTGCCACTCACGGACCAGCTCGTCCGCGAGATCGTCGACCGGACGCCGGTCGATCCGCGCCTCCGGCGGGTAGTAGGCGCCGCGATACCAGCCGCAGCCCATGACGAGATGGAGGCCCGTCCGCTCCGACAGGCGGACGAGCCGCGCCGGATCTCGGCCAACGCCGGTCGGGGTGAGGTCCACCAGGCAGGATCCGCCGGCTGCCACGTAGCGGCCGAGCTCGGCTTCGATGACCGGCTCGTCCCGCGAGAGCTCCCAGTAGTCCCAGCGATCCGGGACGTGCCACAGCGCGATGGCCGTGTGCTCGTGGGGCAGGGTGAAGCCGATCTGGTCGGCCGCCACCGCCCCGCGGACGGTCTGGACATGCGACATGGCTCGCAGTATCGCTCGGCGGGCAGTGACGTCGGCGATCGATTGGCCAGCGATCGACTGGGCGCCGGTCAGCTCGCGCGACGGTCCGGCGCGGCGGACACCAGCCAACCGGGAACGTACGGCTCCGACGGCACGCTGACCGGCGCCGGCCGCGGGGTGGCGGCGGCCGCCAAGAGCAACTCCAGCACGGCGACGGCGCGGCGCTCGGCGGCGGCGCGGCGATACCCGGCGCCCTCCTCCATGCCGATGAGCGTCAGCCCGTCGAGGAGCGCGGAGTAAGCCGTCGCCGCGGCGTCGACGTCGATCCAGGCGGGCAGCTCGCCGCGAGCGATGCCTTCCTGGAGGAGCATCCGGCCGACGGTGACGATCTGCTCGCGGCGACGGACGAGCATCTCTCGCACGGCCGGCTCCTGCTCGGCCTCGGCCCAGGCGTGGATGAGGAACGACGGCCCGCCGCCCACGGCCGTGAAGGCGTCGACCGTGTCCAAAAAGAAGCCCACCGCGATGGCCAGCTTCTGGGCGATCGTCGACCCGGCCGGCAGGCGAGCGGCCAGGGCTGTCATCGTGTCCTCGACCGTGATGTCGCAGATGGACAGGAAGAGCTCGTCCTTGCTCTTGAAATACGTGTAGATCGCACCGACCGACAGGCCGCTCTCCCGGACGACGTCCTGCATGGTGGCGCGGTGAAAGCCATGCACGCCGAACACTCGAAGGGCCGCCACGAGGATTCGCTGGCGCACCTGCTGCTCATGCTCGTGGGTGATGCGAGGCATGTCGACCCCGTCCTCAAAACGAATGTTCGCTCGCGAGAGTATAGGCAGGCCCGTCAAGGTGGACAATCACCATGTTGCAGCGAGACCGAGCGGGACTATTGACACAGAGAATGTGCATTCTCTATTGTCGCCGCGACAGACACTGGAGATCTGGCCACGAATGCCAGCCCATTGGAAGGACGGGTCCCATGTTCGCCCGCTGGGGAGCCTTCGTCTACCGGTTTCGCCGTCCCGTCGTCCTCCTGACCCTGGCCATCGCGCTCGGCTCGGTGCTGTTTGCATCTCGAGCAGCGGGCGAGCTGAGCTCAGGCGGCTGGCTCGACAAGGGCTCCGAATCGGCCGGCGTGATCGCTCGGCTCGACTCATCGTTTGCGTCGGGTCGGAGCTCGTTCGTGGCGCTCTTCCACGGTCCGGCACAGGCGGACGCCACGTCGCCGGCGTTCCAGGCAGCCATCGCCACCTCGATCGAGCGTCTGAAGGCGGACGCGCGCGTGGTGGGGGTGATCGGCTTCGCCGAGACCGGCGACCGCCGGTTCATCAGCACGGACGGCCATGCCGCCTACGCCGTGGTCCAGCTGAACCTGACGAACGAGCAATCGGTCGACGCGATCGAAGGCCTCAGGGCCGAGATCAGCCCGCCGGCGAGCTATTCCGTCCAGCTCACCGGCTACGGGCCGATCGGGCGCGACCAGACCACCCAATCCGAGGCGGACCTCCAGCGAGCCGAGACGGTCTCGGCGCCGCTCGTGCTCCTCATCCTCGTCGCCGTCTTCGCCTCCCTCATCGCCGCCGGCATGCCGCTGCTCATCGCCGCGCTGGCCATCCCGACCACCCTGGGCCTTGTCTACTTCGTCGCCCAGCGGGTGGAGATGAGCATCTATGTCCTGAACATCTCGACGATGCTCGGCCTGGCGCTGGCCATCGACTACTCGCTCTTCATCGTGAGCCGCTTCCGCGAGGAGCTCGCCCGCGGGCGAAGCGTGGGCCTGGCCGTTGAAAAGGCCGTGGCGACGAGCGGCAAGGCGGTCGCCTTCTCCGGGTTCGCGGTCGCGGTCGGCCTGTCGGGCCTGCTGTTCATGAAGGCGCCCGCGCTCAACTCGATCGGCATCGGCGGCTCACTCGTCGTCCTCAGCTCGGTGTTCTTCGCGCTCACGTTCCTGCCGGCCGTATTGGGCATGCTCGGGCCCCGGATCAATGCGTTGAGTCTGCGCGGCCTGCTGGCCCGACTCCGCATCGTCTCGGCAACCCGCCAGCCCGGGCATCGCTGGGAGCGCGTGGCCCACGCGGTGATGACACGACCCCTTCTCGTCCTGGTGCCGGTCCTCATCTTCCTGCTCGCCGCGGGCACGCCCTTCCTGCGGGTCAAGCAGGCCGTCCCCGGCGCCGAGGTGCTGCCGGCCGGCCTGGAGAGCCGGGACACGTATGTGGCGATCCAGCAGCAATTCCCGCGCGGCGAGACGACGCCGATCACGATCCTCGCCGATGTCCAGGGCGACCCGACCTCGCAGGCGAACGCGCTGGCCCTGGCGCGATACGCTCAGGCGCTGGAGGCGATGGATGGAATCGATCGCGTGGAAAGCCCCTTCAGCCTGCGCGACCCATCGAGCGGCACGCTCATGTCGCCGGAGCAGATCGCCGCGATCTATGCCCAGCCGGCCGACCAGCGGCCACCGGCGATCCAGTCACTCCTCGCAGCCTACGTTCGCGGCCGGACCGTCAAGCTCGACGCGGTCAGCCCGCTCGATCCTGCGTCCACGGCCGGGACGTCGCTGATTCCCGTCGTCAGATCGATCGTTCCCGAAGCGGGCATCCGGACAGCCGTCGGCGGCAGCGCGGCCCTGGGCCACGACTTCCTGGCCGCCCAGAGCGATCGCATCCCATGGGCCGTGGGAATGACGCTGCTGGCGAGCGCCGTGGTCTTGTTCCTGCTCTTCGGGTCGGTCGTGATCCCGATCAAGGCGGTGGTCATGACGCTCCTGTCGGTCAGCGCGAGCTTCGGGGCCCTGGTCTGGATCTTCCAGGAAGGCAACCTCTCCAATTTCCTCGGTTTCGAGCCGCTCGGAACGACCATCGCCGGCAACCCGATCATCATGTTCAGCGTGATCTTCGGCCTCTCCATGGACTACGAGGTCCTGCTCCTGTCGCGGATCCAGGAGGCGTACCGGCGGCGCGGCGACAACCGGGAATCGGTCGCCGAGGGCCTTGCCCGGACCGCCTCCGTCATCACCGGCGCCGCACTCATCATGGTCGCCGTGTTTGCCGCCTTCGCCCTGGCGGACGTCATCACTATCAAGAGCATCGGCGTCGGGATGGCAATCGCGGTTCTCATCGACGCGACGATCATCCGGGTTCTGCTCGTGCCGGCCACCATGCGCCTGCTGGGTGACTGGAACTGGTGGGCTCCGGGGATCCTGGGTCGATTCGCAGAGCGCCTGGGATTCAGCCATGTCGAGACCGACGACGAGGCCGGCGAGGCCCAGGCCGATGGTACCCGGCCCGCCGGCGCTGTAGGCTGACGCCCATGAGGGGACCGGATAGGAGCGAACAGGGTGGCCGCGTGGTTCGCGTCGAGCGGTACGGGTGGTACCGCGAGACAGACGACCGCCCGGGGCTGCCCTGGATCGGCATCTTCCTGGTCATCTTCGGCGGCCTCCTCCTGCTTGAGCAGGTCGCTCCGGAGCTGCGCGCCGCGGGCTCGCTCGTCGTGCTCGCATTCGGCCTGGCCTTCCTGGTGTCCTGGATCGCAAATCGGCGCATGTCCGCCCTCTACGTGGGTGCGGTCGTCACGGCCCTGAGCCTGGCCGCCGCGCTGACCGACCTGAACGTGATCAGCGGCGAGGGGTGGGGAACGCTGTTCCTCGGCATCGCCTTCGTCGGCATCGCCGCGGTCCGGGCGGCCGGCGGGGGCGGGCTGGGCTGGCAGGCGATCTTCGGCGGGCTCCTGGTGGTGATCGGCGGCTCGACGGTGGCCAGCCATCTCGCCGGTGTGCCGGAGGCGAGCCGCCTCGTCTGGCCGCTGGTAATCGTGGTGCTCGGGCTTCTGCTGCTCATCCGCGGAACGAGCCGGCGAGACTTCCGAGCCTGAGGCGGCTCAGGCCTCGATACGAGAGGTCGCGACGTCGATGGCGCCCGCCACGCCGTCGACGAGGCGGACCAGCTCATCGTCGGTGATGACGAAGGGAGGCCCCAGGATGACGAGGTCTCCATCGACCCCGTCGGCGTTACCGGTCGCCGTGTAGACCAGGACGCCGGCCTCCAGCGCTGCCGCGGCAATCCCCTCGGCAAGCCGGACGGACCGGGCGAACGGCGCCCGGGTCACCCGGTCGGCGACGAGCTCCAGGCCGGCCATGAGCCCGCGGCCGCGGATGTCGCCAACGTTCGGGTGGGCGCCGAGCCGGTCGGCCAGCAACGCCAGCAGGCGATCGCCCTTGACCGCGCTGGCCGTCACGAGATCCTCCGTCGCGAGGATTCGCAGGACCTCGCCGGCCACGGCCGCCCCAACCGGTGAGTGGCTGAACGTGAAGCCGTGGACGAACGAGCCGGCGTCCGTCACGGTCCGGTGGACCTCCGCCGAGGCAGCCACGAAGCCGAACGGCCAATAGCCGCCGGTGGCGCCCTTGGCCGCGATGAGCATGTCCGGCCGGACGCCCCAATGGTCCAGCCCGAACCAGCGGCCGGTTCGGCCGAAGCCGGTCATGACCTCGTCGGCGATGAGCAGGACCCCGTGCCGCCGGCAGAGCTCGGCGACGGCCGGCCAGTAGCCGTCGGGCGGAGCGACCGCACCCAGCGTCGCGCCCACGATCGGCTCCGCGACGAACGCCGCGATCGTGTCCGGGTCGGCGGCATCGATCGCTCGCTCCAGCTCGGCCACCAGCTCCGCGGTCTCTCCGAGGGCGTTGGCATGCGGCTCGCCGGCGCGGTACGGATAGGCCGCCGACACGTGGCGAAATCGGCCGAGCCAGCCCTCGTACGGCCGGCGGAGCGGGCGCCGGCCGGACAGGTCCAGCGCTCCCAGGGTGTTGCCGTGATAGCTCCCCCAGCGGCTGATCACGATCTGGCGGTCGGCCTCGCCGCGGGCCAGGTGATAGGCGCGGGCGAGCTTGAGCGCTGTCTCGGTGGCCTCCGATCCGCCGCTGACCGGATAGATCGCCGGGCCGTCGATCGGCAATCGCGGTCCGACCTCGGCCGCATACACCTCCAGGGGCTCGGTCGTGAAGGCGCTGCCGTGGGCATATGCGATGCGAGCGGCCTGATCGGCCATGATCCGGCCGACGCTCTGCCGGCCGTGGCCGACGTTGACCACGATCGCCCCGCCGGCTCCGTCCAGGAACGCTCGGCCCGCCGCGTCCCAGACGGTTGAACCCTCCGCCCGAACCGCGACGGGCGGATCTGGCACGGAGCTCCGTCGAAAGACGCGACCCGTGGGCGTCGTGATCGGGGATCGTTCGACCATGACGGGGATTGTATTGGCGGTCGCGCCGTTGCAGCCGCCCGACGTGGATGACCGGCCGGTGGGTCGAGCCGAGATCGCCGACGGAACCGCCGTACGCTGGACGGTGTATGAGCCATGACCGTGGAGGGCCGTCCACTGGAGGAATCGGAGCTCATCGAACGCGCACAGCGAGGCGACCTCGTGGCCTATGGCGATCTCGTCCGCGCCTACCAGGACGTGGCCGTGCGGACGGCGTACCTGGCTTGTGGCGACGCCGCAGAGGCGGAAGACGCGGTCCAGGAGGCGCTCATCAAGGCCCACCGGGCGCTGGGTCGCTTCCGCGCGGGCGCGCCGTTCCGGCCGTGGCTGCTGCAGATCGTGGCCAACGAGGCGCGCAACCGGCGCCGATCGGCAGGCCGGCGGGTCGGTCTTGCGCTCCGTGTCGCTGAGGATCGCCCCTCGGACGCCGCGGCCCCGTCGCCCGAGGCGGCGATCCTCGCCGGCGAGTCGCGGACGGCCCTGCTGGAGGCGATGAACCGCCTTTCCGAGGAGGACCGGCTGGTCCTCGCCCATCGCTACTTCCTGGACCTCTCCGAGGCCGAGACGGCCGCGGCACTGGGCATTCCCCGCGGGACGGTCAAGTCCCGCGCCTCGAGGGCGATCGCCCGTCTGCGCGGCCGCCTCGGGGAGGCCGTCTCGTGACCGGCGCGGCCCGCCGCCTCGCCGCCTTCTCGGACGACCAGCTCGCGGCCGCGCTGGTCGAACTCGGCCGGTCGATCGAGTTCCCGTCCGCGCCGCCCGACCTGCCCGATCGCGTCGTGGCACGCCTGGCCGCCGAGGCATCGGCCCCGGAGCGAGTCGGCCGTTACCGGCGGTGGCCGCTCGGCTGGTTGTGGGGCACCGGCGCCGGCGATCGCCGGGCCGGACGGCCCCGCCTGCGGCGAGCCGTGGTGCTGGCCCTCGTCGCGCTGCTCGTCCTGGCCGGGCTGGCCGCCGCGGTTGCCTTCGGCCTCCCCGGGATCCGCCTCGTCTTCGTCGGCCCCACCGCGACACCGGGTGCGGTCTCACCGCCGGCCGGATCGCCGACGACCAGCCAGTCCCTGCCCCCGCTGGGCCCGGCACTCGCTCGGGGTCATCCGGTGACCCTGGACGAAGCACGAGCGGCGGCGGACTTCCCCGTGGAGGTACCGGGTGACGCGGCCGTCGGCCAGCCCGATGCCGTGTACCTGGACGGCTCGGGAGCCGGTGCTCGAGTGACCCTCGTGTACGGTGCGCTACCCGGCATGCCGCTCGCGCCGGGCTCGTCGGCATCGGCCCTGCTGACCCAGTTCCGCGGCGAAGTGAATGAGGATGCCTTCGTCAAGATCATCGAGCCCGGCACGACCGTCGAGCCGGTCACGGTCCGGGGGCGCACCGGCTACTGGATCACCGGCCGGCCGCACGTGATCTTCTACAGGATCGGGGGCGACTCGGCACCGGACGAAATCCGCCTCGCCGGCAACGTCCTCATCTGGGAGTCCGACGGACTCACCTACCGGCTCGAGACGACCGCCGATCAGGCGACCTCCATGCGGATCGCCGCCTCCATGCGCTGAGAACCCGCGAACCGACCGGCCTCCGGCGGTGTACTGGAGTCGATCGGCACCAGGGAGGCGAGTCATGAATCGGATGAGAACGGCCGCCGCGCTGGGCGTCGCGCTGCTGGTTGGGGCATGCACGGCGACTGGCAAGCCCCACGCCGCGTCGCCGGCTGCCAGGACGATGCCGCCGGCCGGGCCCGCGGACCTGCTCATCCTCCGGGACGGCGACGGCTCGGACGCAACGCCGTATGCCGTCGTGGACGTCAGCGAGGGCCGCGTGATGCTCAGGCTGCCCGCCGGCGTGCCGGCC
>DASPWU010000042.1:0-10087 GCA_035637675.1 Candidatus Limnocylindria bacterium | reverse complement strand
AACGGATCAGGGAGGTCTACGCCCGCGCTCACCCGCGGGCCTGAAATCGGAGAGGGACCGGATGGCTCGTTACGCAGATAAGCTCCTGGCCGAGGGCGAGGTCATCGCCCTGCGCACTCGGCAGCACTGGCTCGCGCCAGTCGTCCAAGCGGCGTACCCGTTGATTCTGATCGTGGTGTCGCTTGTGGTATGGGTGCTCAGCCTGAACCTGGGTGCGGGGGGCGCCCTCGGCTCGCTCCGCTCGATCGTCGGCTATGGGGCGGCGGCCGGCATCATCATCGGTGTCCTTGGGGTGGGGCTCGTCTTCTGGCGCTGGTCCGCCCAGGACTACATCATCACCAACCACCGGGTGCTCAAGGTGGAGGGGATCTTCAACAAGCACTCCGCGGACAGCTCGCTCGAGAAGATCAACGACGCGGTCCTGGACCAGAGCATCTGGGGACGCATGTTCGGCTTCGGCGACCTCGACATCATGACGGCGAGCGAGGAGACGGTTGACCGCTACAAGTGGCTGAACCGCGCCCCGACGTTCAAGAAGGAGATGCTCAACCAGAAGAACAACCTGGAGATGGACATGCGGCACATGCCGTCGCCGCCGCTGCGTGCGGCCCCGGCCGAGCCCGCCCCGACACCTGCCGCGACCCCCGCCATGAGCGCCGACCAGGTCACCGCGACGCTGGATCGTCTGGCGGACCTGCGCGACCGGGGAGCCGTCACGCCCGAGGAGTACGAGGCCAAGAAGGCCGAGCTGCTGGGCCGGCTGTAGGACGCGCGGCCGGCCCGGCCGGTACGATGGCCGCGTCGTCCCCGTCTTCACGCGTGAGGAGCTTGTGACCGAACAGCGGCTCGCCCAGTTCATCGCGATCGGGATCATCCTGCTCGTCGCGTTCCCGGTGCATGAGTTCAGCCACGCCCTGGCCGCGTACCGCCTGGGTGACGGAACGGCCAAGCTGTTCGGCCGGCTGACACTCAATCCCGTTGTCCACTTCGATCCCGTGGGCGGCCTCATGCTCGTCGTCACCGCGTTGTTCGGCTTCGGGTTCGGGTGGGCAAAGCCCACCCCGGTGAACCCCAACAACCTGCGGGGCGGCCGGCAAGGAGAGGCGATCGTGTCCTTCGCCGGGCCGGCGTCCAACCTCGTGCTTGCCGTTGCCGCGGCGTTGCCCCTCCGCTACATCGTCGCCACGCACCTGGAGGTGCCGGCCATCCTGTCCTCCGTGCTCGAATATTTCGTGGTCATCAATCTCGCATTGATGCTCTTCAACTTCATTCCGATCCCGCCACTCGACGGAGCGAAGGTCCTGTACGCGTTCCTCGATCCGCGGACGGCGTATCAGATCCGGCCGGTCCTGGAGCAGTACGGGTTCCTGATCCTGATCGTCCTCATCATCCCGCTCGGCGCTGGTGGCTCCATCCTTGGCCGGTTGTTCGTGGCGCTGATCGGGCCGCTCTCCGACCTGCTGGTCGGGCGTCCGCTGATCGGTTGACCGTCCAGTTGCTTGCGGGCCGGGGCTGGTGGGCCACCAAGCTCCGCCAGTTCCGGGCCCACGTCGGAGCCAGCGTGGCACTGTCGGAGCGAGCGGAGCTGGTGACCTGGCTGACCTCCGCCCAGCTGGCCCTGTTCGACTCGATGCCGGTGGCCGACCGGCGCCACGGGTTGGACGTGGTCGCCACCATCCGAGCGTCCGGCACGGTCGATCCCGACCTCCTGCTGGCGGGCCTCTTCCACGACGCCGGCAAGGGCCGTGCGGTCGGCCTCTGGCCCCGGGTCGCCTGGTCGCTCGGCGAGCGGTACGGCTCCTGGATCTGGCGAGCGGCGCGGGTGTTGCCGGATTTCGGCAAGGCTCTGGACCGGATGCGGGACCACGCAGAGCGGTCGGCCGAGCTCGCCCAGCGGGCGGGTTGCAGCCCGCGGACCGTCGATCTCATCCGCCACCAGGCCGCCCCCGAGGACGGCGACGGCGCCGTGCTCCAGCTCGCCGACGAGGCAAACTGATGGCTTGGATCGCCGCCGTCACGCCCCAGCCGACCGACACCACAGATCGCCAGCCCTCCGTCCTCTTCGGCTACGGTCGCCGGCCGGAGAGCGCGACGCTCGTCCGGGTGGCCGACTTCGACGGGCCGCTGGGTCTCCTCCTGGCCCTCATCGAGGCCCAGAAGCTCGACGTCCTGACGGTCCCGCTGGGCGCACTGGCAAGCGCGTACCTGGAGGCGCTCGCACGGCTGGACGGCGACCGCCTGGCCAACGTGTCCGCGTTCGTGGCCATCGCCGGGCAGCTCATCCTCATCAAGAGCCGAGCCCTGCTACCGCGACACGAGCCGGGCAGCCCGGAGCTCGATCCGGACGCCGACGTTCCGGATCCCGAGGCGGAGCTGCGCGCCCGGCTGCTCCTGTACCGCGCATTCCGGGATGCCGGCGAGGGACTCCAGGCGCTCGCGACCGCGCACATCGGGTTGTTCCGGCGCGAGCCGGGCACGGCCGCCGCCGCGGCCCTGGCCGGTGCCCGACCGTCCGATGCCCCGCCGCTCGATCCGTCCTCGCTCGCGGCGATGCTCGAGGAGCTGGCGCGGATCACGCCGCCGCCGACACTGCCGCCGGAGGTCATGCCGCGAACGGTCACGATCGGCGAGCGCGCCGCGATCATCCGCGCGGCGCTGCGCGGCGCCGACGCAATCGTGCTCCAGCAGCTCATGGCCGGGACCAGCGATCGCGTCGTCCTGGCGGTCACGTTCCTGGCGATGCTGGAGCTCGTGAAGCGCCGCGAGATCGTGGTCGAGCAGGCCAGACCGTGGGGACCCATCCTGGTCCGTGCGTCCACGGCCGCCGAGCGCTCCGCCGCCGGGGTCAGCGAGGCGGCCCTGGAGCGGCCCCTCGATGAAACGCTCGAGTCGTTTGCATGATCGAGTCGGAGGCCGGCGCGCTGCGTGCCGATTCGCCGGAGACCGCGCCTCCGGCGGCCACGGACCAGCTGACGGAAGTCGCCCTGGAGGCGCTCCTGTTCGTCGCCGAGCGCCCGCTCAACAGACGAGAGATCGCGATGCTCGCCGGTGTCGACCGGGCCACCGTCGACGCGCGCCTCGGCGACCTGGAGGTGAGCCTGGGCCCTCGTGGGATCCGGCTGGTCTCGAGCGGCGATCGGGTGGAGCTCGTCACCGCGCCGGTCGCCGGCGCGCTCATCGCCCGCTACGTCGGCGCCGACGCGATCAAGCTGTCGGCGGCGGCCCTCGAGACGCTCGCGATCGTCGCCTACCGGCAGCCGGTGACCCGGGCCCTCGTGGAGCAGATCCGTGGCGTCGACTCGGATTACACGATCCGCTCGCTGCTCCATCGCCGGCTCATCGTCGAGCTGGGGCGGGCGCCGGGCCCGGGACGGCCGTACCGCTACGGGACGGGCTTCGACTTCCTCGAGCGCTTCGGGCTGACCAGCCTGGACGAGCTGCCGCCGCTCGACCCCGCCATCGCCGGCCGGTTGGTCGATCCAGACGTGAGCATTGGCCTCGAGGCCGTCTCGGAGGGCGTGGAGCCCGGCAGCCAGCCGGATGGCCCGGCTGACGGGCAATTCCCCCGCCAGGTCGGCTCGGACGGCTGATGCCGCCCGAGCGGCTCCAGAAGGTCCTGGCCGCCGCCGGCATCGCATCGCGACGAGCCAGTGAGGTCCTCATCGCGGAGGGCAGGGTCACGGTGGACGGCCGGCCGGCGACGATCGGCCAGTCGGTGGACCCTGGACAGGCGGTCATCCTCGTCGACGGCCGTCCGGTGGCGCCCCTCGGGCAGGAGGCGACGGTCCATCTCGTGATGCACAAGCCGGCCGGGGTGACCTCGACGGTGCGCGACCCGCATGCGTCGCGGACCGTGCTGGATCTCGTGCCCCGGGCGTTGCTGCCGGAGGGCGGGCGCCTCTACCCGGTGGGCCGCCTCGACCGCGATTCGGACGGCCTGCTGTTGCTCACCAACGACGGACCGTGGGCCGAGCGGGTGCTCCATCCACGGTTCGGCGTGGAGCGCGAGTACGCCATCGGCGTGCGCGCGCCAGTGACCTCGGAGCAGGCCCACACCCTGGAGGCCGGAATCCCGCTCGAGGAGGGAACCGCTCGACTCTTCCACCTGCGGCCCGCCACCGACCCCGAGACGCGCCGCCTCGACGAGCTGCTCGTCCCCCCGTCGGGGAACCTCACCTGGTATCGCGCCACCCTCCGCCAGGGTTGGAAGCGCCAGCTTCGTCGCATGTTTGCGGTGGTCGGGGTGCCGATCGAGCGACTGGTCCGGGTCCGGATCGGTCCCGTGCGCCTGGAGCGGCTTCGAGGCGGCCAGGTCCGCCCGCTCAGCGCAGCCGAGACCCGTGCGCTCATCCGGCCGCTCGACAGGCTGCCTGGCCGCTCGGCTGCCAAATGCAGCTCGGAGGCGCACAGGCCGCGCGCGTCCCGTGCATCCTCGCCACGCCACCCGCGCGCCGTGCATGGTCCAGCGGATCGACGCCCGCGTCCAGGGTGACAAATCGGCCTCGACTATTCTGACGGCATGGATCGCCCAAGGCTGATCGTCGCGATCGACGGGCCAGGCTCGTCGGGCAAGAGCAGCGTGGGCTCGGCGGCCGCCCTGGCGGTCGGCTATCGATTCTGCGACACCGGGCTCCTTTACCGGGCCCTCACGTGGTTTGCCCTTGCCAGGGATGTCCCGGACAACGATCCTGCCGGCCTGGTGGCGCTGGTCCCGCATCTTCGTCTGGTGCCGGACGACCATGGCCGGCTCGATCGGGTCCTGGTCGATGGCCGGGACGTGACCACGGAGGTCCACGTACCGCTCGTCGACGAGCACGTGTCGGATGTGGCCAAGGTTCCGGAGGTCCGCGCGGCGTTGATGCCCGTCCAGCGCGCGCTGGCCACGACCGGCGGCATCGTGATGGCCGGTCGTGATATCGGGACGGTGGTCCTGCCCGGGGCGGACCTGAAGATCTTCCTCGACGCCTCGGTGGAGGAGCGGGCCCGCCGCCGGGCCGAGGAACGCGGCCTGGACCCTGGCAGCGCGGAGGCGCGCTGGATCCTGGCCGAGCTGCGCCGGAGGGACGATATCGACTCCAATCGCTCAGTTGCCCCCCTCCGACCGGCGCCGGACGCCCGCCACGTCCGCACCGACGGGAACACGTTCGAGGAGACCGTCGCCGCAGTCGTGGCCGAGATCCGTGCCGCCGAGCGGGAGCAGGCGCGAACGCCGCAGCCGAACCCGACCGGGTCGCCACGATGACCGGGCGCGGCGACACCGACTCAGGGCCACGGCTTCCGGACGACCTGACGCTCTTCATCCGTGGCACCGCGCTGCTGGCCCGGACCGCACTCCGTGGGCTGAGCCGGATTCGCGTGGAGGGCAACCTCGACCGGATCCCGCGCCAGGGGCCGTTGATCATCGCCGCCAATCACCTGTCCAACGCCGACGGCGTGCTCGTCGGCGGCTGGCTCACACCGGCGCTCGGCCGGCGCATCCACTGGCTGGGCAAGCGCGAGATGGTCGATTGGCCGATCCTCGGCCGGCTGGCCCGGGCCGGGTCGGTCCATCCCATCGATCGGGGCACCGCGGACATCGAGGCCTTCCGGCTGGCCCAGCGCATCCTCGACGATGGTCACGTCCTGGTCATCTTCCCGGAGGGCACCAGAAGCCCGACCGGCGCCCTCCAGGAGGCCAAGGACGGCCTGGCGATGCTCGCGCTGCGAACCGGCGCGACGATCCTGCCGGTCGGCGTCGCGGGCACCGACCGGTTCTGGCCCCGGGGCCGGTTTCCGCGGCCGGGCGGGCGCCTCACGCTGCGCGTCGGCGAGGCGTTTCGCCTGTCCGACGTCCTGCCCGCCGGCCTCGACCGGCGTGCCGCCAAGAGCCTCGCGACGAAGGCGATCATGGCCCGGATCGCGGCCCTCCTGCCGCCACGGCACCGGGGTGCGTACGCAGACGCGGCGGCCGAGCTCGAGCGCGGCAATCTGTCGCCGGCAAAAGCCAAACGGCGGAGCCGGCGCAAGCCTCCCGCCGCCGATCCCGAGCGTGGAGAACCGGCCTGACCGGACCCTCGTGCGATAATCGATCGCGATGGGTACCGTTCGAGAGATCCGCATCGCCAACCGTACCGGCTTCTGCTATGGCGTGCGTGAGGCGATCGACATGGCCAAGGAGGCGTCGGCGGCCGGCAAGACGACCCATACGCTCGGCCAGGTCGTCCACAACGAAGGCGTGGTCGCCGATCTCCAGGCTCTCGGCATCAGGACCGTGGAGACGCTCGATGACGTCGACCACGGCACGGCGGTCGTCATTCGCGCCCACGGCGTCCGGCCGGATGTCATGGAGCGCGCCGGTGCACGCGGGCTGGACGTCATCGACGGGACCTGCACCTGGGTGATCCAGGAGCAGAAGGAGCTGGTCAAGCTCGTGGACGAGGGCTACACGATCGTCCTGCTCGGCACGCCCCGCCACCCGGAAGTGGTCGGCCTCCTGGGCTTCGCGCCGGACGCGATCGTCGTCGACGAGGAGGAAGACTGGGAACAGATCCCGCGCCGCAAGAAGATGGCGCTCATCAGCCAGAGCACCCAGCCGCCCTGGAAGTTCGAGAAGCTGGCGGCGTTCATGGTGAGCCGCAGCCACGAGCTCAAGATCGTCAACACCGTCTGCCCGGTGACGATCCGCCGCCAGGAGGACACGCTCGAGACCGCCCGCAGCGTCGACCTGATGGTCGTCGTCGGCGGCCGGAGCAGCGCCAACACCAAGGAGCTGACGCGCCTCTGCGGCATCGCCGGGACGCCGGCGGTCCAGGTCGAGGGAGTCCGCGATCTCGACGACGCCGGCATCTTCGACGGGGCCGCCGTGGTCGGGATCACGGGCGGCACCTCCACCCCGATCGAGGACCTGCGGGACGTTGCCCGGCGCGTGCTGGAGCTGGCCGGAACCGCGAAGGCCCGCCGCGATGCGGGGAAGCTCGCACTCGCCGCCCTGGCCCAGGCCGCCACGCCGGCGGGCCGGACGACCTCGCTTCCGAAGCGCACCGAACATCCCGCGCACGCCGCCGCCGGCGGGGCCTAGTCGTGGCCGCGCTCCCGGTGGTCGCGGTCGTCGGGAGACCGAATGTCGGCAAGTCAACCCTGTTCAACCGCATCCTGGGATCGCGGACCGCGATCGTGGAGGATCGGGCGCGGACGACCCGGGATCGCCTGTACGGCGATGCCGAGTGGAACGGCCGCCGGTTCGTCCTGGTCGACACCGGCGGGCTGGAAATCGAGCCGGGTGACGTCATCGAGGCCAAGGTCCAGGAGCAGGCGCGCCTGGCGATCGCCGAGGCGGACGTCATCGTCTTCGTCGTCGATGCGGCGGTCGGCCTGACCCCCGCCGACCAGGAGACGGCCGACCTGCTCCGCCGCGCGCAGGCGCCGGTCCTGGTCGCCGTCAACAAGGCGGACAACGAGCGGCGCGAGCTGGAGGGCGCCGAGTTCTACGCGCTCGGCTGGGACGACACCTATCCGATCAGTGCCGCTCACGGCCGGGGCACCGCCGACCTGCTCGACGCGATCGTCTGGGCGTTGCCGCCCGAGACCGCCGACGAGCTGGCGCGCAAGGAACGCGAGCGCGAGGCGGATGAGTGGGCCCGCGACATGGCCGCCGGGCGCCTCGCCTCCTACCCGACCGGCGAGGTGGGGGAGGACGGCGACGAGGACGAAGGCGAAGGGGAGACCGACACGCTGACCGGAGCCGCCGAGGCCCGGCGCTGGGACGCCGCCATCGCGGCCGAGGCCGACCGTGCACCGGCCGCCATCGCCTTCGTTGGCCGGCCCAACGTGGGCAAGTCGAGCCTCCTCAACTCGCTGCTAGGCGAGGACAGGACGATCGTGTCGGAGATTCCGGGAACCACCCGTGACGCGATCGACACCCGGCTGGCATGGGGCCGGAGCGAGATCGTCCTCATCGACACGGCCGGAATCCGGCGGCGCGGTAAGGTCGCATCCGGGCCGGCCGCGGAGCGCTACTCGACGCTGCGCGCCCTGAAGGCCATCGGCCGGGCCGACGTCGCCGTGCTGGTGATCGACGCGGTCGACGGCCTGACGGCCCAGGACGCCCACGTGGCGGGCTACGTGGTGGAGGAAGGCAAGGGCCTGGTCGTCGCCGTCAACAAGTGGGACCTGGTGGCCGAGAAGACCGACAAGACGTTCGACCAGTACGTGGAGTGGATCCGTCACGAGGCGCCGTTCCTGGACCTCGCGCCGGTCGTCAGCGTCAGCGCCAAGACCGGCCAGCGCGTGAGCAAGGTGCTCGAGATGGCGGTCGACGTCTGGGGCGAGCGCCGCCGGCGGGTTCCGACGGGCGAGCTCAACCGGCTGCTGGCCGCCGCCGCGGAGCGCCAGCAGCCGCCGATGGTGAAAGGCCGCCGGCCCAAGATCTTCTACGGGACGCAGGCGGCGGTGGCGCCGCCGACGTTCGTGTTCTTCGCCAACGATGCCGGTTCCGTGCACTTCAGCTATCGCCGCTACCTGGAGAACCGCCTGCGTGACGAGTTCGGGTTCCTGGGCACCCCGATCCGGTTGATCTTCCGCGATCGGAGCGCGATCAAGCTGCCCCGTCGCAAGCGATCGCGGGCGATCGGCCGACCAGTGGTGCGGCCCGGCTCGCGGCCCGCCGCACGGCCGCGTGGCGGCGCCCGAAGCGGGGGGTCGCGGCGATCGGCGTGAGCGGGGAGGGCCCGGCTGCCGACCCGGCCGAGCGGGTCGCCGTCGTCGGCAGCGGCGCCTGGGGAACGACGCTCGCGATCGGCATCGCCCGCCGCGAGCCCGTCACCCTTCTGAGTCATTCCGCGGAAACGGCCAGGCGGATCGCGTCCGAGCGTCGCAATGAGCCGCGGCTGCCGGGCGTGACCATTCCCGACGGGGTCGCCGTCACTGCCGATCCGGCGGCGCTGGCCGCCGCCACGGACCTGGTGATCTTCGCGGTCCCGTCGGCCCACGTCCGATCGATGGCGAGCCTGGTCGGTCCGTTCGTGCCAGCGTCTGCCGACGTGTTGTCGGTGGCCAAGGGCCTGGAACCGGGCACTCTGCTCCGGATGAGCGAGGTCATCGCGGGGGCGGCCGGCATCGACGGCGCGCGGATCGCCGCCCTGTCCGGCCCCAACCTCGCTCTGGAGATCGCGCGCGGCCTGCCCGCCTCGGCCGTCGTCGCGGCAGGCGATGCGGCGCTCGCCGTGCGGATCCAGGAGCGCCTGAGCTCGCGCGCCTTCCGCCTGTACGTCAACGCCGACATCCTGGGCGTCGAGCTGTGCGGGGCGCTGAAGAATATCGTGGCCATCGCCGCCGGCGCCGCCGACGGCCTGGGCTTCGGCGACAATGGCAAGGCCGGCCTCATCACCCGTGGCCTCGCCGAGATGATGCGGTTGGGCATTGCCGCCGGCGCCAACCCGCTCACGTTCGCCGGGCTGGCCGGCCTGGGCGACGTCGTCGCGACGTGCGGCTCGACCCTGTCGCGCAACCACCGCCTGGGGGTCGAGCTGGCCGCCGGCCGGAGCTGGGCGGAGATCGAGGCGACGCTCCCGGGCGTGGCCGAGGGCGCCTACACGGTCGACGCGGCCATTGCCCTGGCAGATCGCCTGGGCGTGGAGATGCCGATCGCCCGCGAGGTCCACAACGCCCTCTTCGAGGGCAAGAGCGTGCAGCGCTGCCTCATCGACCTGCTCGCCCGCGAGTCGAAAGACGAGCTGGCCGACTTCCGGGCCTGGATGGACCGCCTCGGCTCACCCGCCTGAGCGCTCCCGCACCCGGCGGCGGCCCGCGCGGGCCGCGACAAGGGTGCGGGCCACGCATTATCGCTCGAACATCCGTGCGTGGCCGACCGCGGAATCTGACCAATCGCGGGCTGAGCCACGCTCGGTTGTTCGGATTTCGGTGCGCAGGGCGCATCCCGAGCTCGATCGAGCCGTCACCCGGCCTCTGCTAGACTGCCGGGGCACCTCGGGGCGTGGCGCAGCCTGGTAGCGCACCTGAATGGGGTTCAGGAGGTCGAGCGTTCGAATCGCTCCGCCCCGACCATCGACCTAACGTACGAACGAGGACCTGTAGCCGCCGCAATCGGCAC
>DASPWU010000041.1:0-36523 GCA_035637675.1 Candidatus Limnocylindria bacterium | reverse complement strand
AGCCGCTCGAGGAGCCGGCCGTCGATCCCGCCGCAGCAGTCGTGTTGGCCGCGGCCCAGGCGGCCGCCGAGGTCGTGGCCCCCGGCCAGGCACCCATCGACGCGCCGGTGCCCTCCGCCGCAACCCTGGCGACGGAGGTCGCGCTGCCCACGGCGCCGGCGTCCCGGTCGGCTCGCCGCCGACGCCGCCGGCGAGCTGCGGCTCAGCTGGGTCGACGAGCCCATCTCGAGGAGCCACCAAGCCAGCCGGTGAACCGCCACGATCCCGTGATTCGCCGGTGATTCGCCGGTGATTCGCCGACCTGCCTGCGATGAGCCTCACGATCCGGTGAGGCGCGCGTGAGCCACGCCGTCGATCTCCAGGCCGACGTCGCCGACGTGCTCCTGTCGGAAGGGCGCATCCGGGAGCGCGTGATCGAGCTGGGACGCCAGATCAGCCACGACTATGCTGGCCAGCGGCTCACCCTGGTCAGCGTCCTGAAGGGCTCCCTGCCGTTCATGGCCGACCTGATGCGGGAGATCGACATTCCGTTGCGGATCGACCTCATGGAGGTGAGCTCCTACGGCGGCGCATCCACCGAGTCGTCCGGGCTCGTCCGGATCCTCAAGGACCTGTCGGCATCCATCGCCGGCGAACAGGTCCTGCTCGTCGAGGACATCATCGACACGGGCCTGACCCTGAACTACCTGGTTCGCTACCTCCGCGGCAAGAATCCCGCCTCGCTCCGCATCTGCACCCTCCTCGACAAGCCCGCCCGGCGCCTGGTGGACATCCCGGTCGACTACACGGGTTTCACGATCCCGGATCAGTTCGTCGTGGGCTACGGCCTCGACTACGGCGAGCTGTACCGCAACCTGCGCTTCGTGGGCGTCCTGCGCCCCGAGGTCTACAGCGTCGCCGAGTAGCGATGCATCGCCGACCGCTCGGCCGCGGCAGGCGGCTCGCCGCTGCCTCCGCGGTCATCCTGCTCGTCGGCAGCCTCCTGCCCTGGTGGACGGTGGGCGGTACGGACGGCCTGCCCCCGATCAGCGGCAACGCCTTCGAGGCGAGCGGCATCGTCGTCTTCCTGGCCGCCCTGGCCACGCTGGCCCTCGTGACGCTGCCGTTCGCCAGCGAACGGCCGGTCGCCCTCGATCGCTGGCCGGCCTACCTCATCGTCCTTGGCCTGGCGGTGATCGGCTACGTGCTGCGCGTCGCCGGCCTCATCCTGGAGGGACCCCTGGCGTCGCTGCGGCCCGATCGGGCGCCGGGCCTGTACATCGTGGCGATTGGCCTGGCCGGGCTGGCCCGGGCGGCGTTCGAGATCAACCAGGAGCCCGAACCTCGCTGAGCGCGGTCGTCCCGGCCCGTCGACTCAGCCGGGCGTCGACTCAGCCGGCGTCGCCACGGGCGGGCGTGGAGGAGTGATGATGACCTCGACCTTCCACCACCGCTGGAAGCCTTCTCCGTCGGTCATCTCGAAGACGTAGACGCCGGCCGGCCACGACTCGATGGCTCCCAGGCCACGAATGGGAGGGGCACCCGCCACAGAAGGCGCAGCGTACAGGGCCCCCAGGACCGTGGCCTGGGCGGGAAAGACCCGCTGAAGGCGAACGGGTACGGCCACCTGGCCATCCGGCGTGATCCGCCAGACGCTGATGGTCCCAATGCCCGGCGGCCGGTCGGGCCCTTGCCACGGCGCGCAGTAGCCCAGCAGCGGGACCTGCTGGGAGGTCACCGGGACCAGCGGGATGGTCGGATCCAGCGGCCCGGACGCCTCGCGCGCGGGAGTCAGGCTCTTCCATGACCGGACGTTCCCGCCGGACCAGAGCTCATGCGCGAAGACCCGCCAGCCAGACGGCTGTGGGCAATGGCGCTCGAGATCCACGAGCGGATCCTGGGTCGGCGACGGCGATGGCGCCGCGCCGTCCGAGGCCGCCGCCTGGCCGCGTCCGCCGACGCCCCGGCTCCCTGTGGTTTCGAAGCCGGGAATGGCCCCCCACGGCTTGAGGATCGCCAGCACGAGGAAGACGGCCGCGGCGGCGAGGGCCACGCCGGGTCCCCGTCCCGGCCCCGCGATGCGCGTGAGCTGCGAAGGGCCAGAACTGTCCATCGTTTCGGGTGCTCGAGGCTGGAATCGCGACATCTGTCGCGCGCAGAGTCTACGCCCGGGTCATCGATGGGGCCTCGGGCGATCGCCCGGCCTCAGATCTCGCCGAGATAGGCCTTGCGGACGGTCTCGTTCGCTCGAAGCTCGGCAGCCGTGCCGGAGAGGACGACCTGGCCCGTCTGGAGGACATAGCCGCGATGGGCGACGTTCAGGGCCTGGAGCGCGTTCTGCTCGACCAGGAGGATCGTCGTGCCCTGCTCGTTGATCTCCTTGATGATCGCGAAGATCTGCTGAACCAGGATCGGGGCGAGCCCCAGGGACGGCTCGTCGAGGAGGAGCACCCGGGGCCGGGACATGAGCGCTCGGCCGATCGCAAGCATCTGCTGCTCGCCGCCGGACAGCGTGCCGCCCTGCTGGTTCGTCCGCTCGCGGAGCCGCGGGAAGAGGGTCATCACCCGCTCCGTGTCGCCGGCGATCTCGGCCGGCTTGCGGGTGAAGCCGCCCATCTGCAGGTTCTCCAGGACCGTCAGGCGCGAAAAGATTCGCCGGCCTTCGGGTGCATGGCCGATTCCGTCGCGGACGAGGTCGTGGACGGCGCGACGCGAGATGTCACGGCCTTCAAAGGTCACCCGGCCTTCACGTGGATGGAGGAGGCCGCAGACCGTCTTCAGCGTCGTGGTCTTGCCGGCGCCGTTCGCCCCGATCAGCGTCACGACCTCGCCGCGATCGACCTCGATCGAGACGCCCTGGAGCGCGTGGATGTGGCCGTAGTAGGTATGGACGTCTTGGAGGACCAGGATGGCCTCGCCGCGGGCACCGTTGCCGCCCGTGGTTGGCGCGGCAGCCGTCGTCTCGGTCATGCGGCCGGCGCTCCCAGGTAGGCCTCGATGACCTTCGGGTCGCGCCGGACCTCGTCCGGCGTGCCCTCGGCGATGCGCTCGCCGTGATCGAGCACGGTGACCCGATCGCTGATGCCCATGACCACCTTCATGTCGTGCTCGATGAGCAGCACCGTCAGGCCGAGCTCCGATCTGAGCTTGTTGATGAGCTTCATCATGTCCGCCGTCTCGCGCGGATTCATCCCGGCCGTCGGCTCGTCGAGCAGCAGCAGAGCCGGCTCGCTGCCGAGCGCCCGGGCCACCTCCAGCCGGCGCTGGTCGCCATAGGGCAGGTTCTTGGCGAGCTCACCGCCCACGCCCTTGAGCCCGACCAGGGCGAGCAGTTCGCTTGCGCGTACGCGCGAGGTCTCCTCCTCGCGCCGGTTGCGGGGCGTGGAGAACATCGCATCGAGCAGGTTGGCCTTGAGCTTGGTGTGCATCCCGACGAGCACGTTCTCGATGGCCGTCATGTTCTGGAACAGGCGGATGTTCTGGAACGTCCGGCCGATGCCGGACCTGACGACGTCGTTGGGACGCGCGCTCCGGAAGATCCCGACCCGCCGCAGGAGTCTGGTGTACCACTCGGGCCGGACGATCGCCGACAGGAGCATCGCGATGAGCGCGATGAGCGTGACGAAGGCGCCGACGAAGGCGAGCGTCTCGCTCTTGGTCACATACACCGCCAGGCTCGTCAGGACCCCGGCGACGACCGCCGGCCCAACCCACAGGAATGGCTCGAGCCAGGGCCGAATCGGCCGCGCGATCATCCGCTGTCCGCGGACCGCGATGCTGCCCGACGTGGGATCGTAGATGCCGGCGATGATGTTGAAGAACGTCGTCTTGCCGGCGCCGTTCGGCCCGATGAGGCTGACGATGGATCCCTCCGGGATGTCGAAATCGATCTGGTGCACGGCCACCAGGCCGCCGAACCGCTTGGTCACCTTGCGGGCCGACAGGATGAGCGGGGAATCGAGCGTGGCCGTCATGAGATGGACTCGTCAAGCGCGGCCACGGCCTCGATCTCCGATTCAGCCGCGTCCGCGACGTGGAGCTCACGCCGCCGACGTTGGCTGGGGAACAACCCTTCGGGTCTGAACAGCATCATGAACACCAGGGCGAGTCCGTACAGCAGGAACTGGTACTGGACGAAGTTGATGTCTTCGAGGATCGGGACATGCAGCCCTTCGAAGAGTGAGTTCAGCTGCTTGAGGAAGACGACCTGAATCGTGTAGATGACGAAGGCCCCCAGGGCGACCCCCCAGATGTTGCCCATCCCACCGAGGACGACCATCGCCAGGATCGAGAACGACACGGTCGAGAGGAACTGGTCCGGGCTCACCAGGGTGAGCTTGGAGGCGTTGAAGACGCCGGCGAAACCGGCGGTCGAGGCGCCGAGGGCGAACGCCAGGAGCTTCGTGGTGACCGTGTTGAGACCGTTGCTGGCGGCTGCCAGCTCGTCCTCGCGGATGGCCATCCAGGCCCGTCCGATGCGCGACTCCTGGAGTCGATAGACGAACACGATGGTCACCGTGACGATCATCAGGATCAGGACATAGAACGGCCACGGATTGAGGAGGGTGAACTCGACGAACGGTATGTCCGGCTTGTAGATGCCGCCGATGCCGTTCGTGCCCTCGGTGTACTTCTCGGCGTTGAGGAAGACGATCGGGACGATCTCACCGAAGCCCAGCGTCACGATGGCCAGGTAATCGCCACGCAGTCGGAGGGTGGGAGCGCCGAGGAGGACCCCGAAGGTGGCGGCGACGAGGGCGCCGATGAGGAGCATCAGGATGAACGGGGCGTGGTTGCCGGAGAAGGGCGACGCGCCGTAGGCGTAGGCATAGGCGCCGATCGCGAAGAACGCCGCGTATCCCAGGTCCAGCAGGCCCGCCAGCCCGACGACGATGTTCAGTCCAAGCGCGAGCAGGACGAACACCCCCGCGTTGGAGAAGCCGTTCAGCCAGACGCTCTGACCCTGGAAGAAGCTCAACGGGGGAACGAGCGCCAACAGCGGCAGGACGGCGCCGACAAGGGCCATCCCGAAGATGATCGTGATCGATCGGTGCTCGCCCGCGTATCGCCCCAACCCCTCGCGCGCCGCGCCAAGCCCTGACCGGCGATTGTTGGCAACGCGCCCGCTCATGCCCGCTCTCCCAGCTGCTGGCCGAGGATGCCGGCCGGCCGGAACACGAGGACGACGATGAGGACGACGAAGACGATCGCCTGCGACCAGCGCTGCTGGCCGTTGGCGCCGGCGAACACCTCGATGAAGGCGATGATGAACCCGCCGATGGCGGCCCCGGTCAGGTTGCCGATCCCGCCCAGGACAGCCGCGGTGAATGCCTTGAGCCCGGCGTTGAAGCCCAGGTCGAACCGGACGAAGCCGAAGTACTGGCTATGGAAGACGCCGGCCGCGCCGGCCAGCGCCCCACCGATGAGGAACGTCATCGCGATCGTCGTATTGAGGTCGACGCCCATGAGCTGCGCGGCCTGCTGATCCTGGGCGGTCGCCCGCATCGCCCGGCCCAGCCGGGTCCTGCTCACGAACAGCTGGAGTCCGGACATGAGGATCAGGGACGCGACCAGGATGAACAGGTTCAGGTAGCCGATCGACGCGCCGATGAGATCGAAATGGACGTTCGGGAAGATCTGGGGGACCTTGCGGTCGCCGGTCCCGACCAGGATCTGCATGATGTTCTGGAGGATGAGCGAAACGCCGATGGCCGTGATGAGCGGAGCGAGTCGTGGAGCGTGGCGGAGGGGCCGGTAGGCGAATCGCTCGATCGTCACGTTGACGATAGCCATCACCGTCATGGCCACGACGAACGTCGCCAGCAGCAGTCCGCCGAGCAGGAGGGGGTTCGTCACGGCGGAGCCACTCTGGCCCATCGGACCGGCCAGGAAGTACAGCGCCACGAACGCGCCGACCATGAACACGTCGCCGTGGGCGAAGTTGATGAGCTCGATGATCCCGTAGACCATCGTGTAGCCCAGCGCGACCAGGGCGTAGATGGCGCCGAGGGTCAGGGCGTTGGCGACCTGTTGAGCCGCGACGGGGGCACCGCCGGGCAGAATGAGCGCGAGCACCGCGAAATAGCCCAAAACAGCCAGCAGGCTGGCGCCGACGAGGGTCAGCGCCGAGCGCATCCGGCCCGACCCAGCCGGCGAACCCGATGTAGCGGCAGTCGTCACGAGCGGCCCTCTCGATGCTGTTTACCGACCGAGGATGAGACGCGGAGGCCGGGGAACCACGCTGATCCCCCGGCCTCCTGTGCTGTGCCGGTGCCCGGTAACGTGACCGGTTGGCGAAGGAATTACTTGGCGAAGTCGAGCTGCTCCTTGAAGGCCCAGTCCTTTGTGGCCGGGTCATAGGTGTAGAACGAGATGATCTTCTGGCTCGTGTCGCCATTGCTGTCGAACTTGATGTCGCCGATGACGGTCTTGTACGACACGGAGGTGTCGACAGCGGCCGCCCGGACCTTCTCGCGAAGCTCCTTCATGCTGGCGCCTTCGCCCGCCCGCTTGATCGCGTCGAGCACGACCTGCGCGCATGCATACGCCGTGGCGGCGTAGCCCGTCGGGGCCTTGCCGTATTCGGCATTGAACTTCTTCTCAAAATCGGCCCGGCCGGGGAAGTCGCCGACGGCGGCCGCCGTGGCGATCGCGTTCTTCGCGTCGTCACCGGTCAGGTTGAGGAACGAGTCCTTCGTCGCGGCCGAGCCATCGAAGATGCCGTCGGGACCCACGTACGGGACGTCGAGGCCGGCCTGGATGGCGGCCTTGAGGATGCGCGCCCCGCCCGTCGCGGTGACGCCGCCGAAGTAGATCGCCTCGGGGTTCTTGGCCTTCGCGGCGGTCAGGATGGCGCTGTAGTCGGTCGTCGTCTTGGGCACGCCGTCGCGAGCCACGACCGTGCCGCCGTTGGCTTCGAGGTACTTCTGGAAGTTGTCGGCGATGACCTTACCGAACGTCTCGGTGTCGTCGATGATGTAGACGTTCTTCTTCTTGAGATTCTCCAGGATGTACTTCGCCGCGGCGGGACCCTGGTTGTCGTCCGTCGTCACCACCCGGATGTAGTTGATCTTGTCGGGATGCGCCTTGCGGATCTCGAGAGCGCCGAACTCCGGCTTGGTCAGGCCCTCGTTCGTGTTGGCCGGCGAGCACTGCAGCAGTCCGGCCTCGTTCGAGATCGGGATCTGCACCTTGGCGACGCTCGAGTTGAGCGGGCCGATGACGGCCATGACGTTTTCGAGAGCAACGATCGCCTGCATGTTCTGGGCGCCCGTCTGCGGATCGTGCGCACCGTCCTTGGCGTCGTCGAAGATCGCCGAGTTGGGAATCTCGATCTTGTAGGAACCCGCGACGCCCCCGGCGTCCTTCACGGCGAGCTTGATGCCGTTGATCATGGGTTCGGACGATGCGAGGTCCGATCCCTGCTGGGGCAGCTCGATCGCGATGTTGACCGTGCCCTTCGTGGCGACACCGCCACTGCCGGGAGCCGTGCTGGCCCCCTGGCTGCAGGCGCCGAGCACCAGGGACGCACCCACGGCGAGCGCGCCGAGCTTGGTGACCTTCATGAACAAACTCCTCCTCTAGCCCATCGACCGGGTCACCGGCCGACGCCGGGTCGGCGACCGGCGCAGATGCACGGGTACGGAACCGGCCCACCATCGGCGCCCTTCGCCATCAGTTGCCGACGAGGCCGCTCAATCTGGTCTCGGCCGTTCGTCGGGGAATGGCGGCGGTGCGTGACGAGAGCGTCGCGGATATCCGTAGCCCGGGCGGCACGCAGGTAGCCGCCGAAGCGATGCCGTATATTAGCCACGGGCCAGCCGATTGCAACACCGGTCGGCGAGGATCCGGCGCGTGGCGAACGGGCTCCATACAGGAGGACGGTCGCAGCGCTGAGCGGTCCCTCGCACCGGCGCCCGATCCAGCGGATCCGGTGACTCAATGGCTTCGGCGGCCACCACCTCATGAGGGTGCACCTTCGGCGTGGAGTATTTGGTCAGAACGGCCCGCATCACCGATATCGAGCGTCTCGCGCAACTGTGCGAGGTGAGCCCGCGCGCCGCGGACGGTTCGAGCCCGATGGATGCGGCCTCTCTGCTGCGCCAGCTGGTCTATCTGCCTCAGGCGAGCGTCTTCGTCGCGGAAGCGCGGCGTGAGGTCGTCGGTGGCGCGATCCTCGCGCTCCGGCCCTCCGTCCGGGCCGGCGGCTACGTGGGGACCGTCGACCTGCTGGTGGTGGACCCGGCACACGACGCCGACCGGGTGACCGACGCGCTGCTGGAGGAGGTCCTCCGGTCGGCGCACAACAAGGCCTGTTCCGCCGTGGAGGCGGTTCGGCCCGACGATCCCGCGGAGCGGACCCGCTGGGAGCGCCAGGGATTCACCGAAGCCGGTCCGCGCATTGCACGATCCGTGGCCGCGGCGCGCGTCGCTGCCGGCCGCAACTGAACAATCCGGTCGCCGAGCAGCGCAGCGCGCCGGCCACCGACACGACATCAAGGAGTCATCGTGGGTAAGAACGTCGCCGTCTTCGTGGACGTGGCGAACATCTTCTATGCGGCCAAGGCCGCCGGCGTGGACATCGATTACGTCACGCTCCTCAAGTCGGCCGTTTCCGGCCGCGACTTCGTACGCGCCTATGCGTACACGGGCCTCGATCCCGACAACGAGAACCAGCGCAACTTCCATTCCTTCCTGGCCCGCCACGGCTACCGGGTCGTCAGCAAGGACATCCGCAAGTACGGCGACGGCAAGGTGAAGGCGAACCTCGACATCGAGCTCGTAGTCGACCTCATGAAGACGGCCCGGAACCTGGACGTGGCGATCATCGTCTCGGGCGACGGCGACTTCGCGCCGGCCATCCGGGCTGTCCAGGAGATGGGCGTCCGCTGCGAAGTCATCAGCTTCCGTGGCAACACCTCGTCCGATCTCATGGACGTGGCCGACCTGTTCACGGACATCACCCAGATCGCGCGCGTCGAGAAGGGCTCGTCGAGATCCGGCCGTCGCGTAGCCGGCGACGAGGCCGATCTGTCCATGACGGAGGTTCCCGACAAGCAGACCGAGGGGACCGGTCGAGGGCGAGGCCGAACGGGCCGCGGACGGGGACGGGTAGGCGAGGCCGAGCCGGTTGCCGCCACTGCCCGGACCGGCCGGGGCCGTGGCCGGGCCGTGGCGGCAGAGCCGGAGCCACTGGCCGCAGCCAGTGGCTCGCTGATCGCGCTGCCGGGCGAGAAGCTGTCCAGGGTTCGGCCGGCACAGGTCGCGGCGGAGCCCGACGAGGACGAGCTGGCAGGGGCCGAGGAGCTCGAGCCGACCGGCGAGCCGCCGCTCATCGCCGAGGGCGAGGAGGCCGACGACGGCCGGCGCCGGCGGCGCCGGCGCGGCGGTCGCGGACGGGGCCGGGGCCGCGGCCGCGACGAGCAGCCCGAGGCGGTGACCGACGCTCTTCCGGCTGCCGAGCCCGACCTGCTCGACGACCAGGTCGAGGAGCCGGCACCGGCGCGACGTTCGCCTCGGCCGGCCGCGTTCGGGTCCGTCTGGGACACGCAGATGGGCGTCCCGCGCCAGCCGACGAGCCGCGCCCCACTGCCACCGGAGGAAGAATTCGACGACGAGCCGGCGATCCCGGAGTACCTGATCGCCGAAAGGCGCGGCATGACCAGGGGCCCAGCCGGGGGACCCGTGGGCGGCCGCGGCGGCCGAGCCAGGAGCGGCTACTCGGCGGCCGTCGACCGCGAACGATACGGGCGCGGTGGCGGCGGCGGCATCAACCGCTACCCAGACGTGAGCGGGCGGACCGGTGGCCCGCCGCGAAGTGGTCGCGATGGCGGCCGCCGGGAGGAGCGCTACGGCCGGCCCGCCGACCGAGACGATCGGGTCGAGCGACCGGATCGTGGCCGCGGTCGCGGTCCTCAGGTGGGTGGCGGCGCGCCGCGACCCGGAGAGCAATGGAGCGAGGTGCCGCCGGAGCTCGAGGCGCTCCTGCGCGCCCAGTTGGCCGCCAAGGGTGGTCCAGGCGGTGGCCCGGCTGGCAGCGCCGCCGGTCGCCCGGCGGGCCGACGCCTGGGACGGCCCAGGGCCGACGCTTCCGCCGCCCCGCAAGCCAGAACGGCGCTGCCGTCGGCGGCCGCCGTTACAGAGCCGGCCGCCGACGCGACGCCCAAGCGACGGCCGGGCCGGCCGCGCAAGACCGCCGAGAGCCCAACGGCGGCGAGCGAGTCGCCCGTCGTGGCAGCGCCGGTGTCGACGACCCGCCGCCGGACCGCCCGCAGCACGACGGCAGCGGCCAGTGCAACCGAGACGTCGGCGGGTGGGGTGGCCGAGGGGGCCGACGACGCTCCGCCCAAGCGACGCGCCGCCCGGCCGCGAACCGCGGCACCGGCCTCAGCGACAGACGCCAAGACGGCGACCGAAGAATCGTCGGGCGGCACGGCCACCGCACCCAAGCGCCGAACGACCCGCAAGTCGACGGTGACCACCTCAGAGGCCTGACCGGTTCCTCGTGAGCGGACCGTTCACCCGGGGCCAGCCGGCGGCACTGGCGGCGATCCGGCCGATGATCGAGGGGCGTTCGCCGCACGCGGTCCTGCTCGCCGGCCCGCCGTCGGTCGGCAAGACGACGCTCGCCCTGGACCTCGCGGCCGGGTTGCTCTGCCTCGCGCAGGTAGCGGCCGATCGGCCCTGTAGAACCTGCCGGGGCTGCCGGCTGGTGTCCAGCGGCAATCATCCGGATCTCCACCGACTCGCTCCCGAGGGTCCGGGCGACCAGGTCCGGATCGACGCCATCAGGGCCCTCGTCGCCGAGCTCGCCCTCCTGCCTGTCGAAGGTGGCGCGCGGGTGGCCGTCGTCGAGCGAGCGCATCGCATGAACGAGGACGCCCAGAACGCCCTCCTCAAGACGCTCGAAGAACCGCCCGGCGGCGTCGTCATCGTGCTATGCGCAGACGATGAGGACCGCCTGCTGCCGACCATCCGGTCGCGGTGTGCCCGCCTCCGCCTGGGCACCGTCGGCGCCCGCCAGATCGAGGCGTGGCTGGCCGAGCGGGGCGTGGTCGACCCGCCCGCGGCGGCTCGCGTGGCCCGACTCGCGGGTGGCCGTCCCGGCCTGGCGCTGGCCTATGCCCTCGCGCCGGACGGGGTTGCCGCCCGGGCCGAGATGGACCGTTCACTGCTCGACCTGCTGGCTCTTCGGCCGTATCGGCGGCTGGCCGCCGTGAAAGCCCTGCTCGGCCGGGCGCGCGACCTGTCGGATGCGATCGCTCGGGCAGGTGCTCCAACCGTGGAGCCGCCGGATCGCGAGGCGGCCCGCCTCGCCTCACGCCTCTCCTCACGCCGGGCGTCGATCCCCTCGAGCCGGCGCAGTTCGGCCGCGACGCCCGAGGCGCTCCCCGAGGCGACGCCCGGGCCGACGACCGGGAGAGGCGCCATTCCGGACACGGCTCCGGACGCCGATGTCCAGCCCAGCGGGGGGACGGCACCGGAGCCGGCCGGGGATGTCGCGGAGCCGGCCGGTCGTGCCAGTCCGATCGAGCGGCGGCGCGCTGCGGCGCAGCTCGTCGACGTCTGGCGGGAGCTGGCGATCGACCTCGAGCGGGTCCGGCTCGGCGACGACGGCCGCCTCCACGACCCCGGACTCCTGGAGGAGATGCGATCGGCGGCCGACCGAGCGCCGGACGGCTCGCTCGCCCGGTTCATCGCCCGTCTGGCACGGATCGGCGAGGCAATCGACGGCAATGCCAGTCCGGAGCTGGCGGTGGACGTGCTGGCGCTCGCATGGCCGCGGATCGAGCCGGCCGGCCCATGACCGACGACGCGGCCTTCCCGGACGCCGCCGTCCGCCTGGACGCCGTCGTCCGCGGTCGGGTCCAGGGCGTGGGGTTCCGCTATTTTGTGATTGCCGAAGCGGAGGACCTGGGCGTGGCGGGCTGGGTGGCCAACGAACCCGATGGATCGGTTCGCTGCGTCGCGGAAGGCCCTCGAGGGCGGCTCGAGACACTCCTCGGGCTCCTCCGTGATGGGCCGCGTGGGGCATGGGTGGACGATGTCGAAGCCAGCTGGGGACCGGCGGCGGGCAACCTTGACCGGTTCACCGTCAGGTCGGGCGGACATCGCGGCGACTGATCGCGTGGCCCCATCGGATCGCCCGGACGGGACCACTTCGCTATGGCGTCCCCGACCCGCTCATTCGACGCTGCCCCGGTGGTGCCCCCGACCTCCCCCTCACAGGACCTGCCCGCGCTGTACCGAGCCGTTCTCGACGGCGTCGCCGCACTCGAGGGGCGCGGCGAGCGGGTGACTGCGGCAGCGATCCGGCGGGAGGCCATCGCCGCCTACTCGGCCGCCTGGGACGATCGCCACCGCGCGGTCCTGAGCAGCCTGGTCGGCCGCGTTCGCCGGGAGCTGGAGCGGGCGCCCGACCGGGTCCATCCCGCAACCGCGCGGAATCGGCGCCGCCGACTCGAGATCCGCTCGCGCTGACGCCGCCTGCCTGACCTGACCCATCGGTCTTCCGGTCTCCGGCGCAGGACATCCATCGGCGAGGCTCGCCCGTCCGATTCGAGTACGCTGGCCGCGGTGAGTGCGACCGTTGCGGAGCTGTTGGATCGGGCCCTGTCCGCCCTCGACGCGCTCGGCTCGCTGGGCGAGGAGATCGAGGAAGAATGGTCGTTCGTGACCGACCTGGTCGCCGCCCAGGGCGAACGGCTCGGCGCCATCGCGGACCTGCGGGGACTCGAGGCCGCCTCGCCCGTGGCCGTCTCGGCCATCGACAGCGCGGTGGAGGAGGCGCGACTGATCGGCGACCCACACCGCGCCATCGACTGGCTGTCGACCTTCCCGGATCTCGTGGCGCTCGCCCTGGGCGAGCCGCCCGGCGGCGCCTGACCGTGCGCTTCCAGGACGCGGCGCCCGATGCTCGAGCGATCGTCTATGCCGGGATCCAGGCAGATCCGCTCGTCGATCGTATGGCCGGGCTCCTCGAGACTGCCTCCACGGCCCAGCTCGTGTTGGCCCGGGCCGTGATGAACGGCGAGCGAACCGATCCGGATACGTGGCGGACCATGGTGCCGGCGTGCTTTCCGGACGCCCGATCGGAGGCCATCCTGGAGGCTTCGCTGCAGGTCGCGGGGCGCGGCGAGCAGGTGCGGAGCCAGTTCCGCGGCGCGATCGTGGAGGCCCTGACCGAGCGCCTGGTGCGGCATCGCGCTGCATCCGCGGGTGCGGTTCGACGGGAACGTCGGGTCCTGTTCGACGGCGTGCGCGCCGAGATCCATCCTTATGACGTCACCGTCGAGGCGGCCGGCGGCGCCGAGGCCTACGACTGCAAGTGGGGGGCGAGGGGCATCAACGCCGACGTCCTCCATCAGCTCGACGACGCCCGTCAGCACGCCGCGGACGAAGAGGAGTCGCTGCTGGTCGGCCTGGTCGTGTTCGATACCCGCCTGGCCTGCATCGTCCGGCTCGAGGGGATGACCGCGCCCCACCAGGCGACCCGCCTGATCACGATCGAGACGCTGGCCGGGCTGGCCCGGGCTCGACCGTGACCGCCGGGCACGACTTGCCGGTTGGCACGGCTCCGGCGACCGCGGTCGTCCCCTACCGAGCCCGCTTCGACGAGTGCGGAGCTGACGCGACCCTGCGCGCCTCGGCCCTGCTGCGGTGGGCCCAGGACATCGCCTGGATCCATTCCGAGCGACTCGGCTTCGGGCGCGAGTGGTATGCGTCTCGCCGGCTGGCCTGGGTCGTGCGTGGGCTGGTGCTCAACGTGGCGGCGCCGATCCCGATGGGTGAGACCGCGGAGGTCACGACCAGGGTCGTCGGGTTCCGGCGGGTCATGGCCCGGCGTCGGACGGAGATCCGATCCGCCGACGGTCGCCTGGCCGCGCAGGCGGACACCGACTGGGTGATGACCGACACCGCTCGCGGGATGCCGATGCGGGTCCCCGCCCAGTTTCCGGCGCTGTTCTCCGCGATGGCGGACGGCTTCCAGGCGACCCGCGTCGATCCCGAGGCATCGCCCACCACGGCCACACGGCGGAGCTTCTCGGTTCGGCCTCACGAGCTCGACCCGATGGCCCACGCCAACAACGCGGTCTATGTCGACTGGCTGGAGGAGACGCTGCTGGCCGGTGACATGGGCGAGGTTCTGACTGCGCTGCCCCGGACGTACCGCCTGGAGTACCTGTTGCCGGCGGCGGCAGGCGGCGTGCTCGTGGACTCGGCATGGAGGACATCGGCCGGGGTCACCCGGTACCTGCTGGTGGACGAGGGCGGCCGCGGACTCCTCAGGGCCGAGGTCGGTCCCGGCTGAGCTGCTGCCCGCCCGGAGCCGTCGGCTTCGTCATCCGACGGCTGCCGTCCCTGCCTTGACGGACTGGAAGCGCGCCGCCATCGTGACCGCGCCCACAGCTGCCGCGCCGGGGGCTGGCCGCAGAGGGCCGTCGAGTGGGTTCCGTCGGAGGGGCTGCCAGTGGGACTCTACGGGCTGAAGCCGGCCTCGCAACGTCTGGTTCGACCGATCGAGGACCTGCTCGTCGCCCGTGGCGTGAGCCCGGACGCGATCACCGGCGCCGCGGTCGTCGCGGCCGCCGCCGGTGGAAGCTGCCTCGCCCTTGCCGGCCGGGCGCCTGCGCTGCTGTTGGCCATCCCGGTACTCGCCGCCGCGCGCCTCGTCCTCAACATCCTCGACGGCACGGTCGCGCGGCGGACGGGTCGCTCCCGACCGGTGGGCGAGCTCTGGAACGAGCTCGGCGACCGGGTAGCGGACTTGCTGTTCATCGGCGGACTGGCGTTCCATCCGTCGGTCGAGCCGCGGCTGGCGCTGGCCGCGGTGATCGCGGCCCTCCTGGCGAGCTACGCGGGCGTCGTTGCCCGGGCGGCCGGTGGGCGGCGCCAGTACGGCGGCATCATGTCGAAGCCGGGCCGAATGATCGTGCTGGCGGTGGCGGCGCCGGCCGCCTACGTCACCGGCGACGGCCGGCTCCTGGCGGCCGCCCCGGCCCTCATCGTCGTCGGCTCGCTGGCGACCCTCGCCCAGCGCGTCGCGACGGCACGGGTCGAGCTCGACCGTGCCGGCTGACCTGCTCGTCGATCCCCGGACGGCGCCGGGCTCCGGCTACATCGTCGTGAGCCTGGTGGTCCTCTCGGCGGTTTCGCTCGCGGCGGTGGCCCTGTTCGGAGTCGCCCGCCGGGGCGGCGCCGCGCCGCGGACCCTGCTCGCCCGCTGGCTCAGCTGGCTCGTCATCGCCGCGATATGGGCCGCGGCCTGCCTGTCGGGCCCGTTGCCGGTCAGCCTGCTGATGACAGCCCTGGCGCTGGTCGGCCTCCGCGAGTTCGGGCGGCTGACCGAGCTGCCGGCCAGCCACCGCGCGTTGCTCGCCATTGGGGCCGTGATCGCCGGTGGCCTCGCGCTGGCCGGCGCGGCGACGCTCCTGGCGATGATCCCGCTGCTGCTCCTGGTCGGCATCGTGCAACCGGTCGTGGCGGCCGACATCCGGCACGGGATCCGGCATCTGGCCTTCGGCGCCCTGGGCTTCGGCTACCTGCCGCTCCTGCTCGGTCACGGGACGCTCATCGCCAGGGACGTCGCCGGCGGAGGGAAGGTCCTCTTCGTGCTCGGGGTGGCGGTCGCCTTCTCCGACATCGGGGCCTACGTCGCCGGACGGACGTTCGGCCGGCATCCCCTCGCGCCGCTGCTCAGTCCCAACAAGACCGTGGAGGGCCTGGCGGGCAATCTCGTCGGGGCGGCGCTGGGTCTGGCCCTGTTCCTGCCCGTCGTGCCGCCGATGCCGGCGGCGATCCTGGTGGCCCTGCCGCCGCTGGTCGCCGTAGGCGCGGTCTGGGGCGATCTGTTCGAATCGGCGCTGAAGCGGGAGTTCGGAACAAAGGACGCAGGGACGTGGCTGCCCGGTTTCGGCGGACTCCTCGACCGCATCGATTCGCTCATCCTGGTCCTGCCGCTGGCCTACTACGGGCTCCGCGCCGCCGGCCTCGCGCATCCATGACCCTGCCGTGACGCGAGCCAGCCAGAGACCACAGACGTCTGCCGGCTCCGTCGGTGCCACCGTCCATCTGGCCGGTGGGCCGGTGCCGGCGTGGGCCCGCCGGCGGACCGGCGAGACGCTCGTCGAGCTGCTCGAGCTGGCCGTCGGTCGAACGCCGCAGGCGACCGTCATGTCCATCGCCCGAGGGCGCCGCCGTGAGCGATGGACGTATCGCCAGATGCTGGCCACGAGCCGACGTGCAGCTTCGGCGATGGCGGCGCGGGGCGTCGCGCCCGGCGACCGGATCGTGACCTGGTCGGCCAACGATCCCTGGCTCGTCGTCGCCTACTTCGCCGCCTGGCGACTGGGCGCAGCGATCGTCCCTCTCGACGTCCGGATGGCGCCGGACGTCGCCATCCGCATCGCGTCCCGGACGCGCCCACGGCTCGTTCTGGCGGGCGCCGGCATCCCGGACGAAGAGGTGGCTGCCCTGGGCGTGCCGGTCGTGTTGCTGGCGCCCGCCGGCCTCGATCCGACTCCGGAGGACGGCGAGCCGGATCTGCCTCCGCCGCCCGACTCGACGGCGATCGCCGAGATCCTGTTCACGAGCGGCACGACCAGCGATCCAAAGGGCGTCGTCCTGAGCCATGCCGCGCTCGTCCACAACGCGCGGGCCGTGCTCTGCAGCGCGGGCGACGAGGCCGAGCTGGCCCTGTCGCTGATCCCTCTGTCCCACATGTACGGGCAGATCGTCCCCTTGTTCCATGGCCTGGTCACCGGCTCGCAGCTCACGTTCCTGCCCGGCCTGACCCCGGCTGTGCTGTTCGAGACGCTTCGCCGCGAGCGGATCACGGCAATCACGGCCGTGCCCCAGATCCTGCAGGTGCTCGTCGACGCGATCGACGGCGAGGCCCGCCGGACGCACCGTCTCGAGCGGCTGCACCGCCTTCGTGCGATCGCACTCCATCTGCCGATCGTGCTGCGGCGCGTGCTGTTCCGATCCGTCCTCGCCCGGTTCGGCGGCCGGTTGCGGATCATCACCTCCGGCGGCGCCCGGTTGCCGGCCGATCTCCAGCTGGCGGTCGAGGCGATGGGCGTGCTGGTCGTCCAGGGGTACGGCGCAACCGAGTGCGCGGCGATCGCGGGCCACACGCGCTCCAGCCGGCGGCCGGGAACCGTTGGCCGGCCGATGGTCGGCATGGAGGTCCGGATCGCGGCCGACGGGGAGCTGCTCGCGCGCGGGCCCAACGCGATGCTCGGCTACTGGGAGCGGCCCGAGGAAACCGCCGAGGCGCTGGAGGACGGTTGGGTTCACAGCGGCGACGCGGCGACCGTCGCTCCATCAGGCGACCCGCACGCCGAGATCGTCATCCTCGGCCGAACCCGCGACCGGATCGCCCTGCCCAACGGGCTCAAGGTCTACCCGGACGACGTGGAGGCGGCGCTGACCGCCGAGCCGGCGGTCAAGTCCGCCGTGGTCCTGGAGCACGGGCCGGGCCGGGTCGTGGCCATCCTCCTGCCGGCAGACCCGGATCTCGAGGAGCACGCCCTGCGAACGGTCCTCGACGGCGCCGTCGCGTCCGCCAACCGGAGGCTCGCCCTCCACCAGCGCGTGCGCCGTTGGTGGCGCTGGCCGGGATCCGACCTGCCGCGAACCCATACCCTCAAGATCCGCCGGGCAGAGGTCGCCGCCTGGCTGGCGACGGAGGCGCCGCTCGACGACGACGGCTCGGACCGACGGAAGGAGGCGACGGGCGCCGGCCCCCGGTCGGCCATCGCGAAGCCCGTTCCGGCCTCAGGCGCCAGAGCCGGCCCTCCCGCTGGCGGCGAACCGGCCGGAACCGGAGCCGCGTCCGAGATGAGCCTCGCCGATGCGGAGGCCGCCGTCGTCGCTGCCGTGCGGGCCACCCTTGTGCGAACCCATGGCCAGGCGCCGGCCGGGCTGGGGCCGGCCACGCCGGTCGAGACGCTCGGGCTCGACTCGCTGGCCCTCGTTGCCCTGGCGCTCGAGCTCGAGGAGCGACTGGATTCGACGCTGGAGGTCGACGAGCTGTCCGCCTCGGCCGACCTGGCGGCCGTTGCCTGGGTCGCCCTCAGCCGGCGAGGCGCAGCCACGGCCGAGGGCGAGCCGTCGCGCTGGGCGTTCGGGCGGCCGGCCGGGCTCGCCCGTGCAGCGCTGGGCGCCATCGCCGTCCGGCCGATCGTCCGCCTGATCGCCCGCCCGCGCGTGGAGGGCCGGGAACATCTCCGCGGCCTCGCCGAGCCCGTGCTCATCTGCGGCAATCACACCAGCCACCTCGATGCACCCTCGATCCTCGCGGCGCTGCCGGGACGCGTCCGGTCCCGCACCGCGGTCGCCGCGGCCGCCGACTACTTTTTCGACGGCGGGCTGCTCGGTCCATTCACCGCCCTGGCCTTCGGGACCTTCCCGTTCGGCCGCACCGAACGCGTCCGGGCCTCGCTCGAGCGGGTTGCCGAGTTCCTGGGCGACGGCTGGAACGTCCTCCTCTTCCCGGAAGGCGGCCGCTCCGTGTCGGGCGCCCTGATGCCCTTCAAGGACGGGATCGGGCTGCTGGCAACCGACCTGGGCGCCCCCATCCTGCCGGTTCATGTTGCTGGCGCGCACGAGATCCTGCCGAAGGGCGCACGACTGCCGCAGCGGCGCGGTCGGGTCACGGTGCGCTTCGGTCCGCCCCTCTCCGTCCCGCCGGGGACGTCGATCGCCGACGCAACGGCGCGCGTCGAGGCGGCCGTGCGCGCCATCGGCGGGCGAGCGGGCTAACCGCGCAGCGGCGGGCCTGGCGGGTAGCGAACCGAATCCGCCCGAACGGGCCGGCCGGAGGCCGTCCCCGCGACGGCTGGCTCGGAACCCGGCCGCTCCGGCGCCGCCGCGCGGGTGAGGATCGCCGGGGGTCGGGCCTCGACCACCACGAGCTCCCTGACGTGGCTCGCCAGCTCCTCGCGGGCCGCCGGATCCAGTCCCGAGTCGGTGATGAGGACATCCGCCTGGTTCAGGCGGGCGATGGAGCTGAGCCCGATGACGCCCCATTTCGTGTGGTCGGCGACGACCACCAGCCGGCGGCCGGCGTCGATCAACGCGCGATCTGTCTCGGCCTCCAGGAGGTTGGGTGACGTGAACCCCGAACGCACGTCCATGCCGTGAACCCCGATGATCACCAGGTCCAGGTGGACGTTGCGGAGAGCCGCCACGGCAAAGGGCCCCACGAGCGCATCGGATGGCGTCCGGACTCCCCCCGTGAGAACGATGGTCTGGTCCGTCCGCCAGGCGTCGTGGAGCACGTCGGCGACCCGTACGGCGTTGGTCACGACCGTCAGGCCCACGACCTCGGCCAGGCGGCGGGCGAGGGCATACGTCGTCGTTCCGGCGGAGATGCCGATCGCGGTGCCGGGATCCACGAGCGCCACGGCGGCCTCTGCGATCGCCTCCTTCTCGGCCTGCTGGAGGGCCAGCTTGGCGGCGAAGCCGGGCTCGAACAGGGCGCTGCCCGGCACGGCCGTGGCACCGCCGTGCACCTTCTCGATGAGTCCCCGGGCGTGGAGCAGCTCCAGGTCGCGACGGATCGTCATGTCGGAGACGCCCAGGTCCCGGACGAGGTCGGCGACGCGGACGGCCCCATCGCCGCGGACCCGCTCCAGGATGTATGCCTGCCGCTGCCGGGCTAGCACCCCTTCGGCCTCCCCTTCCACGAGCTCCAGTGAGCCGATTGCCAGCGCCGCCGCGGTTCGTCCCAAGAACGCCCAGCGAGGTCTCCGTCTGGATCTGAGCGGCCGGCTGCTGCCGAGAGATTGCACAAGAAACCAACACAAGTCAACGGCCTACCGCGCGTACGGTGCGCGAACCTGTTGGAATATCTTGACACCGTCCCGGGCCGAGCCGCACAATCCGTCCGGTTGTGTCGGTTTCTGTTGGTCGCGCACAATAGGTGTTCACCGAGAAGCCTGGAGGAGGACCCATGGCCAACCCGGACGCGCCCCGTTCGCCGGCAGCATCCGGCATGCCGAGCCTCACCCGTCGCGATGTCCTCAGGGGCATGGCCGGCGTGGCCGGCATTGCCAGCGTTCCGGCATTGCTCGCCGCCTGCGGGCCCGGGGCATCCCCGACCACCGGTGGTGCCGCCCCGTCCGGAGGTGGGTCACCGGCGGGGGGCTCGATCACCCTCGGCTCGAACTACTCCGACGCCGTCCCCAAGAAGGCGCTTCAGGACGCGGTCGACAAGTTCACCAGCCAGACCGGGATCACCGTCAAGGTCAACACCGTCGACCACGGTACGTTCCAGAACCAGATCAGCTCGTACCTCCAGGGCACACCGGACGACGTGTGGACCTGGTTCTCCGGCTTCCGGATGCGCTTCTTCGCCGCGCAGGGGCTCGCGACAGACATCAGCGACGTCTGGGCCAAGGTTGGATCCAAGTACGGTGAGGCATTCAAGGTCGGCTCGACAGGCGACGACGGGAAGCAATACTTCATCCCGATCTACCTGTATCCATGGGCGGTGTTCTACCGCAAGAGCTTGTTCGCGGACAAGGGCTATACGATCCCCAAGACGTTCGACGAGCTCAAGACGCTGGCAGCCAAGATCCAGAAGGACGGCCTGGTTCCCTTCGCCTTCGCCGACAAGGACGGCTGGCCGGCGATGGGCACGTTCGACATCCTCAACCTCCGCCTGAACGGCTACCAGTTCCACGTCGACCTGATGGCCGGCAAGCAGAAGTGGAGCGACCCGAAGGTCAAGACCGTCTTCGACACGTGGAAGAGCATCCTGCCCTTCCACCAGGAAGGCGCCGCCGGCCGTATCTGGCAGGACGCGTCCCAGACGCTCGTCCAGAAGAAGGCCGCCATGTACTTCCACGGGATGTTCCTGTCCCAGCAGTTCCAGACGGCCGGGCAGGCAGACCTGGACGACCTCGACTTCTTCCCCTATCCGGACCTTGGGACGAAGTACGACGCCGAAAAGGCGCTGGACGCCCCGATCGACGGCTTCATGCTCAGCAAGGCTCCCAAGAATCTCCCTGGGTCCAAGGCCTTTCTGGAGTACCTCGCCGATCCGGCCACGCAAGTAGCCTGGGTCACGGCTGACAAGAGCAACATCGCCGCGTCAAAGGACGCCGATACGAGTACGTACACGCCGCTTCAGAAGAAGGCGGCAGAGGTGATTGGCAGCGCCCAGCGGATCACCCAGTTCCTTGACCGCGACACGAACCCCAACTTCGCCGGTCCCAACGGGATGCAGGCGTTCCTGCTCGACTTCCTCAAGAACCCCAACCAGGACCTGGCTGGCCTACAGAAGAAGATCCAGGACTTCTGGGACACGCTCGGATAAGAGGGCCGTGGGGCAGTCGCTACACTGTTCCACGCATTGGCTGACCGCGCTCGCGAAGGCCTCGCCCCCGCCCTGCCGGGTCAGACCGGCGGCTCGGGGGCGGCCGCCCTTGGGCGTCGTGCACGCAGACGCTACAGCCTGCTCACGCGCCGGGACAAGCTCGTCCTGTCGCTCATGGTGGGCGTCCCGCTGTTCTTCGACCTCGGCCTGATCTGGGGACCGACGCTCGTCTCGGTCCTCTTCTCGTTCACGAACTGGAACGGGATCGGCGCCATCACCGACAAGAACATCATCGGCCTGAAGAACTACGAGTCGCTGTTCACCGCTTACCCGTTCTTCTGGCCGGCCCTCCAGCACAACCTCATCTGGCTGGCCTTCCTCATGTTCATCGCCACCCCGCTGGGGATGTTCATGGCGGTCCTGCTCGATCGCGAGATCCGCGGCACGCGGATCTACCAGACCGTGTTCTACCTGCCGGTCGTCCTGTCGCTGGCGGTCATCGGCATCATCTGGACGCTGCAGTACGCGCCCGAGCAGGGCTTCATCAACAATGCCCTGGGGCGAACCTCGAACGAGAACCTCATCGACTGGCTGGGCGATCCCAGCCTCAATCTGTGGGCGGCCCTCGTCGCCACCAGCTGGCGGCACGTCGGCTACATCATGGTCCTCTACCTGGCCGGGTTGAAGAGCGTCGATCCCGCCCTGCGCGAGGCCGCCAAGGTTGACGGCGCCAGCGAGCGCCAGACGTTCCTGCGGGTCGTCTTCCCGGTCATGGCTCCGATCAACGTCGTCATCGTCGTGGTCACGACGATCGAGGCCCTGCGCGCCTTCGACATCGCCTACATCATCAATGGCGGCAAGAACGGCCTGGAGCTGCTCTCCACGCTCATCACCAACAACAGCATCAGCGAGTCGAATCGGGTCGGCTTCGGCTCGGCGATCGCAGTCATCCTGCTGCTGATCTCGCTCGGGCCCATCGTCCTGTTCCTGACCCGGACGATGCGGGAGGACCGGCGGTGACGGCGTCCACGGCCAGAGTCGGGCTGCCGCCGAACCGTCGACCGATCCGGCCCCGGCGCGTCGCCCTGTACGCGTTCCTCACGTTCATGACCGTGACGTGGTTGTTCCCGCTGCTCTGGGCGGCATATACGGCGCTCCGGCCCTACGGTGAGACGCTGAGCAACGGCTACATCTCATTGCCGTCGGTGCTCAACCTCGACAACTTCGTCAACGCATGGGAGCGGGCCAACTTTCCCCAGTTCTACCTGAACTCGCTGATCGTGGCGGTGCCGTCGGTGCTGCTCACCCTCCTGCTCGCCTCGATGGTGGCGTTCGCCGTGTCGCGCTTCAGCTGGCGCTTCAATCTGGTCTGCCTGATGTTGTTCACGGCCGGCAACCTGCTCCCGCCGCAGGTGATCATCGTCCCGCTGTACCGGCTGTACCTGCTGCTCCCCATCCCCCCGCCGTTGAGCGACAACGGCCTCCTGTACGACCAGTACCTGGGCATCATCATCATCCACGTCGCCTTCCAGACAGGGTTCTGCGTCTTCGTCCTGAGCAACTACATGAAGACCCTGTCCCGCGAGCTCACCGAGGCAGCGCTGGCCGACGGCGCGCCGGTCTGGCGGATCTACTGGAACGTCATCCTGCCGCTGTGCCGGCCGGCCCTCGCGGCCCTGGCGACATTGGAATTCACGTTCATCTACAACGACTTCTTCTGGGCGCTGCTGCTCATGAAGAGTGGCGACAGACGGCCGATCACCTCTGCCCTGAACAACCTCCAGGGCCAGTTCTTCACCGACACCAACGTGCTGGCGGCGGGCGCCCTCCTGGCGGCGATCCCGACGATCCTCGTGTACATCGCGCTCCAGCGCCACTTCATCAGCGGCCTGACCCTGGGGGCGACCAAGGGCTAGGCATCCGGCCTACCGGGCTCACCCGTTCAGGGTCCGGATCGTGCGCGATCCACCAGCCGGCGAATTGATGCGACGACGAGCTCGGGCCGGTCGAGCTGGACGAGATGGCGGCTCCGATCGGCGATGGTCAGGCGCGTGTCGGTTGACCACGCCAGCACGAGCTCCCGCCAGGCGGCGATGAGCCGGTCCTCCGTGGCGGGGTCGATCCGCTCGTCGTAGCGGAGCCGCTGGTCGACGAAGATGAGCTCGAGCGGGATGTCGCCCAGATGGGCGGCGGCCAGCTGGTCCATCGTGGCCTGCCAATCGAGGCCTTCCAGCCGCTCGATGAGGTCGCGTGTGCCCTGGAGGCCGGCCCCCCACTCGGCCGCGAGCGAGGGCTCGAGCCGGACACCGGCCCGTTCGACCGGCGAGATGTCCGGGGCGAACGGGTCGACCAGGACGACGCCCGCGATCTCGCCCCGGTAGGCGGCCGCGAAGATGCGCGCGTAGACGCCGCCCAGCGAGTGACCCACGACGATGAAGGGGCCCCGCTCGCCGGCCGCTGCCAGCGCGGCTCGCAGGTCGTGGGCCGTGTCGAGCGCGGAGTGCTGCTCGCGCCCAGCGCTGCGCCCGATACCGGGTCGGTCCCAGGCGCAGGCCCTGGTGAACCCGGCAGTCTCCGGGAAGACGAAGCCCCAGCCACCCGCACCCTCGGCCATCCCCGACTCGAAGACGACGGTCGGCGATCCGGAGCCCCGGCAGTCGATATACACGGACCGCCCGGCCGCGTCGACCGGGACGAGGATGCCGCGCGCCTCGTAGGGTGGCAGGGCGCCCCACCGGGCCAGCCAGGCGATCGGGCCGCCGGCCCGGGCGATGTCGATCACGACGCCGAGCAGGATGCCGACTGCCACTGCGGCGGCCAGCCTGGCGATGCGACCGGCGGCGCGACCGACGGGTTTCGGCCGACGGCGAGGGCTGTTCATGCAGGGCTACGGTAGCGGTCCGGGCGACCGCCGGGCTCGCACTGCGCCGCGACGCGCCCCGGACGATCAGTCGTCGACGAGGACGAGGGCGCCCGTCGGCGGCAGGACCACGACGCTGGCGTTCGCCTCGCCTCCGACGGCCGAGTCTGTAGCGTCGCCGATCGCGCCGACCGGGAGGTCCGGGAGGGTGAGCGCCCGCAGCGGACGGTCGTCCGGCAACCGGATGACCAGGCGGGCCGCATCGGGTCCCGGGTTGAGCGCCACGACCGCGAGGTGGCCATCTGCCTCGCGGCGGATCGCCACCGCTCGTTCCCCGGTGGCCGCGACCGTGACGCTTCCGCGACGCAGGGCGACGTGCGCCCGGCGCGCTGCCATGATCGACCGGACGAAATCCCGCACGGCCCGATCGCCGGGCTCGGGTCCGGTCGGATAGGCCCGCCGGTTGTCCGGATCCAGGCCGCCGTCCATCCCGATCTCGTCGCCGTAGTAGATGCACGGCGCGCCGGGCAGCGTCGCCTGGAGCAGCATCGCGTGGCGGAGGGCAAGGCCGTCGTGGCCGAGCACGCTGAGCGCTCGTGGCGTGTCGTGGCTGCCGATGAGGTTGAGCTGGACCGCGATGACCGCCGGATCGTAGTTGGTCATGAGCCGTTCCAGCCGCTGCGCAAAGGCGGGGCCGTCCAGGATGTCGATCATCCGGCGGTACGTGTCGTGGCGCTCGATCAGCCCGACGTCCAGGTTGGGGCCGCCAACGAATCCCAGGATCGCCGTCGCCAGCGGGTAGTTCATGAGCGCATCGAACCGGTCGCCCCTGAGCCAGTCCGGGGCCTCATCCCAGATCTCGCCGACGAGATATGAGTCCGGATCGACCGCCCGGCAGCGCTGCCGGAACGCCCGCCAGACTGAGGGGTCGTCGATCTCCTGGGGTACGTCCATCCGCCAGCCGTCCGCCCCGAAGCGGAGCCAGTGCTCGGCGACGCCGAGGAGATAGTCGCGAACCGCCGGCTCGTCCGTGTTGAGCTTCGGCAGGGCCGGCAGATTCCACCAGGCGCGGTAGCCGCGCGCCTCGCCGCCCCGGTGGCGCCCGCCCCGATCCGGATAGGGATCGATCTGGCCGAGGCCGGCGAGGACCGTGGGGTCCAGGTGGAACCAGTTCCGGTAGAGCGACGCTGCGCCGTTCTCGACGACGTGGTGAAACGGCCAGAACCCCCGGCCGCAGTGGTTGAAGACGCCGTCCAGGATGACGCGCATGCCCCGCTCGTGGGCGCCGTCCAGGAGGATCCGCAGGGCCGGATCGCCGCCGAGCAGCGGGTCCACCCGCAGGTAGTCGTAGGCGTGGTAGCGGTGGTTGGACGCCGACATGACGATCGGCGTCAGATACAGGGCCGAGACCCCAAGGTCGAGGAGGTCGTCCAGGTGCTCGGCGATGCCGATGAGGTCGCCCCCCTTGAACCCGTGGGCCGTCGGCGGCGCATCCCACGGCTCGAGTGGGCCGGGTTTGGCCACGGCGGCGCTGCTCGCGAAGCGATCCGGGAAGATCTGGTAGAAGACCGCGTCGCGGACCCACTCCGGCATGTCGATGGGCATCGACTACACGGCGCCCGCGATTCGCGCGGATACGGCGGCAGCGCGCCGCGGCGCGCCTATGGCCGCTGCGACCTCCGTCGGGCGGGCATCGGATCGCCCGTGCTGGACCAGTCCCGAAGGCCCGACACGATGCCAGGCAGGAACGAGCCCCTGATCTCCGTCGCGGTCCCGTCGATCGCCCGCAGGACGATCGCGAACAGGGCGAACGCGCCGCCCAGCACGGCCATTGCCAGGATCGCCCCGCCGGGAAGGAACGGGAATGCCACGCGAGTCTCCGGTCCGAGCGCCCCGAGCGGTGGATGCCATCGCACCGACGGATGCCCAGCTAATGATGCGCCCGAGCCGGACGTGCGTCGAGCGCCGAATGGACATTCCCGGCGAGTCCTGGCCCATGACCGTCAGCCCTTCACGCCGCCGATCGCGAGCCCGCCCACGATGTACCGCTGGAAGACGAAGAAGACGATCGACACGGGCGCCGCGAACAGGATGGAGAACGCCGCGAAGTCAGACCACGGCGTCTGGCCGAAGGCGCCGACCATCTTGTTGAGGGCCAGGGACAGGGTGAAGCCCTGGCTCGGATCGTTGAGGAAGATCGACACGAAGTAGAACTCCGTCCAGCCCGAGACGAAGCCCAGGAAGCCGGTCACAGCCAGTGCCGGGGTGGCCAGCGGCAGCACGATCCGGAGGAAGGACTGGTTGCGGGTGCAGCCATCGACCGCGGCCGCCTCCTCCAGCTCCTTGGGAATCGTGTCCAGGTAGCCCTTGAGGTTCCAGATCGCGAACGGCAGCGCGCCCGACACGACGGCTAGGCCGACGCCGATGAGCGAGGTCCGCAGGTTGAAGGCGCCTAGATTGATTCCGTTCAGCATCAGGAACAGCGGAAGGATCGTGGCCACCGCGGGCAGCATGAGCACGCCCAGGATCGCGATCATGAGCACCTCGCGCAGGCGGAAGCGGAGGCGCGAGAACGCGTATGCGGCAAGGACCCCGATGCCCACCGAGAACAGGGAAACCGAGCTGGCAAGCAGGAAGCTGTTGCGGACGAGCTCGAGGAGGCTGATCTCGTCCGAGGTGGGCTGAGCGATCACGCGGGCGAATGCATCCAGCGTGGCTCCCGGCGGAATGAAGCCCGTCGGCCGCGACAGGTTCCGCGGGTCGATGGCCAGGGAGAAGATCCAGGCGATCGGAAACAGGACGGTTGCGGTGATGAAGAGGCAGATCACCTGGAGGAGGACCTGCGTGCGAAGCTTCAGAGGGCGCCCAGCCTCGGTGGTGCCCTTCGAGAGGCCGGTGGTCGCAGCCTTGCGGGTTGCCTCGGGGACCACGCTCGTCATCGTTCGTCCTCCGCCTCGGGCGTTCGGCCGAAGTGCTCAGTCCGCATAGCTGGCCGTCGCCTTTGCCATGCGGTTGGTGATCAGCGTGAGCGCCAGCAGGATGAAGAACAGGATCACCGAGAACGCGGCGGCGATGCCGTAGAGCTTGAAGTCGTTGACCAGCTTGTACGCGGTGGTCACGAAGAGCTCGGTGCGTCCGAATGGCGCGCCGCCGGTCATGAAGTACGACAGGTAGAAGAGGTTGAACGTCACCACGAAGCCATAGATGGCGTATGGCAGCATCGCCGGCCGCAGGAAGGGCAGGGTCACGGTCCTGAACCTCTGCCACGGGCCGGCGCCGTCCATCTCGGCCGCCTCGTACAGGTCGGGCGGGATGCTCTGCAATGCACCCGTGGCCACGACCGAGTTGAGCGGCCAGCCGAGCCATGAATTCGCCGTCAGTAGTCCGAAGTACGCCAACGGCAGCGGGATGAAGCTGATGGGATCGTCGACCTGGCCCAGCCAGTCGATCTTGAACGCGTCCGGCGGGATCCTGAACAGCGTGCCGACCGCCCCCAGGCCCATGTTCACAGCGCCGTTGTCCTGGTCGAAGATGCTCCGCCAGACGGTCGCGACGATGATCGGCGGGATGATGACGGGCAGGATGAACAGCGCCCGGTAGGCCCGCTTGAACCGCAGGCCACGGGTATTGAGGACGAGCGCGATTGCGACCCCCAGGATGACGTGGATCACCACGTTGGAGAATGCCCACCAGAGGTTGAAGAACAACAAGCGGACGAACTCGAAGTTGGGAACCTCCACCTCGCTCCGGACGATCTGGCTGTAATTGTCGATGCCCACGAGGTTCGGTGGTACCTTGCCGCTGATGTTCTTGAGATCGAAGTCCGTGAACGACAGCCAGGTCTGAAATAGGAGCGGATAGAAGGTGATGATGCCCATCACCAGGAAGGCCGGGACGAGATAGAGGACGGCAGTCCTGGTATCCGGCGAGAACCGGCGGCGCCGGCGGGCGCGGGGCGGCCCGATCTCGATCACAGAAGCGCTCATGCCGCTTGCTCCTGGTGGCGGGTGGGCGTGCCAGCCGTCAGCCGGACGGTCGCTGGCCGCGACGACGTTGTCGGGGAGTATTCATCGGCCGGCGGCTCGCTTCAAGCGGGCCGCCGGCCGAGGGTCGTCTCGTACCGCTGAGCGCTACGAGATCTTGTTCTCCGTGTTCATCTTGGTGCAGGCATCCGTTGCCGCCTTGGCCGGGTTCTCGCCCTTCTTGACGACGAGGTTGAGGGCGTTGTCGAAGTTGGACCAGAAATGATCCAGCTGTGGGACCTGAGGGCGCGGGAAGCCGGTCTGGACCGCGTCACCGAACTTCTGGGTGATCGGGTCCGAGATCTTGATCGTCGAGTCGGCCGGAATGTGCCCGGCCGTGTCGACGAACACCTGCTCGTTCTCGGTCTTGACCATCTCGAGGGCGAAGGCCACTGCGAGATCGGCGTTCTTTGAGTTGGTGTTGATGTACCAGCCGTCGACGCCGGTCAGCGGCGCGGACTTGCCCTTCGGCCCGGCGGGCATGGGCGCGACCGCCAGATTGTCCTTGAGCGCCTCCTTGTAGCCGCCGGACGCCCATGGCCCGTCGACGATGAGGTTGATCTTGCCGGCCTTGAAGTCACTCGCCAGGTCGTCGTACTTGTCGTACCACTTGGCGCCGGCCGCCTGGATGTCCTGGAAGTACTTGTAGGCATCGGCGACACCGGTCGTGTCCGCGACGCACTTGCCCTTGTCATCCATGAGCTTGCCACCGAAGGCGGCCCACCAGCCGAACGAGTGGTACGAGGAGTGGGCGTCGAAACCCGCCTTGATCGTCCCTGCCTTGATGCCGTTGAGGAGGTCGTCGGTCGTCGCCGGCGGCGTTGTCACCTTGGACTTGTCGTAGTACATGGCGACCGCCTTGAGGGACTCGGGCACCATGTAGAACTTGCCGTCGACCTTGCTTCCGTCGATCGACACCTGCGAGGCGTTGGGCAGCTTGCCTTCGAGCTTCGACGTGATGTCGAGGAAGAGGCCGGCGCGGGCCTCCTTGCCCAGGCTGTCGTTCGGGGCGATGAACAGGTCGGGGCCCTTGCCGCTCGCCGCCTCGAGCTCGAACTTCTTGAACAGATCGTCGAACTTGACGTCCTGGATGTTCAGCTTCAGGCCGGCATTGGCGGCCTTGATCTTGTCGGTCACGGTCTTGAGGGCCGTGGCCTCGGTTCCGGCGCCTGAGCCGTAGGAATGCCAGACGGTCAGCTCGCCGCTCAGGCCGGTCCCGCCGCCACCGCCGCCGGACGGTGCGTTGGTCGCACCACCTCCACCGGTGCAGGCGGTGGCCAGGATCGCCAGTCCCGATACGAGCGCTGCCAAGCGCAGCTTGTGGTTCATGGTTGTGGTTCCTCCTCCAGATGGACACTGAGTCCCTCGACGAATGGACTGCCTGAATGCTCAGGCCGGGTGGCCGGCGGAGCCGGCCGGGGACCGTCGGCGACGATCCGCGAGGTCTCCGCCCTGATCACCTCCCGCTGCTGGCGGGCGCCGGTCCGGTCGACGCCCTGATGACGAGATGGGTATCCAGCCGCAGGTGGTCGCGTCCCGGAGCGCGACGCTCGATCGCCGCGAGCAGGAGCCGGACGGCCTCCTCGCCCTTGCGGCGGATGGGCTGGTGGACGGTCGTCAGTGGTGGGTTGATGTAGGCCGACACGTCGACGTCGTCGAAGCCGACCACGCTCATGTCCGACGGCACGCCGACGCCGCGCTCTGCGGCCGCCCGGATGACGCCCATGGCCATGGCGTCGCTCATCGCCAGGACAGCCGTCGGCCGGATTCCTCGCGCCCAGGCACGCGCGAAGGCCTGCGCGCCGCCGGCAACGGTCGATGTGTCCGTCTCGACCCGATCGTCCGTCAGCGCGATCCCGGCCGCGCTCAACGCCGACCGATAGCCCGCGAGGCGATCGCCCGGCACGGTGTGCGTGCTGGAGCCCGCCTCCACGATCGAGATGACGAGGAAGTCGCGATGCCCCAGGCCCACCAGGTGCTCGGCCGCGGTCTGGGCGCCGGCCTGGTCGTCGATGCTCACCGATGGCTGGTCGGCCATCGCCGTCGAATCGACCAGGACGATGGGCAGGCCGGTGCGGCGAATCTGCTCGATCTCCGGGTGGTCCGCCGAGAGGCCGATGGCCACGATGCCGTCGACGGTCGCCCGGCTGACCGCCCGGGCAAGCGAGCCGCCCAGGGGTGAGATGAGGTTGACCCCGTAGTCGGACGCCTCCGCCACCGCGGCAATGCCTTCGGACAGGGCGCCGAAGAACGGGTTGGAGATGCTGACCGCCAGGGGCTGCGGAGTGAGCACGCCGATCGTCCGCGTCTCACCCCGGGTGAGCATCCGGGCGACCGGGTCGGGCCGGTAGCCCATCTCGTCCGCCACGACCCGGATCCGCGCCGCGGTCTCCTCGCTCAGCCGCCCCGGGCTGTTAAAGGCAAACGAGACGGAGGTCTTGCTGACTCCGGCCGCCTCCGCCACGTCGGCAATGCCGATCCGTGGTCGTCGTGTGGTCATTCATCCTCGCTGTCCGAGCCCGCGGGAAGGCGGGCCGACGGTCTCGCGCCTGGTGGGGGACAACGGCCCTGGGGCCGTCGCGAAAACCGATTTAGCAAACCGGTTCAGGGACTGTAGCAGGGCTGTCAAGTGGGGTCAAGGGTGTACCAGGGCGGTCAGGGCTGCCGTCATCCAATCGCAAGGTTGGGTCGCGCAGGATCGCTCCGACAACCGAAGAACAACCGAATATCGGGCGCATCCTCCTCCTCCCGATGCGCCGTCCCCCACGAGCGGCGCCTCCCTTTCGGGCGCCGCTCGTCCACTGCCTCAGCCACCACGGCAGGAGACTCGATCGGAAGCCAATGAGCCGCATCGCCCGCCACCGCCCGTTTCTGCTGGTCCTCTCAGGAGGGCTGCTGCTGCGCCTGGTCCTGGCCTACGTCGTCTACCCTGGCGAGGGCCTGGCCAGCGACCTCGGCCTGTTCCAGAGCTGGGCGACGATCCTCGCGCGCGTGGGCCCCGGATCGTTCTACGCGGCGGCCCCCAGCGCGAACTACCCACCCGGTTACCTGTACGTGCTGTGGCTCCTGGGAGTGGCTGGCGGTCCCGTGGGATCGCTGCTCGGGATTGCCTCCGAACAGGCGGTGCTGCTGCTCCTCAAGGCGCCCGCCATCGCGGCGGACGTCGCGATCGCGATCCTCCTCTACCGCGCGGCGGGCCGGTGGTTCGGCGGCAGGGCCGGCCTGGTCGCGGCGGCTCTCTACCTCTTCATTCCGGTGACCTGGTACGACTCGGCCCTGTGGGGCCAGGTCGATGCGGTCGGTTCGCTCGTCATGCTGGCGGCGCTCGTCCTGCTCGTGGAAGGCTGGAGTGAGCCGGCCGCGGGGCTCGCGGCCCTTGGCCTGATCGTCAAGCCGCAGGATGCGATCTGCCTCCTCGTCGTCCTACCGATCCTGGTCAGACGGCACGTCCTCCGGCCAGGCTCGGGGCCGCGGCCGAGCCTCGGGCCGCGGCTGACGAGGCTCGACCGCGGGCTGGGCGGCCTCCTTTCCACCCAGGGTCCGGTCCGGCTGGCGACATCGTTCCTGGCGGCGGCGCTTGCCGGCATCCTCCCGCTCCTGCCCTTCGACATCGACCGCTGGGCGCCGAGCCCCCTGACCGAGGTGCCGGTCATCAGCCATATCGCCGGGCTCGTCGGGTTGTTCGTCTCGGTCGGCGGCCAGTTCAGCGTGCTCACTGCCAATGCCTTCAACGCGTGGGCATTGGTGGGGCCCACGCCCCTTGCCTCGTCGATCGGTGGGTCGGGTGGCGCGTGGACCGCCGACTCGCTGGTCCTGACCGGCGGCCTGCCCGCCGTCACGATTGGGGCGCTGCTGCTCGGCCTCGTCGGGCTGCTCGTCGCCGGCGGCCTGCTCATCCGGGATAGCCGTCTCGCGATCATCCTCGGGTTCACGCTCCTCGCGTTCGCCTTCTACGCCCTGCCCACCCGCGTCCACGAGCGGTACATGTTTCCGTTCTTCGCGTCGGGCGCCCTTCTTGCGGCCGCCGCCACGAGATGGGTGACCGGATACGTCGGCGTCGGGCTGCTCAACACCGTGAACCTGCACGCGGTCCTCGCCTCGGCCCTCCAGCTCGGGGGTGGCGGCCCCGGCGGCGCCGGTGGTGCACGCGGCGGAGGCGGCTTCGGCGGCGCGGGCGGCCGAGCCTTCGGAGGCGGCGCCGGGTCGATCGACCTGCCGTTGGCCTCGCTCGCCCGCAGCGAGCCGGTCGTCACGGCCGTGGCCGTCGGGCAGACTGCCGTTCTCGCTGCGCTCATCGTCTCCTGGCTGATCGTCATCGTCCGGCCACAGATGCCTCTCCGCGCACCCGATGTGGCTCGTCGCGCGGCCGATCTCGCGAGTGGCCGTAGCTCGTAACCAAGTCGACAGGCGACGAGCGATATGCTCCCGGCCATGAACTCTCCGAACCGCCCCACGCCCATGTCTGCGGGCTGTGGACCACGGGGATGATGAATACCATGGCCGGACAGAACGCCGCCGAGTGCGGGTCGTGCGTCTTCGGGTTGCGATCCTTCGCCGAGGCCTGCCCGGTCCTCGCCCTGCGGCTGCAGCAAACGATGCGGCCCGTCGGTCCGGCGCCGGCGAGGGGCTGATCCCATGCGCATTCTCGTCGCCGAGGACGACCCTGGGCTCCAGGACGTCATCGTCCTGGGTCTGCGGGACAACGGCTACCACGTCGACGCGGTGGATCGTGGCGACGACGCAATGGACCAGCTCAAGTGGTACGAGTACGACGTGGCCATCATCGACTGGCGGATGCCCGGCGCCGAGGGGATCGACGTGGTCGCGTGGGCCCGCCGCCACAGCCGGCCGACGGCGATCCTCATGCTCACCGCCAGAGACGCGCCGGCCGATCGGATCCGGGGACTGGACACGGGCGCCGACGATTACCTCGTCAAACCGTTCGACTTCGGTGAGCTTCTCGCGCGGATCCGCGCTCTCCAGCGGCGGCCGAGGGGCGTCGAGGGCCCGGTCATCGAGAGGGGCAGCGTCGCGCTCGACCCGGTGACGCGCGTCGTCAGCGTCGAGGGCCGGCCGCTCAATCTGACCGCGACCGAGTTCCTCATCCTCGAGCTCCTCATGCGGCGATCGCCTGCCGTCGTGGACCGCAAGGCGATCGCGGAGCACGCCTGGGCGGACGAGACCGACCCCTTGGGCTCGAACGCGATTGACGTCCAGCTCAGCCGCCTGCGGGCGAAGCTGCCGAGCGCCGGGATCCGGATCGTGACCGTTCGCGGCGCCGGTTACCGGTTGGAGGAGGCGTGACCGCAGCGCGGCCCCACGACGTCCAGCGTCTGTCCGTTCGCGTGGCGCTCGCGGCGACGGCGCTCGTGGGCGCGGCCTATGTCGTGGTGGCGATCGGGGTGGTCGCGATCTTCATGGCCACCCAGATGCAACAGATCGATGCTCGCCTCACGTCCTCCGTTGGCTGGCGGCATGGCCCACCGCCAAGTGGCGGCGATTTCGGCGGCCCAGCTCCCGACAGCCCTGGCGGCCTGCCGTTCCTGTCCTGGATCGTCCAACCCGACGGGACCGTCCTTCCGGATCGAATGAACGACCTGAGCCTCCCCGCGGAGTACCGGACGATCAGTGGCCCGACGACGATCGCTGTCCAGGGCTCGGACCTGCGGGTGGTTGGCGGCCAGGTCGGCGATGACTACCATGTCGTCGCCCAGTCGCTCGAGCCGCTCTACCAGTCGCGCACGACGCTCGTGCTCGCCGAGATCGTCATCGCGCCGGTCCTCCTCCTGATCGTCTTCCTGGGTGCGGTCGCGATCGGCCGGCGGGTCGCCGCGCCGGTCGAGCTCGCCCGTCGGCGGCAGCTCGACTTCACGGCCGACGCCTCGCATGAGCTGCGGACCCCGCTCTCGGTGATCGAGGCCAACACCAGCCTGGCCCTTGCCCAGGACCGCACCGAGGCGTGGTATCGGACTGCGTTTGAGCGGGTCGACCTCGAGTCCAAGCGCATGCGCCGGCTCCTCGAGGACCTTCTGTGGCTGGCCCGCTTCGATGCGACCCAGGGTCCGCCCAACGCGGAGCCGGTGGACCTGGGTGTGCTCGCCGCCCACACCGCCGACCGCTTCGGGGCCATCGCCGAGACGCGCCGACTGCGCCTCGAGGTGACCGCCGCTGCGGAGAGCATGGTCGTCGCTGCTCCACCGGAATGGCTCGATCGCCTCCTGGGCGTGCTCCTCGACAACGCCTGCAAGTACTCCCCCGAGGGTGGCGCCGTACACGTGGACGTCGTTGCCGACGGCGGGCGGATCCAGGTCACGGTTGACGACGCGGGGCCGGGGATACCCGATGCCGAGCGGTCGCGCATCTTCGATCGGTTCCACCGGGCGAGCGAGTCGGAGGCGGGAGCGGGCCTGGGGCTCGCCATCGCCGATGCCATCGTTCGGGCAACGGGCGGGCGCTGGAAGATCGGCGCCTCGCCGGCCGGCGGCGCCAGCATGTCCGTCAGCTGGCCGCGGGCGTTCCCGGATACCCGCGAGGCCGCCTCTCGCCGGCGCTCGCCCACGACCGAAGCCACCCGCTAGGCAACGATCGCCGGCGGCGGGCAGTGCGGCGGCCGGTCCGCACTCGCAGGGCGTAACCGTACCGAAAGGGTCGGCCCGCAAGACTGCGGGCATGACAGCACGAACCGACGCGACGACCCTGCCACCGACCTCCGCATTCGGGCCGACCCTCGACGTCGTCGTCCCGGTCTTCAACGAAGAGCGTGACCTGGAGCCGAGCGTCCGCCGACTGCGCGCATACCTGGACGACCGGTTCCCGTTCCCGGCCCGGATCACGATCGCGGACAACGCGAGCACGGACCGAACGTGGACGATCGCCGATCGCCTGCGGTCCGACCTCCACGAGGTCCGGGCCATTCACCTCGACCGGAAGGGCCGCGGTCGCGCCCTGCGCACCGCCTGGCTGGCGAGCGACGCGCCGGTTCTCGCCTACATGGACGTCGACCTCTCGACGGACCTCGACGCGCTCCTGCCGCTCGTGGCGCCGCTCCTCTCCGGGCACAGCCAGATCGCCATCGGCAGCCGGCTGGCAGCCGGCGCCCGGGTCGTGCGTGGCCCGAAGCGCGAGCTCATCTCGCGCTGCTACAACCTGCTCCTGCGAACGCTCCTCGGCGTCCGCTTCCGGGACGCGCAGTGTGGCTTCAAGGCGCTCCGCGCGGACGTGGCGCGTGACCTCCTGCCGCTCGTCGGGGACGAGGCATGGTTCTTCGACACCGAGCTGCTCGTGCTCGCCGAGCGCGCCGGACTGCGCATCCACGAGGTGCCCGTCGACTGGGTCGACGACGCCGATTCGAGCGTGCAGGTCGTCGCTACCGCCGTGGCCGACCTGCGTGGCGTGTGGCGCCTCATGTGGACCAGAGGAACGCTGGCTCCCTGGCACTCCCGGCGGCGACCGGTCGCGTCGTCGGTCATGACCCAGGCTCGCCGGTTCGCCGCGATCGGCGTCGTGAGCACGCTCGCCTACGCCGGCCTGTACGCCCTGTTGCGCGGGGTCGCCAGCGCGCCACTGGCCAACGCGGTGGCGCTCACGGCCACCGCGGTGGGCAATACCGCGGCCAATCGCCGCCTCACGTTCGGCGTGCGCGGCCGCGGCTCGCTCGGCCGGCATCACCTGGCCGGGCTCCTGGCGCACGGCGTCGCACTGTCGATCACGACGCCCGCCGCCGCGCTGCTCGCGGTCCTGGCGCCGCAGGCGGGCCGGCCGGTCGAGCTGGCGGTGCTCATCGCCGCCAACACCCTGGCCACCATCGCGCGCTTCGTCCTGCTCCGCTCCTGGATCGCCGGCGGCCGGCGAGCCGCCCCCACATCGATGCACCTTGAAGGGACCACCACATGACGACGATCAGCCACCCGGGCATCGGCTCGGACGTCACCCGGCCGCGGCTCGGGGTCATCGGGGCCTTGCTCCGCGGCGACACCCGGGACGCCGTCTGGGTCCGCCCGGCGCACCTCGGGGTGAGCCTGCTCGCGGCGGCGCTCTACCTCGTCAACCTGACCGTGAGCGGATTCGCCAATACCTACTACTCGGCCGCGGCGCTCGCCGCGTCCAAGAGCTGGTCTGCCTGGTTCTTCGGCTCGTTCGACGCGGCGAACTTCATCACGCTCGACAAGCCGCCTCTCGGCACGATGCTCATGGGCCTGTCGGTCCGGCTGTTCGGGCTCAGCTCGTGGAGCATCCTCCTGCCCGAAGCGCTGGCCGGTGTGGCGACGGTCGCCCTCCTCTTCGTCGTCGTCCGGCGCTCGTTCGGGCCGGTCGCCGCCGTCATCGCCGCCCTCGTCA
>DASPWU010000040.1:0-4125 GCA_035637675.1 Candidatus Limnocylindria bacterium | reverse complement strand
AGCGCGCGCAGGCCGCCGGCCGTGGCCGCCAGCAGGACGTCGTTCACCGTCGCGGCGTGGGTATGCGCGACCTCCTTGACCTGGTCGAGGGTGGTTCGGATCAGGGCGAGGTTGCGGCCGGGGCCGACCATGCGGTCCAGGCTGGTCTTGGGCGCGGGCGCTTCCGCGAGGAGCTCGCGTATCGCCGGCCACGCCGCCCGCAGTCGCCGCACGGTGGTCCAAGGCCGGGCAAGCGTGGAGAACGCGCCGACGAGCCGCTCGAGGTGCCGCAGGAGGTTGTCGGCGAAGAACTCGCGTGCCGACGGCGGTCGCATGGGCGTCCACGGGCGTGCTGGCGCGGTAGGGGTGTCCGGAACGGTGTCGAGCAACGCCGCGACGGTCGCCATCGCCGCCATGCCGTCGGCGATGGCGTGGTGCAGCTTCACGAACAAGGCGATCTGCTTGTTGGGCAGTCCTGTCAGGAACCACATCTCCCAAAGAGGGCGTGATGGGTCCAGGCGCTTGCTTCGCAGTCGCTCGATCGCGAGGAGAAGCTCAGCCTCGCCGGTGCCGGCAGGAAGGGGAAGGACTCGGACGTGCTCGCTGAGATCGAAGGACGGGGCGTCCACCCACAGCGGTCCGCCGAGCCCTCGCCGCGGAACGTCGACGAGTTGCCGGAACCGAGGGACGAGCTGCAGCCTGGACACGATCGCCTCGCGCACGGCCTTGATCCGGAAGCGGCCGCTCGGCTCCAGCAGGGTCGTTCCGTCGAGGAGCACGAGGGCACCGATGTCCTGTGGCCAGATCGCACTGGCCCGCAACATCAGCTGGTCCAATGCGGTCAGCCTGTCGATCGGGATGCTCATCGTCCTCACCGTCACCTGGGATCGATCGGCGTGATGATCCCGACCCTGTCCTCCAGCGCGGCGGCGGCATCCAGGCACAGGTCCTCACGGTAGCGAGGGCCGATCACCTGCACCGCCTGTGGGAGACCGTCCCCGATGCCCACCGGAAGGGCGACGGCGGGCAGCCCCAGCGCGTTGACAGCCATGGCCATGCGCATGCCCCGGATGGTCTCGGCCACACAGCCTTCGTCCAGGTCCGTGCCCGCCTCGAAGGGGACGTCCGTGCAGATCGGGGCGACGACCAGCGGGTGCTGCTCCTGGAACTCGCCCCACGCCCGCAGCAGCGACTGCCGGGTCACAAAGCTCTGCATCGTCGTCACGGGGTCCGGATCGCCGGCCACGTCGTAGAACTCCGACAGGAACCGTCTTGTGTCCGCCGGCATCATCTGCGACCCCACCTGCCACATCGCCCGGATGTCGGAGTGTTGAGCATGTCCAGCAGGGTCTTCGCCGCCGTCTCGATCGACGGCGGCTCGACCTCCTCGACGGCGTAGCCGGCGTCGTCGAGCGCCCTGGCCGCCTTCCGAACGCCATCCTGCACCTGCTTTGCCGTGCCCTGGCCCGCCGGGTCGACGACGAGGGCCACTCGAAGGGGCTTCGCGGGCTCGGGGCCACGGAGTGGCGCCGGCACCGACCACGGGTCGCGCCACGTGGCGCCGGCCAGCACTTCGAGGGCGGCTCGGAGGTCGGCAACGCGCCGCGCCAGCGGACCCTGGACGGCCGCCAGCTGGACGCCTATCGCGGCGACCTCCGGCACGGTGGTGGTCGCGTCCGGGATGCGTCCGAGGGTCGGCTTCAGCACACTGACGCCGCAGCACTGGGCGGGGTGGCGCAGCGATCCGAGCCCATCGTTGCCGAGACCCAAAGGACTCATGCCGGTCGCGAGGGCCGCGGCCTCGCCGGCACTGGAGGCGCCGGCGGTTCGGGACCGGTCCCACGGGTTCACCGTCGGTCCATAGAGCTCGCTGTCGCAGTGCCAGCGAACTGCGAGGTTGGGAAGGTTGGTGCGGCCGATCGGGATCGCCCCCGCAGCCTTCAGCCGCTGGACAACGGGAGCGTCCAGCGTCGGATACGCGGCGGCGAGCGCCTCGAGTCCTTGAGTCGTCGGCGTACCGACGAGGTCGATGTTCCCTTTGACCGTGAAGGGGACGCCGTGGAATCGAGGCAGGTCGCCGCCACCGGCGACCGCACGGTCAGCTGCCTTCGCAGCATCGACGGCCTGGTCGCCGAGGACGACCGTGACGGCGTTGACGGAGGGGTTCACGGCCTCGATCCGCCGCAGGTGGGCCTCGATGACTTCTTGACTGGAGGTTCGCCTGGATCTGATCGCTTCGGCGAGGTCGCTGGCGCTCATGCGCCACAGCTCGGTCATCGTGGTGACGCTCATGCCGACCGCCTCTCGTGTCGTCTGCTGCGCCGCCGACCGGCCGCCACAGCGGTGGCAACAGCGAGCGAGCTCAGCGCCACGGTGGACCACGCGGCTGGGCTCCCGCAGGCGGGTCGCTTGTAGAGCGACAGCGATTGGAGATCCGTGTGAGCGGCCGTCGTACCTACGCCGGCTTCGCGGCTGAACACGACGCGGACCGTCGCCATCCCGAACCTCGAAAGGTCGAGCCGGAAGACGTACGGGTCCTTCTCGTCGTCGGGGTGGAGCGGGAAGCTCCGGTAGAGGGCCGGTACGGGGGTCAGCACGCGGACCATCGGCCGCCCGCCGCGGATGAAGACCTCCGCACCACCAGCCATCATCACGCGCTGGCGGAGATCAGAGATTCCCTCCGGAAGCCGGTAGTGGCCGCAGATGTCGCCCCAGATCTCGGGGTGGTGGGGAACGTCGGTGCGAACGATCTCGTCGGGGACGTCGAGCAGGTGGCGCAGCAACCTTCCGAGCTCGATCGGCAGCCACACGATCGCTCCGCTGGACCCATTCGTGAGGGCGATGACGCCGATACCGTCGTCGGGAGCCAGGGAGAGCGCCGAGTTGAAGCCGGGCAGGATCCCTTCGTGCCCGACGACGCGATGCCCGCCCGCGTCGCTGCGGAAGAACGCGAGGCCCACTCCCGGCAGGCGCGGATCCGGCTGGTAGTGGGGCTCGAACATGGTCGCGAGCGTCGCCGGTTTGAGCACTGAGCCGTGCTCATTGGCACCGCCGCCGAGGAGCGCGGCGAGGTAGCGCGCCAGGTCGCGGGTGGTGGAATAGATCCCCCCGCCGCCGGCGCCGACCCAGTCGCGATCGGGCACGGCCTTCGCACCCCTGGGTCCGAGGACGTACCCTGTCGCCAGGCGCGACGCGACCCGCTCGGATCGGACCAGGTCGCTGTCGGCCATGCCGAGGGGCTCGAAGATACGCTCGCGAATGTAGCGCTCCAGGGGCATCCCGCTCACGTCCTCGACCAGCTGGCCGAGCGTGGCGAACCCGTGGTTGCTGTACGCGAAGGCAGAACCGGGTTCGACCACCAGCCGGAGACCACCGCGGTAGTACTCGGCGAGCGACGGCAGCGGCGCTCCGACCCTAACGCTGTAGACGGCGGGACGGGCGTCGAACGGGCCCCAGCGAGGATGGAGCAGATCGGCGGCGTAGACCACCTCGGGGATCCCGGCGGTGTGGGTCAACAGCTGCCGCACGGTTGCCGGCCGGAAGCTGGGCTTGGCAGGGACCAGCGTGTACCCACACAGGTGGTCGTTGGCGGGGGCATCCAGGTCGACCAGCCCCTGCTCCCAGAGTTGCATCACCGCGACCGCGGTGAAGGTCTTCGTGATGGAGGCGATCCGGAAGACCGTGTCCTCGGTGATCGGCGAGTTCGACGCGATGTCGGCGAGCCCGTGCTTGTGGAAGGACTCGAGGGATCCGTTGCGGACGACGCCCACCGCCAGACCGACAGCCGGGTGGCGGTTCAGGTTCTCCCCGATTCTGGCCTTCAGCTCAATCTTGTCGATCCCGACGAACCCGTGATCCGGAGACCCGATCGTCGGCTCGTCGAGTGACGGGGTCATCGGGGCCGCCCTTCCCGCGACACCGGCACGCGTGCCTGCGCGGCGGCCGGGTCGAGCATCTTCCGCAGCGGGATGCCAAGTGCGTAGGTGAGAAACGCGCCCTCGGGGACGACCTCGATGACCGCGGCAGAGCCCCGCCGCTCGGCCGGAACCAGGGACGCCAGCTCCTTCCAGGCAGAGCGAACCTCCGGCGAGCCGGCCGGATGCACGATCGCCGCCCCGTGGAAGCTGATCGTGGCGGGTGGGATCG
>DASPWU010000039.1:0-35222 GCA_035637675.1 Candidatus Limnocylindria bacterium | reverse complement strand
GGCTCCGAGCAGTCCAGGAACGGAGAGCGCATCACCGCGTCGGTCACGTATCGGTTCCCGAGCGACCGCTGGGAAGACGTCCTCGACGCCATCAAGGCCCGCGGCGAGCTGAAGGAGGAGAAGACCGATTCGCTCGAGGTCACCGGCCAGGTCGTGGACCTGGATGCCCGGATCGCGAACCTCCGAGCCACCGAGCGCGCCCTGCAGGCGATCATGGCGAAGGCGACGAAGATCCCCGACATCCTGGAGGTCCAGAACCAGCTCACTGCGGTTCAGGGCCAGATCGAGGAGCTCGCCGCCCAGGTCACCCACCTTCGCGACCAGGCCGCCCTGTCGACGCTGACCGTGATCTTCCAGACGCCGCCCGCACCGATCGTCAAGGAGACGTCCAAGGGCTGGAGTCCCGGCGTCGAATTCGATCGCGCTGTGGGCCTGCTGCTGTCGATCGGCCAGGGACTCGCCACGATCGGGATCTGGCTGGCCGTCGTGGTCCTGCCGGTGGTCATCGGCCTCGGCTTCCTGCTCCTGATCCTGCTGATCGTCGGCCGCCGCTTCGGGCGCTGGCCACAACGGCCGGCCGGTCCACCCGCGATGGCCGCCGGGCCCGACGCCTGACGGTGGGGCCGGGGCTCCGGTAGGGCCGGGGCTCCGGTAGGGCCGGGGCTCCGGTAGGGCCGGGGCTCCGGGAGGGCTGACGGCCTCAGGCCCCGGCCGGCCTCGGGGAGGAGCGATTGGCGGTGTGGCCGGCGATGAACGCCAGGACCTGCTGCCAGGCGTCGGCCGAGGCCGCGGCGTGCTCCTCGTAGGTCCGATCGAAGAACGAGTGCGGGGCGCCCGGGTAGCTGATGATCCGGTGCTCGACGCCGGCTCGGCGCAGGGCGGCCTCGAATGCTTCGACGGATGTCGGCGGGATCGCACCGTCCGCTTCGCCGAACAAGCCGAGGACCGGACTCGCGATTCGGTCCGCGACGTCCACGGGCGCCGGCACGTCGTTCCGGCCGGGGCCCAGCGGGACGCCGTAGAAGCCGATCACGCCCGCGAGATCGAGGCCAAGGGTCGAGCTGACGAAGGCGAGCCGGCCGCCAAAGCAGAAGCCGATCGTGAAAAGGGACCGCTCCTGGCCATCCTCCGTGGATCGAAGGTCCAATACGGCGGCCGCGACGTCGGCGCTCAGACCGGCGAACGTCGTCTTCGCGACATGCGGCATGTATTCGAAGTCGGCACCCCGACTGCCCGGGCCGGCGGTTCGGCCGAAGTAGTCGATCGCGAGCGCGTCGACGCCGGCCTCCGCAAAGCGCAGGGCCAGCTCGCGATAGTAGGCGTGCAGTCCGCGCACGTCGGGCAGCACGACGATCGCGGCGCCGGTGGGGTCGGCCGGGTGGGCCCTGAATGCCATGAGGCGGTTTCCGTCGCTCGCGGTGAGCGTTACCTCCGTCGAATCCAGGGCGCCCCCAGCGATCGCCGGGATCGGTGGTCGGCTGTCGGGCGCGAAGCACATCCGGTGAGATCCTTCCGGTCGAGGCCGACGCTCGTCTGGGACGAGCATACGTCGTCCCCAGGTCATGACTATCGACCCTATGGACAGCCAGCGTACGATCTGCCTCCAGGGGCGTCACCAGACGTTTCGAGCCGGCACCGATGGAGTGATCGATGGGCGACGACGAGGCAACCGGATATATCGGAGGCGCGGTGACGCCCGAGATGGAAGAGGCCTTCGGGAAAGCGGTCGATTGGGTGGGTGAGACGGCGAGCGACGCCGTCGAATGGGCCGGGGAAACGGCGAGCAACGCCGTCGACTGGGCCAAGCAGGAAGTCACCGACGTTGCCCAGACCGTTGGCCAGGGCATCGACACACTCGAGAAGTTCGTGGAAGAGAATCCCGAATCCCTCCTGGAGTAGCAGCCTACCTGCGATCCCGCGAGACGGGACCAAGACGGCTCTCCCACAGACTCTCTGTACGCCGCGCGCGCCTTGTCCGCGGCATCACACCTGAAAGGGGATCACATTCATGAGTGACGATCTCGAGAAGGCCGGCGACATCGCGGGCGATACCGGCGTCTATGCGGCCGAGGCCGCCCTCGGGCTGGCGACCGGCGGGCTTTCGGTCATCGCCGAGAAGGTCCTCAAGGACAACGGCGTCGACATCCACGAGATGGCGACCGAGGGCTACAAACTGATGGGCGAGGCCGGGGGCAGCGCGGCATTCGACGCCACGTCGGAAGAGACCCACCAGGCGGCCCTCGAGCATTACGAGAACGCGGGAACCGAGTGGGATCAGGGCAACTACGGTTCGGCGGTCGTCGAGGGGGTCGAGTCGGTCGGCACCATCGTCGGTGGCCTGGCCGAGAGCGCCTGGGACGCCATCACCGACTAGCGGCAGGAGCCGCGCGCCAGCAAGAGCTGGCAAATCGTCTCTCTCTGACTGGCCGCCCGCCTGACCGCGGGCGGCCTCTTGATTTACGGGGTCGCTCTCCTGCCGGCGGACATCGGGTTGGAACGCGATTGCGCCTCGCCTGGGTGCGCTTGGAGGCAACGACGATGGACGAATTCATCGAGGAACTGCAAGAAGAAGTGCAGGACATTCAACGAGACGTCGGCGAAGCGGCTATTCGGCTCGCCGATGCGGCCCTGAACAGCATCGCGCATACGGGGCGAGGGATCGAGGCCAGCATCGACACCGACAGGGATGGAAGCCTGCTGGACAATCAGTTGTCGAAGATCGCGGGAGAGGTCCCGATCGTTGGCGAAACGTGGGCGCATATTGGCGAACAGGTCGGAGATTTCGCGACCGATGTCATGGGAGCCCGCAAGGGGGGCCTCTTTAGCGAGACCGGGACGCTCGACAAAGAGCGCACGACCGACAACGATTACCGACGTGACGGAACACTACAAGGTGGTTTCGGGCAAACGGTGAACGAGACCATCGGCTTGGGCGACCAGCAAGATCCCGCCGCGTGGTTGATCGGCGCAGGCGGAGCCACCGCTGTCATGGGAGGGTTTGCAGCAACTGGCATCGGTGTCGCCGCCGAAGCCGTGCGCGAGCGCGAGGACCCACTGGAAGACAACGCGGTCGAGTTCAGTTCAATCGGCGGGCCATCGCTCGCGAGCAAACCTGGACCGCCGAAGCCGTCGGAGTCGGACAAGCCGCCGGACGCCGTCAAGCCGGCGGCTCCGAGCCCGACGGAAGTGGACACCATCGCGAAGGTTCCCAAACCCGGGAGCTGAACCAGACATCTATTGATTTCGCCACGCGGCGTGAGCGAGTTCTCGACGCCACGACGACGGAGGTGCATAACGTCGATCGGGCGCGGGCCTCGTCGCGACAAATACGCGGGTCTGGAGATCGCTCGCTGCTAGAATCGCGCGATGCCCGCATCGCTCGTCGTGCAGAAGTTCGGCGGCTCGTCACTCGCCGACGCGGATCGGATCCGCCGCGTGGCGCGGCGGATTGCCCGCGAGCGCCTCCAGGGAGCGGAGCTCGTCGCGGTCGTTTCCGCGATGGGCGACACCACGGACGAGCTCCTGGCTCTGGCCGAGGCGATCACGGACGAGCCGGATTCGCGGGAGCTGGATGTGCTCCTGGCGACTGGCGAGCATCAGAGTGCGACGCTCGTGTCCATGGCCCTTCACGCGATCGGTGTGCCGGCCATCTCGCTGACGGGAGCTCAGGCCGGAATCACGACCGACGGACGTCACGGCCGGGCGCGCATCGCCGGCGTCGAACCGCGCCGGATCCGGGCCGAGCTGGACGCTGGCAAGGTCGTGATCGTGGCCGGATTCCAGGGCGCCAGCCAGGCGCCCGGCCAGGACGGCGAGACGACGACCGAGACGACGACCCTGGGCCGCGGCGGCTCCGATACGACCGCCGTTGCCCTCGCCGCTCAGCTGCACGCCGCCCGCTGCCAGATCTTCACGGACGTACGGGGCATCTTCACGGCCGATCCACGGCTTGTGCCCGGCGCCCGCCAGCTGGACATGATCGGCTACGAGGAGATGCTCGAGCTCGCCCATCAGGGGGCCCAGGTCATGCAGACCCGGGCGGTCGAGCTGGGCTGGGTGAACGACGTCGTCATCGAGGTCCTGAGCTCCTTCGAGGACGCTCCGGGCACGCTCATCGCGGAGGACCCGCTCGTGGAGCAGCGCAACAAGGTCCGGGGACTGGCCCACGACCGGAACGTGGCCAAGGTCACCCTCGTCGAGGTGCCCGACCGCCCGGGGGTGGCTCGATCCGTCTTCGAGCCGCTCGCGGAGGCCGGCATCATCGTCGACACGATCGTCCAGAACGTGGGTCATGGCGGCGCCACGGATCTCAGCTTCACGCTCGCCCGGGCCGACCTGGCGAAGGCCAAGCGGATCCTGGAGCCGATCGCGCGCGAGCTCGGCTTTCGCGAACTGACCACCGATTCGGCGATCGCCAAGGTCTCCATCGTCGGCGCGGGCATCCAGAACGCCCCCGGCTATGCGGCCCGCATGTTCGGCGCGCTCGCCGACGCCGGCATCAACATCGAGATGATCTCGACGTCCGAGATCCGGATCACCTGCCTGATCGCCGAGGACCAGCTGGAGGCGGCCGTCCGCGCCCTCCACGCGGCCTTCGAGCTGGAGCGGCCGGACGAGCTGGGGGAGGGCGCCGGCGCCGTCGGGGCCGCATCGTGAAGCGGGGCCGGTGACGGTCGCCGGAACGGACGACCAACGCGCGGCGTCGTCCGTCTTCAGCCGCCGGGAGCGTTTCGCCATCGTCGGGTCCACGAACGACGTGGTCCGCGACTGGCTCCTCGCAGGAGTGCCCGAGGTCTGCCTCGCGACCGCCGACGAGCAGACGGCCGGTCGCGGTCGCGAGGGACGCAACTGGTTTGCCCCGCCCGGCGCCGCGCTCTTGCTGTCGCTCGGCTTCCGGCCGAAATGGCTGTCGCCCGATCGCGTGTGGCGCCTGGCCGCACTCGTCTCGCTGGCGATGTGCGAAGCCGCCGAGGAGGTGGCCGGCCTGGCCGATGGGACGATTCGGCTCAAGTGGCCGAACGATCTGGCGGTCGAGGACGCCGGCCCGGCCGATCCACGGCGCGGAAGGCTGCGCAAGCTGGCCGGCGTCCTGGGCGAGACCGACGGGCTGGGCTCGGCCGATCCGCGAGCGGTCATCGGCCTGGGAATCAACGTCGACTGGCCGGCCGTGACATTCCCGAGCGAGCTCGCCGCGACGATGACCAGCCTGCACGAGGTTACCGGTGGGCGCTCGATCGCCCCGAACGACCTGATGGACGCCTTCACCTCGCGCCTGGAGGGAGGCGTCGCAAGGCTGCGAGAGGACCGCTTCCAGGCGAGCGGCTGGCTGTCGCGCCAGGTGACTAACGGCCGCGAGGTGCGCCTGGAGCACCCTGACGGTACGGACGAGACCCTCTCCGCCCGCGGTGTGGACCTCGAGACGGGAGCACTGATCGTGGCGGCTCCGGGATCCGGACAGGCGGACCGGCGCGTCGTCAGCGGGGAGATTCGTCACGTCCGGCTGGCCTCTGCGGACACCGCTGCGCAGAGCCCAGGGCTGGGGGTGTAACGCGATGGCTCGGCCGGTGTTTGGAAAGGTGAGCGCCGGGGAAGAGGCCGGGCGCTCCCGGGTGGCCCATCTCGACCGCGACCGCACGCTCGTCGAGACCGCCCAGCGCGACCCCTCCGCCTTCGAGCCGCTGTATCGCAGGTACCTCGCCCAGGTGTATTCCTTTGCGTACTACGAGCTCGGCGACCATCACGACGCCGAGGACGCCACCGAGCGAACGTTCCTCCTCGCCCTCACCCACCTGGGCCTCTTCCAGGAACGCGCCCGGCCGGCCGACGGTGATGGTGCGTCCACGTTCCGGGTCTGGCTGTTCCGCATCGCCCGCAACGTCGTGGCGAATCAGCGCCGGACGCTTCGTCGTCATCCACAGGCGCCGATCGAGGCCGCGGCCGTCCTGCCCGACCCGCTCGACGTCGAGCGCCGAACGGTCGAACGCGACGACGCGGCGGCAGCCTGGTCGGCGGTCGGTCGCCTGCCCGCCGATCGCCGGCGCGCGCTCGTCCTGCGGTTCGTCGACGAGATGACCACCGCCGAGATCGCCGGCGTGCTCGGCCGGTCCGAGAACGCGGTCAGGGTCCTCATCCACCGCGCCCTCCGGTCCGTGGCGCGCGACCTCGGCGGCGGGCGCCGGGGCGAGGACCTCCATCGGGGCGACGGCGGCCGGCCGGCATGACCCTGCCGCTGCGGGACCGCATCGAAGCCGACGCGATCCTGACGGACCTGTACCTGGATGCGCTCCTGGCCGCCCAGGCTCGGCGCGCGATGGACGTGCCGGCCACGGTTGACCTCGATCCGGCGATCCGATTCGCCGCCGGTCGCCTGTCGTCCGACCTGGCCCGAGTCCACCCGTCATTCCGCTTCGAGGAGCGCCTGGCGGCGCGTCTGGCCGAGGTCGCCGCGGGCATGCGCCTGGCGGCTGCCGCAGGCGAAGGGGACGCCCGCGCGACACGCGGAGCGAGCCTGGATCCGAGCCTGGACACGACCCTGCATCCGGCATTCGTTCCCGGTCTGGACCCGGCGGCCGATCCGGCCGGACCGCACCTGGCCCGACCCTTGCTCATCGGCGGAGCGCTCACGTCGGCGGCGTTGTCACTGGCCGGCGCGGCCTATGTCGCCTGGCGCCGCAGCCACCCCCCGATCACGCCGATGGCCCGGGCGGTAAGGGCGGTCGCCCAGGCCCGGCCAGCCCACGACAGCCGGCCACGAGGGCTGGCCTGATGCCGATCAAGCTGCCGTCCTTCCGCCAGCGGCGCGAGGCCTATCCGCCCGATCTGTGGACGAAGTGCCCCAGCTGCGAGGAAATGCTGTTCAACCGGCAGCTCGACAAGGTCCGTCGGGTTTGCCCGAGCTGTGGCCACCACTTCCGCCTGTCCGCCGCGGCTCGCCTGGACCTCCTCCTGGACGCCGGCTCGTTCGAAGAGCACGACGAAGGCCTCCAGTCGCTGGATCCACTTGAATTCGTCGATCAAAAGCCCTATCCGGAGCGTCTCGCGGCGGCCCAGGCGGCGACCGGCCTGAGGGACGCGGCCGTCTGGGGCTTCGGCCGGATCGACGGCGGCGTGGTTGCCATCTGCGTCATGGACTTCGGCTTCATGGGCGGCTCCATGGGCAGCGTCGTCGGCGAGAAGGTGACCCGGGCGGCGGAGGCGGCCCTGGAGGCGCGTGTCCCCCTCATCATCGTGTCCGCATCGGGCGGCGCGCGGATGCAGGAAGGGACCCTCGCTCTGATGCAGCTGGCCAAGACCGTCGGCGCCCTCGAGCGCCTGAGGTCCGAGGGCGTGCCGTTCATCTCGATCCTGACCGACCCGACGACCGGCGGGGTCTTCGCGTCCTACGCGGCCCTGGGTGATGTGAACCTGGCCGAGCCCAACGCTCTCATCGGCTTTGCCGGCGCCCGGGTGACGGCGAGCACGATCGCGGCCGAGCTGCCGCCGGGCTTCCAGCGATCGGAGTTCCTGTTCGAGCACGGCTTCCTCGACCGGGTCGTGCACCGGTCCGACCTTCGCGCCGAGATCTCGGCGCTGCTGCGCTACCTCGTCCCGGCCAGCTTCGGCGAGCCGGCCGTCGACACGCTGAGCGTGCCGGCATTCCGGCCGTTGTCGTTCCTGAGCGCGCTCGCCGACCGTGTCATGCCCGACCTGGAGCCGGAGGAGCCGCCACCCAATGGCCCAGTGCCACGCAATCGCCCACTGCCACGCAATGGTCCACCGCCACCCAATGGCCCGCCGCCATCCAATGGCCCGCCGACAGCCTCCGCGGCAGTGGCGCCCAGCGGCACCCAGGCGGTGACGCTGTCCACGCCCCGGAACGGTCCGCTGGCTGATCGCGCGGAGCCCGAAACGGCCACCGAGGACGCCACCGCGGTCGAAGCCAGCCTGACCGTGGCTGCCGCCCCGCTCGACCGGGAACCGCGCCATGGTTGACCGGTTGCTCGGTCGCGGCCGGGACGATGCCGCCCGCCGCGACGCCGACACCTCGCCGCCGCTGGCGCCGCGCGATGCCGTCTGGGCGAGGGTCCAGGCCGCCCGCAACGTGAAGCGGCCCCACACGCTCGAGCTGATCCAGGCGATGGCCGACGAGTTCATCGAGCTGCACGGCGATCGCTTCTTCGGCGACGATCCGGCCCTCGTCGGCGGGTTCGCCCGCCTGGACGGTCGGCGGGTCATGGTCATCGGCCAGCAGAAGGGTGCGGAGACCGAGGAGAACATCCGCCGCAACTTCGGCATGCCCCACCCGGAGGGCTACCGCAAGGCCATCCGCCTGATGGAGGTCGCCGAGCGATTCCGCCTGCCGGTCATAACCTTCGTCGACGTGCCTGGAGCCCATCCGGGCCCCGAGTCGGAGGAGCGGGGCATCGCCGAGGCGATCGCCCGCTCGGTGGGTGTGATGTCCCGCCTGCGCACGCCGATCGTGGCGGTGATCACCGGCGAGGGTGGCTCGGGCGGCGCCCTCGCGATCGCGGTGGGTGACGTGGTCATCGCCCTGGAGAACGCGGTCTACTCGGTGATCAGCCCTGAAGGCTGCGCATCGATCCTGTGGCGGACCCCGGACGAGGCGCCGGCCGCCGCCCTGGCGATGAAGATGACCGCGACCGAGCAGCAGGCGCTCGGCGTGGTCGACATCGTCGTCAGCGAGCCGAGCGGTGGCGCCCAATCCGATCACGCCGAAACCGCTCGCCGGCTGAAGATGGCGATCGGCGACCAGCTCGGCACGCTTGAGCGGCAGCCGCTCGACGCGCTCATCGAGGCGCGCTACCGGCGCTATCGCTCGATGGGGGCCTATAGCGTGGTCAGCCAGCCCGCGCCGCCGGCGCTCGAACGGCCCGGCCTCACCGACCGGCTTCGGACCCTCCTCGGGTCGGCCCGCAGCGGCGCCGGCCAGATCTCCGGCCAGATCCCGGGACCGCCATCCGGCCGGGCCGACGAGCCGCCGGCCCGTGGGGAGGTCTGATCAGTGGCCGTCAGGAACGCCCGCTCCCGCCGCCTGACCGCCCGTCCTCCCGGCGCCACCGCCCAGTCCGGTGGAGCCGATCCGCGCCGGCTCGCCGAGCGCCTCGAGGATCACGCTTCGATCGGCCGGCTGAGCGAGGACCTGTTGCCGGCTCTTGTCGCCAAGCTGGGCGCCAGCGGTCTCGGTGAGATCGAGATTCGCGAGGGCGCATGGAAAGTTCGCCTCAGGCGGGCGGTCGATCCCGATGCGCCGACCGGCGCCAATCCGGGCCGGCGGGCCACCGATCGGCCGTCCCGACCGCAGCCGGGCCATGCGGGCCACGGCCACCCGCCGGCCGCACTGGAGGGCCATCTGGCGGCGTCGGGCCGCGATGGGCATGGCTCGCTCGCAGCGGGCCGGTCGGGCAGGCAGGGATCGGCCGACGGTGCCGACGTCGCCCGGGCGGGAGTCCATCGCGCGATGGCCACCTCGCCGGCGGTCGGGATCTTCCAGCCCCGTCCCGAGATGCGGCCCGGAACACGGGTCCGGGCCGGCGATCGGATCGGCCACGTGGACGTGCTGGGCGTCCGCCAGGAGGTCGCAAGCCCGGTGGACGGGATCCTGGGGGCGACCCTGGTCGAGCCCGGCGATGCGGTCGAATACGGCCAGGACCTCGTCCGGATCGAGCTGGTGAGTGCGCCGGCGCCGGTCGGTGAGGCCGGGAGCTGATGTTCGGCAAGATCCTCATCGCGAATCGGGGCGAGATCGCCCTCCGCATTCTGCGGGCCTGCCGGACGCTGGGGGTAGGCGCCGTCGTCGCCTACAGCGAGGCGGATCGGGAGAGCCTGCCGGTCCAGCTCGCGGACGAGGCGATCTGCATCGGGCCGGCGGACGCCAAGCGCAGCTACCTGTCTGCGCCCGCCATGATCAGTGCGGCCCTCGTGACCGGCTGTGAGGCGATCCATCCGGGCTACGGGTTCCTGTCCGAGGACGAGGGCTTTGCCGAAGTCGTCCGCGCCCACGGCCTGACATTCATCGGACCGCCACCGTCCGTCCTCGAGCGCTTCGCGTCCAAGGAAGCCACTCGGCGCCTGCTCGGCGGCTACGGGTTGCCAACCATCCCTGGCTCCCACGGCATGCTCCGCGACGATGCGAATGCACTCGACGAGGCCGAGCGGATCGGCTTTCCGGTGCTCATCAAGCCATCCGCGGGCGGGGGCGGCAAGGGCATGCGCATGGTGCGCTCGCCGCGCGAGCTCGAATCGGCCCTCAAGATCTGCCGCTCGGAGGCGCGCTCGGCGTTCGGCGACGACTCGCTCTACCTGGAGAAATGGCTCGAGGACAACCGCCACGTCGAGGTCCAGGTGGTGGTCGACCGCTACGGTCACGGCGTCCACCTCGGCGAGCGCGACTGCTCGGTCCAGCGGCGGCATCAGAAGATCATCGAGGAGGCGCCGACGCCCGCGCTCGAGCCGGCCGCCCGGCTGGAGCTCGCGGAGCGCGCGCTTCGGGCTGTCGTGTCGGCCGGCTACGAGAACGTGGGAACGCTGGAGTTCCTCGTCGACCGCGACAGCAACTTCTACTTCATCGAGATCAACTGCCGGATCCAGGTCGAGCACCCGGTGACCGAGATGCTGACCGGGATCGACCTGGTGGTCAGCCAGATCAGGATCGCGGCGGGGGAGCCGCTCGCCTTCACCCAGGCGGACGTCGTGTCGCGGGGCCACGCCATCGAGTTCCGGATCAACGCCGAGGACGCCGCCCACGAGTTCCGGCCGCAGGCCGGCGTCGTCGAGCGCCTGGTCGTCCCCGGCGGCCCGGGGGTCCGGGTGGACTCGCATCTCTATGCGGGCTACGACGTGCCGCCCTTCTACGACTCGCTGCTGGGCAAGCTCATCGTCTGGGGGCCGGATCGGCCGTCCGCGATCGCCCGCGGTCGGGCCGCCCTGGATGAGCTCCTCATCGAGGGATTGACCACCAACATTCCCATCCATCAGGCCCTGCTGGCCAACGAGGCGTTCCTGGAGGGCCGGGTGACGACGAACCTGCTGGATCGGGTGGGCAGCGCGGCCTTCCTCGCCGCCGGGAGCCGGGCGTGACCCGAGCGGCGGGCCGGTGTCCGCGCCGCTCCACCGTGCAGGGATGCACGCGTTCGTCCTCTGCGCCGGCCGGCGGCGGTGGACACTCGACCAAGCCATGACCGGGAGAAACGTGTGACAGAGGCGACCAGCGAGCCGACCACCGGGACGGGCCGGCCGGCCGAGACGGCCGGCCCCGTCCTTACGACGGCCGAGATCCAGGCGCTCATCCCCCATCGCTGGCCGTTCCTGCTGGTCGATCGGATCGTCGAGTACGAGCCCGATCGCAGCCGGATCGTCGGCCTGAAGGCCGTCACCGCGAGCGAGTGGTATTTCCAGGGCCACTTTCCCGGCCTGCCGGTGATGCCGGGCGTCCTCCAGGTGGAAGCGCTGGCCCAGACGATGGCCGTCTACGTCGGCAGGCAGCCCGGCTTCGGGGATCGCATCGGCCTGTTCGCGGGCATCGAGGACTGCCGCTTCAAGCGAGTGGTATCCCCCGGCGATACCCTCCGCCTGGAGGTGACGATGGAAAAGCTCGGCCGCAGGTTCGGGCGGGGTCGGGCGGTCGCCAGCGTCGACGGCGAGGTCGCCTGCGAGGCGACGCTGAGCTTCATCATCCCGGACGCCTCGGTGCTGCGATGACGGCCCGGATCGCGGTCCTGTCGGACGTCCATGGCAACGCGACCGCGCTGGCCGCCGTGCGCACGGCGATCGCGAGCGCCAAGCCGGACGCGATCCTCATCGCCGGCGACCACGTCCTCAACGGCCCGGAGCCGGCCGCCACGATCGACGGCATCCGCGAGATGGAGGCCGCCGGCGCCCTCGTCGTCCAGGGCAACACGGACATCGCCGTCGCCGACTTCGACTGGGCGGCGGCGTTTCCGTGGCTCGAGGGCGTGACGGATGCGATCCGCTACGCCGCCGAATGGGCTCATGAGGCCATCGGCGACGAGAGCCTCGACTGGCTCCGGCGCCTGCCCGCCGAGCGCCGGCTGCGCGTCGAGGACACGCTCGTGCTGGTCACCCACGCATCGCCCGGCTCGCAGACCGCGGGCTTCGACCAGGCTCTCGATCCGTCGGTGACGATCGAGCGGCTATCCCGGACCGACGCCCGGCTCGTCTGCTGCGGCCACACCCATCTGCCGGAGGTTCGCGACTTCGGCTGGAAGCAGATCGTCAACGACGGCTCGGCCGGCTACGTCTTCGACGGCGACCCGACCGCATCGTGGGCGCTGATCGAGCTCGATGGGGAGCACGTCAACGCCGCCATCCAGCGGACGGAGTACGACGTTCTGGAGGTCAGCAACGCGCTGTCCTCGCGGGGCCTGCCCGGCGATATCTACCGGGCCGCCACCGTCCGGACCGGGAAGCTCGTCCGGTGAGCAGCCGGCGCGTGGTCGTCACGGGGATGGGCGTGGTCAGCGCCCTGGGCAATACCGTCGAGGCGACCTGGGCGGGGCTTGTTGCCGGCCGCAGCGGCATCCGCACGATCCAGGCCTTCGATCCGTCGCGCATCGCCTCCCGGATCGCCGGCGAGGTCGTCGACCTCGACGCGAGTCACGTCCTTGACCGCAAGGAGCTCCGGCGGATGGACCGCTACATCGCCCTGGGGCTCGTCGCCACGCGCGAAGCGATGGACCAGGCGGGCCTGCCGCATCGGCTGGAGGGCGAGCTCGCCGAGGCGACCGGCGTCATCCTGGGCACGGGCCTGGGCGGCGTGGGGACGCTCATCGAGAACATCGGGATCAGCGTCCTGCGCGGGCCGGATCGGATCAGCCCGTTCTTCATCCCGATGGGCATCCCCAACGTGGGCGCCGGCCAGCTCGCGATCACGTTCGGCGCCCTCGGGCCGAACTTCGCGACCGTGTCCGCCTGCGCGACCGGCGGCCACGCCATCGGTGAGGCGGCCGAGACGATCCGCCGGGGGGATGCTGAGATCATGCTCGCCGGGGGCGCGGAGGCCGGCATCTTCGAGGCGCTGGTGGGCGGCTTCGCGGCGATGCGCGCGCTGTCCACCCGGAACGACGACCCGGCAGCCGCCTCGCGACCGTTCGACAACGGCCGGGACGGATTCGTCATCGGCGAGGGTGCCGGGGTGCTCGTCCTCGAGGAGCTCGACCATGCGCTCGCCCGCGCCGCAGAGCCGCTCGCCGAGCTGGTCGGCTACGGTGCGACCGCGGATGCATCGCACCTGACGCTGCCCGCGCCGGGCGGCATCGGAGCGGTCCGTGCTGCGCGCCGCGCCATCGAGAAGGCCGGCCTCCGGGCGGATGAGATCCAGCACGTCAATGCGCACGCGACGTCCACGCCCGAAGGCGACCGCGCCGAGCTCCAGGCGATCACGACGATCTTCGGCGATCACGCGCCGGCGGTCGTCATCACGGCCAACAAGAGCATGATCGGCCACACGCTGGGTGCGGCCGGCGCGATCGAGGCGATGGCCACGATCCAGGCGATCCGGACCGGCTGCGTCCCGCCGACCATCAACCTCGACGATCCCGACGAGGCCGCCGAGGGATTGGACCTCGTCACCGGCTCGGCCCGCTCTGCGACGATCGACGTGGCGTTGAGCAATTCGTTCGGCTTCGGCGGCCAGAACAGCGCCCTCATCTTTCGCCGGTGGCAGGCGTGACCGACGCGCAGGAACCGGCCGCCCAGCAGCCGCTCGCCCAGCAGCCGCTCGCCCAGGCCTTCGTGGAGCAGCCGATCGTCCAGCAGTCCCCGGACCAGCAGCCGTTGGTCCCGGAGCCCGTTTCGCCGGAGCTCGCAGCGCTGGAACGCGCGGCGCTCGAACGATCTGCTGGGGCGCGCAAGAGGAGCGGGTCGCAGGCTCCCGGCCCTCGGCTGGGGAATGGCGACGCCTCTCTTCTGGACCTCGTGGACCGCTTGATCGCCCTGCTCGAGCGGAGTGACCTTGCCGAGCTGGAGGTCGAGGCGGGCGGCACCGGCCTGGTTCTCCGCAAGCCGTCCGCGCTGCCGCAGGATGCGCTCGGGGCGGCCGCGGATGTCGGGGCATCCCAGGCCGGCCCGCCGGTCGTGACGGTTCCGCCTGAGCGGCCGTCGATCAAGGCGCCGCTCACGGGCATCTTCTATGGCTCGCCGGCACCCGGATCCGCCCCGTTCGTCACCGTCGGCGGCGAGGTCGCGGTGGGGACCGTCATCGGGCTGATCGAGGCCATGAAGCTATTCAATGAGATCAAGAGTGACCTGGCCGGCCGCGTCGTCCGCATCGTTGCGGAGAGCGGGGCACTCGTCAAGGCAAAGCAACCGCTCATCGAGGTCGAGCCACTGTGACCGTTCCGCAGCCCAACGCGACGACCGGCGCTCCCCGCCGGGCCCACATCACCGGCTGGGGTCGCTATGCCCCGAGCCAGGTCCTGACCAACGCCGACCTCGAACGAATCGTCGACACCTCCGACGAGTGGATCCGCAGCCGGACCGGGATCCGTGAACGGCGAGTCGCGGCGGCCAACGAGACGACCGCCTCCATGGCCGCGGTGGCCAGCCTCCGCGCGCTCGCGGTCGCCGGCCTCGATCCGGACGACATCGACCTCATCCTGTTGGGCACGCTCACGCCGGACTACTGGATGCCATCGACGGCGGCGCTGGTCAAGGAGGCGATCGGCAACACGCGGGCCGTCGCCATGGACGTCATGGCCGCGTGCAGCGGCTTCGTGTACGCGTACGCGAGCGCGCACGCCCACATCACGAGCGGGATGGCCCGGCACGTCCTCGTCATCGGCGCCGAGACCCTGACCCGATTCCTCGATTACACGGACCGCAACACGTGCATCCTGTTCGGCGATGGGGCCGGCGCGGTGGTCCTGTCCGCCTCGGACCAGCCGGGCGGCGGGCTGGGCATCGAGCTCACGACAGAGCCCTCCGGCGCCTACATGATCTGGCTGCCGGCCGGCGGCGCGAAGGCGCCGCCGGGCGTCGAGACGGTCAACCGGGGCGAGCACTTCATCCGGATGGAGGGCCGCGAGACGTACCGCTTCGCGACCCGGACGCTCGCCACGACGGCGCTGGCCGCCGTGGAACAGGCCGGGCTCCAGGCTTCCGACATCGACCTGTTCATTCCGCATCAGGCGAACATCCGGATCATCGACGCGGTCGCCAAAGGGCTGGGCCTGCCGATGGAGCGGATGTTCGTCAACGTCGACCGCTACGGGAACACATCGGCGGCGTCGATCCCGATCGCCCTCGCCGAGGCGGTCGACAGCGGCAGGGTCAAGATCGGCGACCACGTCGTCATGGTTGCGTTCGGGGCTGGGTTCACCAGTGGCGCGATCGCCTTGCAGTGGACCGCTGACCCGAGCCGCGGTGCGCTGGCCGAGACCGTGGGCCCGGAGGCCGTCACGATCAGGCCGCCGCTCGACTGGAGCTCGGTGGATCCCATCCCGCCGGCCCTCGCCGCGCTCATGGCTCGCCCGGTTGCCGGTCATGACCTGGACCTCGACGACGTTGCGCCGGGCGAGCCGGCGCCGGCGTCGGGCGCCGGCGACGGTCGTCAGGAGGAGGTCCACGCGTGATCGACCTGTCCGGCAAGAGTGCCGTCGTCACCGGCGGGTCGCGCGGCATCGGACGGGCGATCTGTCTTCGGCTGGCGGAGCAGGGAGCCGATGTCGCGCTCAGCTACCGCGGGAACGAGGCGGCCGCCGCTTCCACGGCTACCTCGATCGAGGGGTTGGGCCGCCGCGCCGTGGCGTTCCAGGGTGACGTGACCGACCCGGTGGCGGCGGAAGGGCTGGTGAAGGCGGCCCTGGAGGCGTTCGGCAAGGTCGACATCCTCGTCAACAACGCCGGGATCACCCGCGACGATCTCATCATGCGGATGGATCTCGACGACTGGCGGTCGGTGCTGGAGACGAACCTGTTCGGGGCGTTCTACACGACCAAGGCGGTCAGCCGGCCGATGCTCAAGGCGCGGGGCGGGCGGATCGTGAACATCACCAGCGTCTCGGGCCAGGCCGGCCAGACCGGCCAGGCCAACTACAGCGCGGCCAAGGCCGGCCTGATCGGGCTGACCAAGGCCACAGCCCGAGAGCTGGCGTCGCGGGGCATCACCGCCAATGCCGTCGCGCCGGGCTTCGTCCTCACCGAGCTGACCCAGGACCTGCCCGACGCGCTCAAGGACGAGATCGTCAAGCGCACTCCGCTCGCAAGGTTCGGGACGGCCGAGGAGGTCGCCTCTGCCGTCGCTTTCCTCGCCTCGGACGAGGCTGCCTACATCACCGGCCAGGTGCTGGCCGTCGACGGCGGCCTCGTGATGATGTAACGCTCAACCCTGCCCGGAGTCTGGCGGCACGGGCCTCTTCGCCGGCCCTCGACGCTGCTCGCCGCAGCTGCCGGTCGCCCTCATAGATCGCCGCCCGAACCACGCCGCCGGTCGTGTTCGCGGCGTGACGTGCACCTGGTATGTCGTTCGCTCCTCGCGCGCCCCATTGGCAGGGGTCTCGGTCCGCGTTCGCCATGGGAGAACAAACGACGCTTATCGCGCTCTCATCTCGACCCAAACTGACGACGCTACGAGTTCGTAGACGGGTCTGCACGCCCACCCGATCGTGCCGGCGCGCGGCGGGCCGGGCCTCGGCAGGTTCGCGACGTCTGGCCGGGCGTCGTGGGCCTCCTCCATCGGCGCCGGACGGGCGAGTTTGCCGGGTTTGTTCGCTGATGGTGAACGAGCTGCGAGGGCCCAGGGCACGTGCATGAGCTCCGGCGCCGGCACCAGCTGCCTAGCCGAGCCTGACCCCCAAGCCTCCCAGGACCGTGACCACGATCAGGACGGCGTCGAGCACGACGACCAGGCCAACGGCGGTCCAGGCGACCACGTTGCCGAGTCGGCCGTTGGCGTGGCGGCCCATGATCGCGCGGTCGTTGACGAGCAGGACGAGGAACACGAGCACCACCGGCAGCAGCAAGCCCTGGAGGTTCTGCGATCCGACGATCAGGCCGGTCAGGCCCAGCCCGGGCAGCAGCACGATCAGCGCGCCCGCGACGAGGACGAACGTGTAGATGCCGAAGAACGCGCGCGCATCGGAGAAGCGCTTGCCGACGCCCGACTCCCAGCCGAAGGCCTCGCAGATCACGAAGGCCGTCGAGATGGGCATGATCGTGGCGGCCAGGACGGACGCGCCGAACAATCCCACGGCGAACAACACCTCGGCGAACTGGCCCGCCACCGGTTCCAGGGCTCGAGCCGCGTCGGCGGCCGTCTCGATCTGGCCATGGCCGAAGACCGTCGAGGCGGTGGCCACGACGATGAAGATGGCAATGACGTTCGTCCAGATCGCGCCTCCGATCGCGTCGGCCTGCTCGAGCCGCAGCTCCTCCTCGTCGATCCCTTTCTCCGCGACCGCGCTCTGCAGGTAGAACTGCATGTACGGCGTGATCGTGGTGCCGACGACCGCCACCAGGAGCAGCAACACCTCGGCAGACACGTCGAGTCGAGGGGTGACGAGGGCGCGGCCCACCTGGCCCCAGTCGGGGTGCGCCAGCACGGCCGACGCGATGTAGGTGACGAACACGAGGGAGACGGACAGGAAGATCCGTTCCACCGTCCGGTAGCTCGCGAACAGGACGAGAGCCCAGATGGCAGCCGCAACCACGGGCACCACCACGATCTGCGGCACCCCGAAGATGCCCAGGGCAAGGGACGCCCCGGCGAACTCGGCGACGGTGTTGGCGACGTTGGCGATCAGCAGAACCGCCATCGCGAAGACCGTCCAGCGGACGCCGAACCGATCCCGGATGAGGTCCGACAACCCCTGGCCGGTGACCACTCCCAGCCGGGCCACCATCTCCTGGACGACGGCCAGGATCGCGATGGTGATGGGGAAGACCCACAGCAGCGCGAGACCGGTCCGGGCGCCCAACACCGAATAGGTCGTGATGCCGCCGGCGTCGTTGCCGGCGATGCCCGCAATGAGACCCGGTCCCATCACCGCCAGAAACGCGATGAGGCCCCGCCGCCCGCGGAAGCGGCCGCGCAGCCGGAGGAACTCGCGGTGCTCGATTCGATCGAGGAGGTGGGCGAGCGGGCCGATCCGGGGCGGCCCGGGCGGTCCCTGGCCGCGGCCGCGCCCGACCCGGCCCACCGCCTGCCGCGCGCCAGCGCCGGCCTGGCGGGCCACCGCCTTGACCGACGGCCGCTCAGGCACCGGTCATCGTGCGAACAGGCGCGGGAGGCGCTTCTTCCAGGCCGTCGGCAGGACCGTGTCAATGGCGTCGTCGACGGTCACGATGCCGGCCAGCCGGCCATCGTCGTCCACGACTGGAACAGCCAGCAGGTTGTAGTGGGCGACGACCTCGGCCACCTCGTCCTGGTCGGCGAGAGCGCCGACCGCGACCGGTTCGCGAATCATCACTTCCGAGATCGCCGTGTCGGGCGGCGCCACGATGAGATCGCGCAGCGACAGGACGCCGACCAGTCGACCCTCGTCGTCGGTGACGTAGACGTAGTAGATCGTCTCCGCGTCCGGCTCGAGCTCCCGGAGTCGGTCGATGGTCTCCGCGGCGGTCAGGGTCGCCGGGACCGCGACGAACTCGGTCGTCATGATTCCGCCGGCCGTATCCTCCGGATAGCCAAGCAGCTCCCGCACTTCGGCGGCCTCCTCGCGCTCCATCAGCGCGAGGATCTCGTCGCGGGCCGACTCGGACAGGTCGGCGACCAGGTCGGCGGCGTCGTCGGGAGACATCTCCTCCAGGATGTCGGCGGCACGCGCCGGCTCGAGATCCTCGAGGACCTCGACTTGCGTGCCCGGCTCCATCTCCTCGATGGCATCTGCGGCCGCCTCGTCATCGAGCGAGGCCAGGACGCCCGCGCGGTCGCGCGGTGCGAGCTGGTCGATGATCGTTGCCAGGTCCGCCGGATGCAGCTCCGCAAGGCCCTGGTGAGGGATGCGAAGCTTGATCGACGCGATCGACGTCTCGACCGGGTCGACGTCCTCCCAGTCGATGTACTTCTCGGGGACGGCCATCCGGAAGTTGCGGGCGAGCGTCCGGAACGGACCTTCGAACCCAAGCCGGCGGAGCAGTCCGGCCCCACCGACGTCGACCGCCACGAGGCGGATGACCCCGGCGACCTCGTCGAGCCGCAGGTCGTTCACCCGGACCACCTTGCGCCCGTCGATGTCGACGATCTGCTTGTCGAGGAGGTTCTCCCGCAGGAGGATCTCGTCCGGCCGCTGGCGGAACTTGTCGATGTCGATCGTGCGGGTCCGCAGCCGCGCGCCGCCTTCATCGAGCGACGCCACGGACGACCAGGGCACGAAGATCCGGCGGCCCTCGGTCTGGACGACGAGGCCGGTCACGGGCGGATAGGGCTCGCCGACGGCGACGATGAGATCGGCGACCTTGCCGATCGGCTCGTCCTGCCGGTCGCGCACCGGCCGGCCGATCACCTGGCTCAGGTAGAGCATCTGCCACCTCGCGGACGGATCCTGCCCGCTTGTGGCGCGGTCGATCCTGACGGGCCGACCGCCGACGCCTAGCGGACGCGGACCAGGGGCTTGGCCTTGGCATCCATCGCCGGAGTCACCGGTTGGATGCCGCGGGTACTGGGTCCGGTCTCCACCGAGGGAGTGTTCCTCCAGGTTGCTTGGACGGGCTCTCGGCAGGCCCGTGCACGCGGGGTGCCATCTGAACCGCGCTGAGTGTAGCCGCGGCTCGCAGAGAGTGGCAATCGCGTCGCGCGAGCGGGCGTGACGGACCGACCCGCGGCCCGGCGGTACATTCGCGGGCAGTCGCTGGTACCACCGTGGAGGCGTCCCGGCCGGCCGGTCCATGGGACCCTCCGAGCGATGAGCGCGCAACCCGAAAGACCCGTGTCCCTCGTTCGATCCGGGGCCCCGGGCGACCCATCCGACGGAGGAGTCGAGGCCGAGCCGGGCATGCCATCTGTGGGCACGCCGGCCGCCAACACGCCGTCAGTCGGCACGCCGGCGGCGAACATGCCGGCTGCCTCCACGCCGCCCTCGCGGCCTCTCCTGCCTGGCAGGCTCCGCGCTCTGTTCGCCCGGCTCGCCGGCAGCCCGATGGGCGAGTCTGGAGTCGATGCTCGAATGTCGGCCCGAATCGGCATCCTCGGCATCGCCGAACGCCTGACCAGGACCGTCGACCGGGCCGAGGTCCTGGAGATCGTGGTCACAGAGACCCAGCGCATGCTGCACGCGGACGGCACGACGATCCGGATCAGGCGGGGGGACACGCTGGAGGTTGCCGCGTGGGCGGGCATCGAAGATTCGGCCGCTCGGCAGCTGCCCAGCGTCCGCATCGACGAGGGCTGGTTCGCGGAGATGTTCCGCACCGGACGGCCGCGGGTCGCGGACAGCGTGCGTAGCGATCCGTTCCATCGGCAGCTGTACGGCCGGATCGCGGCCATCAAGCCGATCGCGTCTGACCTGGTGATGCCGCTGATCCATCACGGTCGGGTGATGGGCGCGATCAGCGCGGTCTCCAGGACACCCCGCCACTGGAGCGGTTCCGACGTCGAGTTCGTGGCGGCGCTGGCCACGCATGCCTCGGTCGCCATCCACAACGCCGAGCTCTTCGACAAGGCCCGCACGTCAGCCGCCCGGATGGCCGTGCTGCAGGCGGCGTCGGCCCGGATGACCCGCCAGAACAGCGTGGAGTCCGTCGGTCGGGCGATCGTGGAGGAGACTCGCAGGATCATCGACTATCACAACGCCCGGGTGTACGTCGTCGAGGCGCCGGACGACGTCGTGCCCATCGCGTTCGAAGGCCGCGTGGGCGCCTACGAGAACGTGGACATGGCGGTCCTTCGTGCCAAGCTGGGCCAGGGATTCACCGGCTGGGTCGCCCTGCACGGACAGCCACTGCTGATCGCCGACGCCAACGCCGACTCGCGGGGCATGACGATCCCGGGCACCGACGACATCGACGAATCGATGCTCGTGGTGCCCATGAAGTACGACGAGCAGATCCTCGGCGCGATCACGCTCTCCAAGCTGGGCCTCAATCAGTTCGACGACGAAGACCTTCGCCTCCTCACGATCCTGGCCGATCAGGCCGCCACCGCGCTCGAGTCGGCCCGCCTCGTGGCTCGAACCCAGGCCCTGGCAGGCGAATTGCGACGCCTGCTGGACATGGGCAGCGAGCTTGCCAACAGCCTCGAGCCGCGCACGGTGGCCGATCTGATCGCTCGCTACGTGGCCGAGTCGATGGGCGTCGACCAATGCGCGATCAGCTATTGGGACCGGTCCAGCCACAGCGTCCTGACCTGGGGCTACCACCCTCGCGAGCGGCCCGCCAAGGTGGCCGCGGAGTACGCGCTGGACGGCTATCCGGAGACGATGCGCGTGCTGAGTGAGCAGGCCACCGTGATCATCGACGTCGACGACCCGAACGGCGATCCGGCGGAGATCGCCCTCATGCGGAGCGAGGGCACCCACACCCTCGTCATGATGCCGCTCGTCGCGAAGGGTCAATCGATCGGACTCGTGGAGATCATCTCCAGCAGCGCGGTCCGGCTCGACGAGTCGCGGATCGAATTCGCCCGGACCATGGCCAACGAAGCGGCAATGGCCCTCGAGAACGCCAAGCTCTACGAGGATGCTCGCAACCTGGCCGACCGGGACCAGCTGACCGGCTTCTACAATCACCGGTTCCTCCATGAGCGCCTTGGCGAGGAGACCCTCCGAGCCCAACGTTCGCGATCTCCGCTGGGCCTGCTCATGATCGATCTCGACGACTTCAAGCTGGTCAACGACACCTTCGGCCACCTGTATGGCGACCGCGTCCTGGTCTGGGCTGCCGAGCTCATCCGGTCCACCCTGCGAGCCTCGGACGTTCCCGCGCGCTACGGCGGAGACGAGTTCGCGGTCATCCTGCCCGACTCAGACAGCGACGCGGCACAGGCCGTGGCGGGCCGGATCCTGGCCGCCTTCCGGCAGCGGTCGTTCGAGACCGAGGGGCGCGGCGCCGTGCCCATCGCGGCCTCCATCGGCGTGGCCACCTTCCCCGGCGATGGCCGCTCGGGCCGCCAGCTCATCGCCGCGGCCGACCGGGCGCTCTATCGGGTCAAGGATTCGGGTGGACATGGCGCCGGGCTGGCCAGTGCGCCCATGCTCGAAGGCCACGCAGGCTCGCGCGACGGAAGGCGCAATCGACCGCGGCCGGCATCGACTGCCGCCTCGGCAGCCGGAGCGCCGGGGGACGGCTCCTGAGCACACGGTAGTACGGAGGTACTGGGCCAACCCGGCCAGAGGTACTGCCCAGCCTGACTGGACGGCCTCCCGTGGCGCGCGCATCCTTTGACTCGTGGCCGGCCGCCTCACCCAAACGTCCATCGACAACAGCCCGCATGACCGCCGAATTCGACGGTCCTGGTGGTTCCTCGCCGGATCGTTCTTCGTCCTGGGCCTGGTGACCATCTTCCACCTCGCGGTCGGCCAGTCCGGTCGGATCGACTGGATCCTGGCGGGCCTCGTGGTCGTCGTCGGGCTGGCGGTCGTGACCCATCGCGACGCCGTGGCCGCGCTCGAAGAAGGCCGCCGATCGGAGGCCGAGAGCTTCGCCCGGATCCTGCAGGGCCTGTCCCGGTCGGTGTCCCCGGACGCCATCGTGGACGCCATCGTGGAAGACCTCGGCGCCGGGACCGGCGCCGACCACATCGTCGTCGTGCGCCTCCGACCAGGTACCGAGATCCTCGAGGCGACGCTGGTCAGCCAGCGCCCCGGCGTCCCCAGCACGAGGACGGTTCTACCGGCCCTGGACGCGGGAAACGCCCCATTCGCCGGCGCGACGCATGGCGGGGTACGTGGCGGGGTCGACGGGTCCGACGACCGTGCCGGGCACGGCGCCGATGCGGGACGCGGTTCCACTCTGGGCGAGCGGCTGCCGTCGGGCATGCCGGTCCGGGCCGGCGAGCCGGAGCTCGTGCCAGTGGCCGCCGGCTGGGTCGGAGCCGATCGAGGCGGCGCGCCCGCGTCGGCCCGATCGCGCCGGGTCGCCTCGACGGGTGTCGGCGTTGGTTCGCGGACGGCAACGGTGGAAACGGCTCACGTGCCGATGGCGACGCGAACCGCTCACGACGGTCCGGCACGGGGCCGGCGCGCCACCGATCGAACGGACCGGCCGGATCGCCGGCGCACATGGTCGGCCCTCGGCGCGGTGGCGTCGTTACGGGCGATGACCGCGCGCGGCCCGGAACGGGCGGACTCGGTGCCCCGGCCAGCCCGCGGCGGGCCCGCCGGCCGTGTCGCGGACCGGATCGCATCGCGCGTGCAGACAGTCTACGGGCTCAAGCACACGATCGCGGCGCCCCTGGTGACCGGGTCCGGCGTCGTCGGGGCGATCGTCCTGTCACGACGGACGGCCGATCCGTGGCCGGCCGCAGCCCAGCGCATCCTGGGCGGGGCGGCCCTGGAGGCGTCGGCCGCCCTCGAGCGCGTCTACTCCCATCGGGCGGCCGAGGCGCGCGCCGCGACGGACGTCCTGACGGGGCTGCCCAATCGCCGCTATTTCGAGGAGTTCTGTGGGTTGCTGGCGCGGCGGCGCAGGGCGGACGATGCAATCGGCGTCCTGATGATCGATATCGATCGCTTCAAGAGCCTCAACGACGACCACGGTCATGCCCTGGGCGATCGCGTCCTGCGCATGGTGGCCGATGCGATTGCCGGCGCGGTCCGCGACGATGACGTGCCGGCGCGGTACGGTGGCGAGGAGTTCGCCGTGCTGCTGCGCAACCCCACGGCTCAGGTGGCCCTCGAGATCGGCGAGCGGGTGCGCCGCGCGGCCGCCCTGCTGGACCTCCGGTCACTCGGCGTCGACGGGGTCACGGTGTCCGTGGGCGTCGCCGTGTCGGATGCCCCCGACCAGCCGATCCGGGCTCTGATCGAGCGGGCCGATCGCGCCCTCTACGCCGCGAAGGGCGCCGGGCGCAACAGGGTGATCGCCGTCTAACGTCGGGCGCCGGGCCCTGGCAGCGTCTCCTCGGCCGGACCGGGCCGTGACGGCTACCATCCGACGATGCCCCGCGACCACGCCGGTCCCGCCAGCGCGACCGGTCCCGCCAGCGCGACCGATCCCGCCATCGCGCGCGATACCGCCACGGCCAGCCCAACCACCCCCGATCCCGCCACTGCCGAGACCCTGACGAACGGCGACCTGGCCAGGGTCTTCCATGAGATCGGCGACATGCTCGAGGTCCAGGGCGAGCTCGTCTTCAAGACGGTGGCCTACCACCGCGCGGCAGATGCCCTGGCGCACAGCCCGATCGACGTCCCGGACGCCTACCGCCGCGGCGAACGGCCGCGCATTCCGGGCGTCGGCCAGGCGATCAGCGACAAGATCGCCGAGCTGGTCGCGTCAGGCCATATGCGCCTCTACGATCGACTTCGCGCGGAGGTGCCACCCAGCCTCGTCGAGATGCTCCAGGTCCCGGGGCTCGGGCCCAAGACGGTCAAGCTCGTCTACGAAACCCTGGGGGTGAAGACCCTCGGGGACCTGCGGGCCGCGGCCCAGGCCGGGCGGCTGCGAACGGTGAAGGGGCTGTCGGAGAAGACCGAGCAGACGGTCCTGGAAGGAATCGCCGGCCTGGCCGCCCGCCAGGACCGGATGCTGCTGGGTCAAGCTCAGCGGATCGTCGACCTGCTCACGGTCGAGCTGCGGGACACGAGCGGTCTCCGGTCGATCCAACCGGCCGGCTCCTTCAGGCGGCGGCGGGAGACGATCGGCGACCTGGACCTCCTGGCCGAGACGACGGAGCCGGCGATTCTCATCGATCGCTTCACCCGGCTCGGGTCGGTGGATCTCGTCGTCAACCGGGGCCGACAGAAGGCCGCGGTCCGCCTCCTCAGGGGCCCGCAGGTGGACCTCATGGTCATGCCGCCCGGGCAGGCCGGTACGTACCTGATCCACTTCACCGGCAGCAAGGCGCACAACGTCCGGCTCCGCGCCCGAGCCCGAGACCGTGGCTGGAGCATGTCGGAGAAGGGATTCCAGCGCATCGGCGAGGATGGCGAGTCCCTGACCGGCGCGGCAGCGGATCTGCAAACCTTCGCCACCGAGGCCGAGGCCTATGCCTTCCTCGACCTGCCGTTCATCGAGCCGGAGCTCCGGGAGGATCGCGGTGAGATCGAAGCGGCCCTGGCCGGCCTGCTGCCGCGCCCCATCGAGCTGGGCGACCTCCGGGGAGACCTGCACAGCCACTCGGACTGGTCCGACGGCGTCCATTCGATCGAACAGATGGCGGAGACGGCCCGCCGGCGTGGCCACGCCTACCAGGTCCTGACCGACCATAGCCAGTCGCTGGCCATCGCCCGCGGCCTGAGCCCGGAGCGGGTCGCGCTCCAGCAAGGCGTCATCGCCGCGCTGAACGAGCGCTACGCGAGCGAAGAGGCCGCCGGCACGGCACCGCCCGGCACGCCGAAGGAGGGATTCCGCCTCCTCCATGGCTGCGAGCTGGAGATCCGGGCTGACGGTCGGCTCGACTTCCCGGACGAGCTCCTGGCCTCCTTCGATCTCGTCGTCGCATCGCTCCATGTCGCCCGCCGCCAGTCGCGCCGGGAGCTGACGGCACGCGTGCTCGGCGCGATCCGCAATCCGCACGTCGACGTCATCGCCCATCCGGCCGGCCGAATGATCCAGACTCGCGACGATCTCGACCTCGACTGGGACGCGATCTACGTGGAGGCTGCGCGAACCGGGACAGCACTCGAGATGAACGGCTCCGTTCACCGCCTGGACCTGTCCGACGAGCGAGCCCGGGCGGCACTCGCGGCGGGTTGCCTCCTGACGATCGATTCCGACGCCCACAAGATCGAGGAGTTCGAATTTCTGCACTGGGGCGTTACGCAGGCCCGGCGGGCCTGGGTCGAGCCCACGAACGTCCTCAACACCCGATCGCGGTCCGACCTCCTGGCCTGGATCGGGGCAAAGGCAGATCGCGTCCGCGCCTGAGGCGCCTCCCCACGTACCATCCGCACGATGGATCCCCGCCACCGGCACCAGCGTGAGCTCGTCGTCCTCATGGTCACCGTCGTTGGCCTGTCGCGCCTGCTCGACGGGCCGTTGCTCTGGCTGGTGGCCGCCCTGGTGCTGGCCGCGGCCTGGCTCGGCGCCCGCCAGGTCCTGTACGAGGGGTCCTTTCAGTACGCGCGGGTGCCCCCGGGGGCCCCGATTCTGCCCGCGGTTGCCGCCGTCGGCGCGCTCGGTGCGCTGCGCCTGGTCCCGCTCGGGCTGGCCCTCGTGCCAGCCCTGGCGGCGGCCGGCCTGCTCCTGAACGTCGCGCTCCGCCTGGAAGGACGGGTGGTCGATCGGCCCACCGGGATGACCGCCGCCGATCGGACGGCACTCCTGGGCGTGACGCTCCTGGCCGCGTTCCTGGCCTTCACCGGGGTCGCCGCGCTCGTGGCCGGCGGCCTCGCCGAGCCGGCAATCGACGGAACGGACGTCGGACCGCCGATCTCCGAGAGCGGGATCGTCGTCATCGCGCTCGGCGATGCGGTCGTTGCCGGACTGCTCGGGTTTCGGGTCGCCTCGATCCGTCTTGCCGGCGCCCGCGACGCACTCTGGGCAGCCGGCACGTACGCCGCGGCCATCGCCGTCGCAGCGGGCCTTCTGCGGGTCGTGGCCCTGCCGCGATTGGCCTTCCCGGCCCTCCTCACTCTCGTGTTCTACCTGTGGGACGCGGTCCGCGCCTCGGCCCCATCGCTTCGGCGCGATCCGCGCTTCGTCTGGCAGACGGTTCTGCTCGTCGTCCTCGGTGTGGCCGTCATCGCCTGGAACCTCGGCCTGCGGGGATCGTGAACGGGACGACCGATGGGTCCGGGACATCCGTCGCGGTTGCGCTTGATGCACCACATTCGGCACGACCGTGCGGGGGCGTGGCCCGAATCCGTCCGGATCCCATGGTGATCGTGGACGTTCGCGCCAGATGTGATGCACCACCGGCAACTGCTCGTCAAACTCCGGGCCGGTCGCGTTGACGATTCGGCGGTCGGATGCTACAAACACCGTTCGCACACCGATCGGCTGCGCCCGTGCGTGCGCCCGACCCGACCCGATCGACAGCGGGCCCAAATGCCCGAAAGGACGACCCTTCCCGTGACCTTTCCCGAGCTCGAGACCAGCAGGCCGACCGCAACGAACCAGACTCGCCTGAAGCGCCAGCTCGCGGAGCAGGCGATTGGCCACGCGACGGCCGCGCAGTGGCTCGACGCCGCGGACACGAACCGCAAGATCCTGGAAATGGGGGCCGACGCCGAGGCCGAGAACCGCCTCGCCAAGGCGCTGTGGGAGCTCGGCGAGCTGGGTGCCGCGCGCGAGCACTACCAGACGGCCCTCGCGCTCGACCCGACCAACCGCATCGCCGAGCGCAACATCGACCGTCTCCGCACTCTCCTGGTCGAGGCTGGCGAGACGACCATCCCGGCCAAGCCGGGCAGCAAGGCACCGGTCAGCATTTTCGTCGAGGAGACCGGCAAGACGGGTTTTGCCTTCCTCACCGACCTCGCCGACCCGCGCAAGCTCGCCCAGGTGAACCCCGGCGATTCGGTCGAGCTCAACCCGGAGAAGGGCCGGCTCATCGCGACCAGCAACGGTTTCAGGATCGGCATCGTGGAGCCGCGCGTCGCGGCGCGGCTGCTGAAGCTTCTGGCCGACGGCAACAAGTACACGGCCGGCGTGACCTCGCTCGGCGACAAGGACGTCCGAATCATCATCCGGGAGACGTTCCAGGACCCGCGCAACTACGGCAAGGTCAGCTTCCCCACGGCCGCCAAGTCGACCGACCTGCGACCGTACACGAAGGGCACCCTCGTCCGCGAGGAGCTCGACCTGGAGGAGGACCTCGAGGACGACGTCGAGGACGAGGAGATCGAGGATCTGGACCGCGTCCTGCCCGCGGACGTCACGACCGACGAGGCCTTCGAAGAGGAACCCGACGAGCTCGACGAGCCGTAGGGCTGGCCGGCGGGACCGACGTCCCGGCCCGCCTGAAGCCTCGCCCGGCGTCCTTCATCCGCGATGGGGCGCGGCCGCTCTCGGGGGTGGCACAATGCCTGGACCATGGCGGGCCGTGATCCACTGACGCGCGCCGATCCGGCAATCTCGCTGCCTGCCTTCGAGCGCCTCGCGAATCCGCCGCCGCCCGATCTCGTCGGGGCCGCGATCGAGAAGCATTCCGGCCCGGGGGACGTCGTGGTCGATCTCCACGGCCGGGGTGGCTGGGTCGCGCGGGCGGCAGTCGACCGGCAGCGTCGAGCGGTGACGATCGAGTCGAACCCGCTCACCCGCCTGCTCGCCGAGATCGTCCTGCGGCCACCCGACGTCCGGCATCTGGACGCCGCGTTCCAGGCGATCGCCGCGGCGCCGCGGCAGGAGTCGAGCCTGAAGATCTCGATCGGCGAGCTCTTCGGGACGCGCTGCGCCACGTGCGGCCGGGCGGCCGTCGTCGACGAGTTCATCTGGGAGGCGAGCCCGGGCGATGCCGAGCCCGATGCCGGGCTGCAGCGGCCTCCGCCCGGCCGCCTCGCCCGCAAGCATTATCGCTGCTCCATCTGCCGCGACCAGCTCGGCGGTGGCGAGCAGCGCCACGCACCGGTCGACGATGACGACCTGGCCCGGGCCACGGTCATCGACGCCGATGGCCCGGTCCGGCGGCAGCTCCACGAGCGGTTCCCGACGCTGGACGGGCACGACGCGCTGGTCGATCAGCTCCTGGGCCTGCACACGCCGCGCCAGCTCGTCGGGCTCCACGCAATTCTCCAGCGGATCGACGCCGACCTCCGGTCGGCATCGGTGGAGGCGGCCCTGCGCCTGGCGCTCCTTCACGCATTGCTGCCGGCCAGTCGACTCAACGGCTTTCCCGGCCGCATCGCCCAGCTGCGGATCCATGCCGGCCGGGTCAAGCTGCCCGCGGGCGAGCAGTGGCGCGAGCGCAACCCGTGGCTCGCCTTCGAGGATGGCTATCGGATCGTGCGGGGCTTCGTCCAGCGGCTCGAGGGCAGCCGCTATGGACCGGCTCCGGCGCGGCTCGGCGACGACGTGCGCAGCCTTGCCGAGGGCGTGGCCACGACCGTCGTGCGCCTGGGTACGCCGACCGCCTACCGAGCGCTGGAGACGGAGGCCCGCGACCTCGCCGGCACGTCTGCCCCCCGCCCGCGGGTCCGGCTCGTCCTGGGCCAGCCGCCACAACGCCCGAACCAGGACCGCCTGTCATTCGCGTACCTTGCGACCGCCTGGCTGCTCGGTCGCGAGGCGGCGGCCCTGCTGCCGCTCGAGGCGCTCTTCGGCCCGGGCGGCCGCGCGCCGTGGGGCTGGCAGGCCGCGGCCCTGCGCCGCTCGCTGGCATCGGTCGAGCCGTGGCTCGCCCGCGATGGCCGTGTTGTGCTCCTGCTCGAGGCCGGTGGTCCGGAGGGCCTGGCCGCGGCGGCCATGGGCGGCGTGGCGGCCGGCTATCGGCTCATCGGCGCTCGCCTGGCCGAGCCCGGCGAGGAGATCGGTGGGGTGGTAGAGCTCGTGCCGCCCGGCTCCGCGCTCGTCACGGGACCGCGGACACGTTCGAACGTGCCCTTGACCTCGGACAAGGATGGCTCGGGCGAGTTGGGCCCCGCGGTCGGCCGTGGCCTGTTCGCTCCGCCGGAACGCTTCGACGAGCGCCCCTTCTCCCCGGCCGAGGCCGCCCGGACCGTGACCGAGACGGCCGTCGAGATCCTCCAGGCGCGCGGTGAGCCCGCCCGTCATGAGCGCCTGCTGGGCGAGATCCTGGTCGGGCTCGATCGGACGGGCATGCTCCGCCGGCTTGTCTCGACTCGATCGGGACCTGGCGGAGCCGACGACGGATCGTCGCCGGCCGGCCAGGGCGGCGCCACGGACCGCGGTCCCGCCACCAACCGCGGTCTCTCTGCCCAACGCGGTCCCTCTGTCGAACGCGGCCGGGCCGGTTCGGACGCGGCTGCTGTCGAGTCCGGGCCTCTGCGACCTGGGCCGCTGTCACCGCGTTCTGCGGCCGCGCAGCCCCGGCGCGACGAGCGACGCGAGCCGGCGACCCTCGCCAGCAACGATCAGGTGGAGGCGATCCTGGCCCTCATCCGGGACGAGTTGGGCCGCCCCGACCAGCGTCGGCTGAGCGAGATCGAGCCCGGACGCTGGTGGCTCGCCGACCCGCGCGATGTCGCGGCGGCGGCCCTGCCCCTGGCGGATCGCGTGGAATGGGCCGTCTACAGCCTGCTGTCCACCGGCGGTCCACTGTCCGAGTCCGCGTTCTTCGAGCGGATCGCCGGCCTGTTCACCGGGCACGACCTGGCCGACGAGGCACTCGTCCGGGCATGCCTGGCGTCGTACCGCTCGCTGGCGTCCACACCGGACCAGCTCGTCACGGCCGACGACCTGCTCCGCCGGAGCCACGAGCACACCGAGCTGTTGGCGCTCCTCGCGGATCAAGGCCATCGGCTGGGCTTTCGCGTGTGGCTGGGGGCCCGGGAGCAGACCCGCAAGCTGGACGGTCGGACGCTGGCGAGCTGGCTGGACGATCGCGAGGTGGACGCCTACCTGCCGCTCGTCAGCCGCGGCTCGGCCGAGGAGCTCGAGCAGGTGGATTGCATCTGGTACGTCCGCTCGCGCGGCGCATTCCTCTTCGAAGTCGAGTGGACGGCCATGCTGGGCGAACCGCTCATTCGGCGCCATGGGCACATCCCACCCGACGAGAACCTGGTCCGCTTCCTGGTCATCCTGCCGGAGCGGACCGGGCTCGTGCGCTACAAGCTGGAACGGTCACCCCTCCTGCGCCAGGCGATGGACGCCGGCAACTGGCACATCCTCAAGGCAAATCATCTCCGGGCCTGGGCAGCCCACGAGGAAGCGTCACTGGCGGACCTCGAGCCGCTGCTCGGCCTGGACCCGATCGTCGAGCGGACCGGCGACCAGCTGCCGATGTTCGCCGCACCTGGCGGCTGAGGCGCGACGGCCAAGACGCGAACGTGCGGCTGACGCGCGCCCGGCGCGCACCATGTACCCTGACCCGCACTGACAGGCCGGCGGCGGCGCCGTGCCAGGCAACCGGTCGCGACGCCGTGCACGGGGGGCGGTGTCCGCGCTTCTTGGGAGACGCACGGTGACCGAGCAACCATCCGCCGTCGTCGACGGCCTCGCGGACCGATTCTGGGAGTCGATCCTGGAGCTGCAACCCACGACGGCCACGATGTACGGCGACGAGCGGTATGGCGACCGGCTCGAGGACCCGAGTGAGGCCGGTCGGGCGAAGGCGCTGGCCCTCTGGCAATCGGGTCGCCGCGAGGCGGAGGCCATCGCGACCGATGGCCTGTCGGTCGAGGACCGGATCACGCTCGACATGATCAAGGTGCTCTGCGACCTGGGAATCGAGGAGCATGAGCAGCGAACCGACCTGCTCCGGGTCGTGGACCAGATGGGCGGTCCGCAGACGCTGTTGCCGGTGGTCACCCAGTTCCAGCCGGCCGACACGCCCGAGCGCTTCGAGAAGTATGCGGCTCGCCTGCGGGCCTATCCCGCCTACATGGCCGCCAATCGCGACCTCCTGCGAGAGGGTCTGGAGACCGGTCTCACCGCGCCGCGCATCGTCGTGGAGCGGACGATCGCCCAGCTCGAGCGGCTGCTGGAAACTCCGGTTGATGCGTCGCCGGTCACGACGATGGCCCAGGTCTCCTCCGACGCGGATCGCGACCGGGTTCGAGACATCGTCCGCGACGTGGTCCGGCCGGCGAACCAGGCGTTTCTGGAGGCACTCCGGGGTGACTACCTCGCTGCCTCACGCGAGGATCCCGGACTGTGGTCGGCGCCCAACGGCGACGCCCTGTACCGCACGCAGATCAGGGCCTGGACGACAGTCGATCTGGCACCCGAGCTCATCCACCAGATCGGACTCGACGAGCTCGAGACCATCGAGACCGAGCGGCGCGCGATCAGCTCGGCTCTGGGCTACGGCGACGACACGGTGGCCCTCCGCCGCGCCCTCGACGAAGATCCCAGCAACACGCCGCAGACCAAGGACGAGCTCCTGGCACGCGCCCGCGAGGACATCGAACGGGCGCTGGCGATTGCACCGCGTTACTTCCGCGTCCTGCCCCGGGCGACCGTCGAGGTCCGCCCGGTCGAGGAATTCAAGGAAGCCGATTCGCCGTTTGCCTACTACTACGCGCCCGCGAGCGACGGCTCCCGAGGCGGCAGCTACTACGCCAACGGTTATGACCTTCCGAGCCGGAAGTACACGAAGCTCGCGACGACGACCTACCACGAGGCGGTGCCCGGCCACCATTTCCAGATCGCCCTGGAGATGGAGAACGAGAACCTCAACACGTTCCGCCGGCTCGGCTCGCGGATGGTCGGCAGCGCATACGTGGAGGGCTGGGGCCTCTACTCGGAGCGGCTCGCCGACGAGATGAGCCTGTTCCGATCGGAAGCCGAGCGCTTCGGCATGCTCGACGCGCAGGCCTGGCGAGCCGCCCGGCTGGTCGTGGACACCGGCATTCATGCGCTCCGCTGGACACGCCAGCAGTCGATCGACTTCCTCCTCTCGGCGGGCCTCTCGACCACCGACGCCACGATCGAGACAGACCGGTACATCGCGTGGCCGGGCCAGGCCCTGACCTACAAGCTGGGCCAGCGGGCCATCGAATCACTCCGCCGCGATCTGACCGCGCGCGACGGCGCCAATTTCGACCTGCGGGAGTTCCACGATCAGGTCCTTGGACACGGCTCGCTGCCCCTCGCGACACTTGCTCGCGAGCTGCCAACCTGGGTGACGACGCCGGCCTGAGCTCCGTGTCCGGGTCGCGGCTCGAGGGCGCGGCCCGACCATCAGGTCACGTATTCGCCCAGGCACCGGCCCGAACACGCACGGATTTCGCGGCGGATCGCACGGCCTGATACGAATATCGCGTTGACGGCGTGCGATGGGCTGTGCCAAGATGCCGGGGCGCGTGTCCCGCCACGCGCAACGGCCTGCCCAACGGGCCCGCCAGCGCGGCCGCGAGCCAGGCACGCGCAGTGCCTTGACCGCCGCCACGCATCCGCTCGCCTCGACATCGGAGGGACCATGGCCGCCCGACCAGCCGCCCGTCCGACGCCCACCCTCCGACGGGATCGCCAGCTCGCCATGTACGCTCGGGCGCGGCGCATCCTGCCGGGCGGGACGAGCTCCAACTTTCGGGCCTGGGGCGAGGACACGATCTATATCGACCGCGGCAGCGGCGGCCGTGTCTGGGATATCGACGGCAACGAGTTCGTCGACCTCCGGATGGGGTACGGCCCGGTCATTCTTGGCCACGCCGACCCCCGCGTGGACGACCACGTCAACGAACGCATGCGCCGCGGGGTCAGCTTCAGCCTGACCAGCGAGGACGAGGTCCGGGCCTGTGAGCTGGTCTGCGAGCTGACCGGCTGGGTGGAGATGGCCCGGCTCACCGTCTCCGGCACCGAGGCGACGATGCACGCCATGCGGGTTGCCCGCGGCTACACGGGCCGCACGAAGATCGTCAAGTTCGAGGGCCAGTACCACGGCGTCCACGACTACGCTCTCATCAGCGTGCTCCCCAGCGACATGACCGAGCTCGGCGACCGTGACAACCCCGTCCGGCTGGCATGGGGCCGGGGCATCCCCAGGGAGATCACGGACACTGTGATCCCGGTCCCGTTCAACGACCTGGACACGTTGCGGCGGGTTTTCGAGCGAGAGGGCGACGACATCGCCGCGGTGATCATCGAGCCGGTCCTGGGCAACGCGCAGGCCATCCTGCCCCGCGAAGGCTTCCACGAAGGCGTTCGGGCGATCACCCGGGAGTTCGGGGCGCTGCTGATCTTCGACGAGGTCAAGACCGGGTTCCGGCTGGCGCGGGGTGGCGCCGCCGAGTTCTTCGGGGTCACGCCCGATCTCGCCACGTACGCAAAGGCGATGGGCAACGGTTACCCGGCCGCCGCGTTCGGCGGGACGCGCGAGGTGATGAGCGTCCTTCCCGAGCGGGTGAGCCACGGCGGGACGTACGCGGGCAACAGGGTTGCGGCAGCGGCCGCGGAGGCCACCCTGTCGATCATCCGCGACGAGCCCGTGCTGGAGTCCATCCGGGAGCGCGGGCTGTCGATCCAGCGAGGCCTCAGTCAGATCCTGTCCCAGCGCGGCCTCGCCCACACCTTCACCGGCGTCCCCGCGATGTTCGGCGTGATGTTCACCGACGTCGAGATTCGCGAATACCGCGATTGGGTCAAGACGGATCACGAGCTGTATGACGCGATCGCGGTTGGGATGCAGGCCCGCGGCGCCATGCCCGAGCCCGACAGCCGCGAGCCCTGGTTCCTGTGCGCGGCTCATGACGATGCGGACGAGAGCCAGATCCTGGACGCCTTCGTCGGATCGCTTGACGCGGCACTCGAAGCACGCACGCAGGGCAAGCTGCCGGCCGCCCAGCACTGAGGGGAGGGAGAGGAAGGAGGGTGACGATGGCCTTGGACGGGAACGCCGTCCGATCGGTTGACCGGGCCGCGGCATTGCTGCTCGCCCTCGGCGACAGTCAGGGCGAGGCCGGCGTGACCGAACTTGCCAGACGCCTCGGATTGCACAAGTCGACTGCTTCCCGGCTCCTTGCCACGCTCCAGAAACGTGGCCTCGTCGAGCAGGATGACGAGTCGGGAAAGTATCGCCTCGGGCTCGTCGTCATCCATCTGGCCGAGCGAGCGGAGCGCACCCTGGACCTGCGTGGCATCGCGATGGGCGAGCTCGAACGCCTTGGCCGGCTCACCCGGGAGACCGTCAGCCTGGTCGTCCTGGACGGGGACGCCGCCCTCACCGTCGCCCAGCGCGAAGGCTCGAATCTGGCCGCCGTCGCGGACTGGACCGGCCGCACCTCGCCGCTGCACTGCGTAGCCGGCGGCAAGGTCCTCCTGTCGGCCATGGCCGAGAGGGATGTGCTGCGGATCGTGCGCCGGGGCCTCGTGGCGCATACCGACCGGACGATCACCGAGCTCGAGCCACTCCTCGAGGAGCTGGCCCGGATCCGACGCCGCGGCTACGGGTCCGACCTGGGTGAGTACCAGCTGTCGCTCTGCGGCGTCGCAGCGCCGATTCGCGATGCTCGGGCCGCCGTGATCGCCGCGGTAACGATCTGGGGCCCGGCCGTGCGGTTGGGCCCTCGACGGATCCCCGAGCTCGCGGCGCTCGCTCGGAAGGCCGCGGC
>DASPWU010000038.1:0-1801 GCA_035637675.1 Candidatus Limnocylindria bacterium | reverse complement strand
AGCGGTCGTCTTTGCGCCGGGACTAGCGCTCGGCAGCTTCCTGAACGTCGTCGCCGCCCGCGTGCCGCTGCGGCGCTCGGTCGTGCGCCCGCCGTCAGCCTGCATGTCGTGTGGCCAGGAGATTCGGCGGCTCGACAACGTGCCGTTGTTTTCGTATGTCCTTCTGCGCGGCCGCTGCCGGCACTGCCAGGCGCGGATCCCGCTCGTCTATCCCGCCGTCGAGCTCATCACCGCACTGCTCCTCGCGGGCTGCGTCCTCGCCTTCGGGCTGACGGCCAAGGCTGCGATCGCCGCCTTCTTCTGCGCCGTGCTCGTGGCCGTCTCGGCGATCGACCTCGAGCACCGGATCATCCCGAACCGAATCGTCCTGCCGGCCACGGTCATCGTCCTCGTGGCGAACACGACCCGCGACCTCAGCCCGGAGTGGATCGTCGCCGGCCTCGCGGCCTCAGGCTTTCTCTTCGCTGCGGCGCTCGTCTATCCGGCCGGAATGGGCATGGGCGACGTGAAGCTCGCGCTGCTCATGGGCGTGGCGCTCGGGAACACCGTTTCCGTCGCGCTGATGGCCGGGATGCTGGCGGCGATGATCCCGGGCCTGATCCTGATCGCGCGCCACGGCGCGAAGGGACGGAAGATGGGCATCCCCTTCGGCCCGTTCCTCGCGGTCGGTTCGATCGTCGCCCTCTTCTGGGGCCACGCGATCCTCGACGCCTACTTGTCGACCTTCTAGACGGGTCGCCATCGCCGCATGCGACGGGCGGCGGTGAATCGTGTCGGCAGCTCGGTGAGCAACAGCGCGGCGCCTGCGAGCACGAGCGCCTCGGCCTCGAGCCAGTACCAGCCGAAGGAGAGCGGATCGAGCACGATCCGGACGATCACCACGGTCAGTGGAGCCAGCCACACGGCGTGGAGGCTGCGACGAAACGCAACCGCGACCCCGGTTCCGGCTCCGAGCGCCAGTGAAGCCTGAAGCAGCCTGAGCGGCCAGCCGAAGTGCGTACCGGGTTGGAGGACGAGGTCGAGGAAGGTCCCGGAGGTGACCCGCCATTCGTGCTGGAACATGCGGAAGTTGCCTGCCAGCGCGATCGGCGCCAGCTGGGCGAGCACCACCGCCGCCTCCACGAGCCCGCCCGCGACGGCACGCCGTAGGCGCGGCGCGAGCAGGAGCACCGGCGCCCCGAGCACTCCCCACAGCTCGAAGCCGGCCGAGAGGCCGATCAGCGCGCCGGCCGCCAGGACTCGATCCTCACGAGCGGACAGACCGGCGAGAACCCAGAGCAGCGGGACGATCGCCTCGGCTGGATGGCCGTCGGCGAACGCCAAGTGCGTGAGACCCGTCGCCACGGCCGCCAATCCGACGGCCAGCCGCATCCGGTCACTCGCCCCCAGCCTGCCCAGGACGTAGAGGAGCAGCCCGACGACGCTCAGCTCGATCACGAACGCGAGGGCCGTCAGGTTCCGGACGGCGCCGAAAACAACGAGCTGAAGCGGCCCGGACTGGAGCATGGGATCGGCAAAGGTGTCCGCCCAGCGGCCGGAGAGCAGCTGCTCCCCCTGGTGGACGAAGTAGACAAGGTCGCCCGGATCCGTCCCTCGATCGAGGTACGCGAGCCCGGCGGCCGCGCCCAGGACGGGGACCCAGACACGGGCGAGCGGCGAACGGAGGACGTCCCTCATTACGGGCGATATCGGCGTCCCGAGGGGTGAGGTTGAGGTGGTGCCCCTCCAGGCGGGATCAAGCATCGGGCTTCCTCTGCCGATACCTCGAACGAGGGATACATGGACATCGAGCGTCCACCGA
>DASPWU010000037.1:0-28268 GCA_035637675.1 Candidatus Limnocylindria bacterium | reverse complement strand
ACCTACCCGTTGACGAACAGCCGTTCGACACTCTAGACTTGATCCATCCCCTCCCGGCGCTCAGCTGCGGCGCGATGCCGCGCGAGCCAACCGGCGAGTGGCGAGTGCCCCCCACACCATGAGCCCCTCCATGCCGCAACTTTCTCCCGACCAACGTGACCGCTCCCGCCGGCGCGGTCGCCGTCGACCCCAGGGGTCGATGCATGCCCCCGTCACCGAATACGACGAACAGCAGGAAATAGAGGCCGCGCGCGAGCGGAACGACCTGGACATCAGCGAACTGCGCGAGATGAGCGTGCCGGAGCTTCGCGAGGTTGCGCGCGAGCTGCAGCTCGAGACCGGCACCCAGGAGCGCCGCGACGATCGCTCCGATCGCATCCTCCAGCGCCAGACCGAACGCGCGGGGCTCGACTATGCCAGCGGCATCCTGGACATCGTCGACGAAGGCTTCGGGTTCATGCGACGGCACGGTCTGCTGCCCAGCCCGGACGATGTCTACGTCAGCTCCAGCCAGGTCCGCCGCTTCGGGCTGCGGATCGGCGACCGCGTCTCTGGCGCGGTCCGTGCTCCACGAGAAGCCGAGAAGTACTGGGGACTCCTGCGGGTCGACTCGGTGAACGGCGTCGACACCGACACGGCTCAGCATCGCGATCTCTTCGCCGACCTGACGCCCGTCCATCCCGACGAGCTGATCAACCTCGAGACAGATCCAAAGAACCTGAGCCAGCGGCTGATCAATCTCGTCAACCCGCTCGGCAAGGGCCAGCGCGCGCTCATCGTCAGCCCGCCCAAGGCCGGCAAGACGTTCCTCCTCAAGCACATCGCCAATGGCGTGTCGACCAACTATCCGGAGGTGCTCCTCATGGTCGCGCTCATCGGCGAGCGCCCGGAGGAGGTCACGGACATGCGTCGCTCGGTCAAGGGCGAGGTGATCAGCTCCACCTTCGACGAACCGACCGAGAACCACACCCACGTCGCCGAGATGGCCCTCGAAATCGCCAAGCGCCAGGTCGAGACGGGCAGGGACGTGGTCATCCTGCTCGACTCCATCACCCGGCTCGCCCGTGCGTACAACCTGGCGCTTCCGCCGTCCGGCCGAACCCTGTCGGGCGGCATCGACCCGATCGCCCTGTACCCACCGAAGCGGTTCTTCGGAGCCGCCCGCAACATCGAGGAGGGCGGCTCGCTGACGATCATCGGCACCTGCCTCATCGACACCGGCTCCCGCATGGACGACGTCATCTACGAGGAATTCAAGGGAACCGGCAACAGCGAACTCATCCTGGACCGCAAGCTCGCCGAGAAGCGCATCTTCCCGGCCATCGACGTCCAGCGCTCGGGCACTCGCCGTGAGGAGCTGCTCCTCGAGGACGGGACCCTCAAGATGGTCTGGACCATGCGCCGGATGCTGTCGGCGGTCGGCACGAACGAGGGCATCGAGCTCCTGCTCAACCGCCTGTCCAAGACCGAGAACAACACCCAGTTCCTGGCGACGCTCACGAAGAGCCTGGACGCCTGACCCTCGGTCGGGGGTCCGCGCTGCCCGCCCCTGACCACCGACTTGTTTGCGCTGTGCCGATGCGTCTGGTACGGTTCGGCTGCCATTGAGAGCCCGGTGCAACACCCTCGGGCCGAGCCGCATACGAGACCCCCAGCTCGATAGCGCGACCAACGGACGGTCGACCGATCTCCAGGTAGCCCATCTGGCCACCTTCGCGCCGACCCTTTGCGTTTCCTGACCGTCCAAACCGCCAGGAGACCGTATTGCTGAACGCGACGGTCGGCGTGCGGCGACTGCTTGTGCGCTTTCGCCCCGTCCCGACCCGACGGCCGACACATCGCCTCAGCGACCGCAGGCGCCGGGCCAGCGCCCTGGCCGAAGGCGTCACGTCGCGTCTGGCCATTTTCGCCAACCCCGCGAGGTTGAGCCGGGTTGGCGCATCCGCCCGGCTCGCCCTGTCCACCAGCATTGCCGTGTCCTCTCGCGCCGTCGTATCTGCCCGGACGGCCGTGTCTGCCCGATGGGCCGCGTCCGGCGGACGCGATCGCGCCGCGCACGCTGCAGGCCTGGCCGCCGCCCGGTTCGCGATCGCCCTGCGCCGAATAAGCGACGGCCCTGCCGTCGGGCCACGGCCGCCTGCGGTTTCGGGTGCGCATCCCATCCGCCGGCCCGAATCCATCGTCCTCCGTCTCAGGCGCGGTGCCGTCCATACGCGGCGCACGCTTCGAGTGGTGACCCGAATCACGCTTGGCTCGGCGTTCGTCCGCGAGCGGACGCTGCCGATCGGCGTCGCCGCGCTCGTCATCGGCGCGTCCCTCGTCAACGTCACGGGGATCGGAGCGTCGGGCTCGAGGGGCAACACGGGACCCGCCGGCAATGCCCCCCGGATTGCCATCGGCGGCGCGAGCAGCACCGACGAACGCGACGACGGCGGCGTCGGCGGGACCGGTCAGGCAGACGTCATCTACGACCGGCTTGCCGGACCGGAGAACCTGCAGGCATCGACCGGGCCCTTGGGACCGTTCCTGGACGACGGCACACTCATCATGCCAGTCGCCGTGGACACGACGGTCGCGGACGGCAGCGACAAGCTCAAGTCCTACCGAGTCCGATCAGGTGACACGCTGACTGGCATCGCGCATCGATTCGGCGTCAGCATGATGAGCATCTGGTGGGCCAACCACCTGACGTCCAAGGACGAGTTGCGCATCGGCGAGCTCCTCGTCATCCCGCCGGTGAACGGCCTGGTGGTGACCGTGGCTGACGGCGACACGCTCGAATCGATCGCCAAGACGACGGGCGTCTCCGCGGACGAGATCGTCAGCTACAACGGCCTGACCGACACGAATCTCGTCATTGGCCAGAAGCTCATCATTCCCGGCGCCCGGGGCAAGGCCATCGCCACCCCGAAGCCGGCTCCACGGCCGGCCAAGTCCTCCGGCGGGTCCACCTACCACCCGCCTCCGGCCACCTACGGAGGCGGCTCGTTCGCGTGGCCGGTGCCGGGCGGCACGATCAGCCAGTACTTCCACTACGGCCACCCGGCCATCGACATCCAGGCGCCCTACGGCTCCCGCGTGCTGGCGGCCGCCGGCGGTAGCGTGACGTTCGCGGGCTGGAACGACAACGGCGGCGGGTACCAGATCTGGGTTGCTCACGGATCCGGCCTGTACACGACGTACAACCACCTGTCCGCGATCAACGTCGCGGTCGGCGAGCGCGTCGGTCGCGGCCAGCAGATCGGCCGGGTCGGGCAGTCGGGCTGGGCGACGGGTCCGCACCTCCATTTCGAGGTCTGGCGAGGCTACCCGTGGGCGGGTAGCTCGTACCGGGTCAATCCGCTCATCTACCTGTAGGCGGCCGCCGGGGGTGCGGGCGGTCGCGTCCGCCGCGCTCCCTCGACCGCTCATGGGGCCAGGTCGCGGCGTTTCCGTGAGACTATTGCCCGCGCCCGCATCCGCCTGCGTGACGGGCAGACCATGGGACAATCCGGTCCGATGTTCCTCGACCGGGTGACGATCTGGGTGCGGGCCGGCGCCGGAGGCGACGGAGCCGCCACCTTCCGTCGCGAGGCGCACGTCCCGCGGGGCGGTCCGGATGGCGGCGACGGCGGCCGGGGCGGCTCGGTGATCCTGCGGGTCGATCCGGGCCAGACCACCCTCCGTGACTTCCGCTACAGCCACCGCTTCAAGGCGAGCGCCGGAGGTCGCGGGACCGGCGCCCGCCGCCATGGCAAGGCAGGCGCCGACCTGACCCTGGCCGTCCCGCCCGGGACAGCCGTGGTCGACGACGCGACCGGCGCCCTGATCGCGGACCTGGTCGCGGCGGGCCAGGAGGCGACCGTTGCCCGCGGCGGCAGGGGCGGCCTGGGCAATACCCACTTCAAGACCGCGACGCACCAGGCGCCCAAGCATGCCCAGCGGGGCGAACCGGGAGAGGAGCGCACGCTCCGGCTCGAGCTCAGGCTCATCGCCGACATCGGCCTCGTCGGGCTGCCGAACGCGGGCAAGTCGACGCTCCTCGCAGCGCTCACGGCGGCCACTCCCAAGATCGCGGACTACCCGTTCACCACGCTCGAGCCCAATCTCGGGGTGCTCGATCTGGACGAGGAAGACGAGCGTCGACCGACGATCGCGGATGTGCCCGGGCTGATCGAGGGAGCGAGCCGGGGTGCGGGACTCGGCCATGCCTTCCTGCGCCACGTGGAGCGCACCCGGATCCTCATCCACGTCGTGGACGGAACGTCCCGTGACCCGGAGTCGGACTATGCGGTGATTCGCGAGGAGCTCGCCTCCCACGATCCAGCGCTGCTCGAGAAGCCGATGATCGTGGCCTTCAACAAGCTCGACGAGCCGAGCGCGGCGGAATCCTGGCCGGCATTCCGGCGAGCTCGTGAGCGGGCAGGCGTGCGTGCCCTGGCGATCTCGGCCCGCGAGCGCGAGGGCCTGGTCGAGCTCCAGGCGGCGCTCGCAGAGCTGCTGCCCTCAGCGGCCGAGCTGGCGGCTCCGCCCGAACCGGCCGGCGTGGTGGTCCATCGCTTCGACTCGATCGGCGACGGGTTCCTCGTCGAACGCGACGAAGACCACAGCTTCCGGGTCCGCGGCCGGCGTATCGAGCGGATCGCCGCCCAGACCGACTTCGCGGTCGACGAGTCCGCCGAGCGGTTCCAGCGCGACCTCGCCCGCCTGGGCATCGACGCGGAGCTGCGCCGGGCAGGCATCCGGCCCGGCGACCTGGTCCGCATCGGCGCCGCCGAGCTGGAATGGGAGCCCGAGCCGTGGGAGGACCGGTGACGGCGGAGCGCGGTGACGCCGCCGGGCCGGCGCCGATGGAAACGCCCGGGCCGGGACCGGCGGCCGTCGTGCCCGGGCGCCTCGGCATCCTGGGCGGGACCTTCGACCCGATCCACCACGGCCACCTCGCGATCGCCGAGGCCGCACGTGAGGTGCTCGGCCTAGAGCGCGTGCTGTTCGTTCCCGCCCGGATTCCGCCCCACCGTCCCGACCGTCCCATCGCCGGCGCCGACGATCGAGCCGCCATGGTCGCGCTCGCGATCCAGGCCAATCCGGCCTTCGGGCTGTCGCGCATCGAGCTGGACCGGGAGGGCCCCTCGTTCGCCGTCGACACCCTGCGGGCCATGGCCGGCGAGGCTGGCGGAGATCGACCGCCAGACATGTGGTTCATCCTCTCGGCGGAGGCGTTCGCAGATTTCCTCGACTGGCGCGAGCCGGCCGGGATCCTGGAGCTATCCCGGCTGGCGGTCCTGCCGCGTGACGGCCATCCGCCGGCCGACTTGGGAACGATCGCCACGGCCCTGCCTGAGCTCGCAGATCGCGTCCGCCTCCTCGACGGACCCCGACTGCGGCTGGCGGCGACCGAAGTGCGCTCGCGCGCCGCGCGGGGACTGTCGGTCCGCTACCTGGTGCCGGATGCGGTCGCGGCTTACATCGGTGACCATAGGCTGTACCGGAATGCCGTCGCTGCCTCCCGGCCACCCACTGGAGGAACCTTCGCCCCGTGACCGATCCCAGCCCCGGCGCCACGACCAGGACGAGAAGGCCGAAGAACGGACAGGCCGGCGGAGCTGCGCTGCTGCCGCGACCCGACGGCCTCCCTCACCGCGCGGCGATCGCCACTCCTGCCGGCGAGGAGCGTCCGCCTCTCGAGGTCGCCCGCCGGATCGTCGAGGTCGCCGAGGACAAGAAGGCAGCCGACATCGTCCTGCTCGACCTCGCCGGGCTCACGACGATCGCCGACTACTTCGTCATCTGTTCGGGCGGCTCGGAACGGCAGCTGGCCGCGATCGCCGACGGGATCCTGGAAGCGCTCCGAGCGGAGAAGATCCGGCCAATCGGCCGCGAGGGCGAGCCGGCGTCACATTGGGTCCTGGTCGACTTCGGGTCGGTGATCGTCCACATCTTCACCCCGCCCGAGCGGGACTTCTACCAGCTCGAGAAGCACTGGTCGGAGGCGCGGACGATCCTGCGCGTCCAGTAGGCGCCGCGGGGCGGCCAGCCTGCGCGGCTGGCCGGCCGGAGGCTACAGGGCCATGGAAGTACGGTCCGAGTACCGCCGCAAGCGGTACCAGCGGGTCATGTCTGGCCCGCGGAGCGCTACCTAGGATGCGGGCAGCGATCGGTCGGATGGGCCGGTCCGATCCGAGGTCACCTGGTTCGATGTCCCGCCTCCGCGAGCGCTGTCCGCGCTGCTCTCACAAGCTCATCGTGACCCGGTTCGACACGACCTTCAGGCTGCCGGATCGCACCGAGCGGCTGTGCTTCGGGATCCCCGCCGGCCTGTGCGAGGACTGCCACCAGCTGTACATCGACCCGGACCTCATCGACCTCCTCGAGCTGGGTGAGGGCCGCTGCGTCTTCGCCATCGAGAGCGACCTGGTCGTCCAGGAGCAGGCCTGGTCGAGCGCCGACTGAGCGAGCGCCGGCGCGTCAGCGCCGCGATCCGCGGCCATCTCAGAAGAACCCTGTCAAGATCCCTCGGTCCTACGAGGCGTTCGCCGATCTCGCCCGCGCCGGCATCCCGCCCGGGACGCGAGCCACGTGGTCGGCCAGCCAGAGGGTGAACGCCAGCCGGCGACCGGTCTCGGTCGAGCCCGTCCCGTTCGCGCCCTTGACGAGGATGTCGAGCTCGAGCAGGCCGCCCAGCGCCGCCTCGAGCTCGTCGACGGACCAGGCGTGGGCCTGCCGGACGAGCTTCTCCAGCACGAAGGGGTGAACCTTGACGCCGGTCGCCAGGTCGCGCGGCTCCTGGCCGGCGGCGAGTCGATCGGCAACGTCCAGCAGCTGGCGGATCCGGCCGTAGATCTGGGCGAGGACGACCGGCTCCGGGGTCGACTCCAGCAGGCGCTCCAGAAGGTCCGTGCCGTCTCGCGAGCGTCGCTCACCGATGGCGTCCAGGAACGCGAACGCCGAGCCAGGCACGGCCTCGGCGACGAGGGCGCGCACATCGTCCATGGTCACCTCGCCGCCGTCGACGTGCAGGAGCGACAGCTTCTCGATCTCGGCGACGGCCAGCTGGCCCTGGCGGCGCCGGTCCACGTCTCCCTCTCTGACGAGCCCGCCCAGCCGCCTCGCGATCTCCGCCGCGGTGCCTTGGCCGAGACCGATCGACCGTTCGCGGGCGCGCTCCTCGATCCAGCGGACCAGCGCTCCGCCGTTCGGGGCTGCCAGCAGGCGAGCCTCGCCGCCGGCCGCCCGGACTGACGCCACGAACGCCTGGCGCCCGTGGTCCGGATCCCTGGGTCTGGGCAGGTCCTTCAGCAGTTCGATGAATACGAGGCCGTTGCCCGGCGCGACCATCCGCAGGGTGTCCGTGAGCGCCTCCCGGCCGTCGCGTGATCGGAATAGCGGACTCGGCTCGCTCACCACGGCGAGCGTGCCACCGCCGAAGAGCGTGGCGGTCGCGACCCGCTCGCCGATCCGGGCCGCGGACACCTCCGCGCCGCTGATATTCCAGCGTTCCGGCGGGATCCCGGCGGCCGCTGCCAGCCGCTCTCCGATGCCCGCCGCGGCGCGGTCCAGGCCGTAGCCGTCGTCGCCCCAGAAATAGCCGATCGCCGATCCGCCGGGGCCTCCCGCAGAGTCGCGAGCCGTCACTGTTGTGCCTGGGGACCGCCGGACCGCCTGGGCCCATCCGCCGGAGCCGACCGTTGCCGCCGGGCGGCGGCCAGCGCGGGGCCGGTCCAAGCGAGACGGCGAAGGTCGGCGGGGCGGATCCCGGCCGCCCGGCATAGCTCCAACTCCATCCGCTCCGCGCGCGCCAGGACGGCTCGGTTCCAGGCGCCCCGTTCGGGGTGGCGTCGCGCCCACCTCGCGAACCGCGCCGCCATCGGTTCCACGTGCTGCGCGGCGCGCTTGTCGGCGTAGGCCACGACCCGCTCCTCGCGGCTCGCAAAGGCCGACCAGCGCCGGTACCGCTCCTCGTCGACGAGGCGGGTCACCGGGTGGGCAGCAACGGCCCTGGCCAGCTCCGGGTGGCCCATGCGAGTGAGCCAGGCGGCCGAGCCGTCGCCGTGGGGGAGAGCCCGTGCCGGGTCGTCGCGCGGCAGCACCTTGTCGACGTCGTGGAGCAGCGCCGCGGACTCGACCAACCTGCGGTCGATCGAGGTGCCGCCCGCCGCGATCCGGAGGGCAAGCCAGCCGGCCACCTCGGCGACGGCCCGAGCGTGACGGATGAACCGCGGCGACGGGTCCAGGGAGAGCAGGAGGCAGGCGGCGTCGACCCGTCCGGGAACCGTCATCGGGCCGATGGTACAGGAGGCTCGAATGCACGGCGGCCCGTGCTCGCGCCGGTGGGAACTCGGCGGGAGCCCGCGCCCGGGCAGTGCTCGCAGCCCTCGGGACGGCGCACGCAATCCCCACGATGGGGGAGCCCGGGCGTGCGGCACCCGGAGTGGACGCTCGCTGCGGTCGTGCGCCTTCCGCATGGACGGTGGCGCGAGTCCCGTCGAGTGACACGTCCACGGTTCCGTCGAGGTCCGTCCGGAGCACCCGGACTCCGTGGGTCCGCAGCCGCTCGATCGTCGCAGGCGCCGGATGCCCGTAGGTGTTGCGCAGGCCCACGGAAACCAGCCCGATCCGCGGCCGGACCGCGTCGAGAAAGGCGCTCGTGGAGGACGTCCGGCTGCCGTGATGGGCAACCTTCAGCACCTCGACCGAGGGCAGGCCCCGCTCCAGGAGCACCGGGTCGATCTCTTCCTCGATGTCTCCGGCGAGGAGGAACCGCTCGCGGTCGAACGTCCCAAGCAGGACGATCGACACGTTGTTGATCGCGGTGCCGCTGTCGGCCGGCTCGATGGGCACTCCTCCCCGATCCGGCCACAGGACGCGGAAGGCGATGCCGTCCAGCGTGAAGCCGTCGCCGGTTGCCAGTCGGCCGGCCTTCGTCCCGAGCGCCTGGAGCTCGGCCTGCCATGCCTGGTAGCCTGGCCCCGGTCCGATCATGCCCGGCTCCATGACCCGGCCCACCCGATATCGCATGAGGAGGAGCGGCAGCCCGCCGACGTGATCCTCATGGGGGTGGGTCAGGATCACGAGATCGAGGCGGCGGTCCCACGGCGGAACGTGGGCATCGAGCTGAATCAGCAGCCGGTCCGGGTCCGGCCCTCCGTCCACGAGCATCCGCCCGCCGCGGTCGCCCTCGACCAGGATCGCGTCCCCTTGCCCGACGTCCAGCACTGTCAGGTGGACGGTGCCGTCCGGGCGGTTCGAGACGATGAGGACCACCGCCGCGACCGTCGCAGCCAACCCGGCACCGACCAGTCGTGACGCAGTGGACAGTCGGGGCCGATGGGTGGCCCGCTGTCTGCGCGCCTGCGGCGTCCCGTCGGCCGGACGCGCGTCCATTCGGATGGTGCGGTTGCCCGCCGGGTCGAGACCGCCTCCGGGCAAGGCTCGGCGAAGGCGATCCCGGTGGGCGATGGTAACCACGCAGCCCGCGGCCGCGACCGCGGCCGCGACGTTGGCCGGCGGCTCCAGCGTGATGCTGGCAAAGGGCAGCGCGGAGACGGCCCGGACGATTCCGACCATCGATCCAAGGGCGGCCCATGCCGGCAAGCCGAATGCAACCGCGACCGGCCCGGGACCACTGAGCATCGCCGCTCCACCGGCCACCAGCGCCAGGCCTCCAGCCGCCATCGCCGGGGCGACGAGAGGCACGACGAGCAGGTTCACGATGGGCGCAAGCAGGGCGAACCGCCCGAACCAGGCCAGGGCGATGGGCAGCGTCGCGGCCTCGGCGGCGATGGACACGGCGAGCGATTCGCACAGCCAGCGGGGCAACCGGCCGTTCTGCCAGCCGGCCAGACGCTCCGTCAGCGGTGTCGCCCACGCGATCAGCCCGCCTGTGGCTGCGGCAGACAGGGCAAAGCCCGGGTCGACGACATAGCCCGGATCCGCGGCGAGCACCCCGACGACCGCCCACCCGAGGGCGGCGGACGCGTGGCCGGCTCGGCCGGACTCCCTGGCCAGGAGCACGACCACAGCCATGGTCGCTGCGCGCAGGACCGACGCCGAGGCGCCGGTCAGAACGGTGTAGGCGATGACCGCCAGCAGGATCGCAGCAGACCGCCGGCGGCGTGGCCAACGTCGCAGCAGCGCCGCCACGGTCGCGCCCACGATCGCAATGTTCCAGCCCGAGATGGCCACGACGTGGCTGACGCCGGCCGCGGTGAACGCGGCCGCCAGGTCGCGATCGACGCGCTCCCGCAGGCCGACGATGATCCCGGATGCCAGGCCGGCTTCCGGCTCCGGCAGCACCCGGGTGAGCGCCTCGTCTCCGGCGCGTCGGATCCGCTCGACGAGGTTGCCTGGCCCGGCATCTTCGCCGGTGACCTCCAGCGAGCGGGCCCGCACCGTCGCGGCGACCCCGATCCGCGCCAGGTAGCGGCCGTAATCGTCGACCGGCACCGGCTCCAGGCGACCGCTGACGCGAACCTGTTGCCCCGGTCGAACCGGCGGATACCGGGGCAGCGTCGCCGCGGTCCGCATGGCGGACCCGGCCGGGCCGGCACGTCCGGCCGTGCCGTCACGTCCGCCCGGCGCGAGCTCGAGGAAGGCAACCTGCCGTCCGTCGCGCGGCGCCGAGACGGCGACCACCAACCCGGTCCACTCCGTGTCACCCAGGCCGATGGCCGACGGCTCGGGCATGCCCGCATCGCCGGCGACGATGAGGCGGAGCCCCACGAGGAGGGCTCCCGCCATCGCGGCCATCGCCCGTCGCGATCCCCGCCGGTATGCCACGACCGCGAGCGGGACGGCGCCAGCGACGATGACCATGGCGATCGGGAATCGCGGCGCTGCCGACACGGCCGAGGCGACGGCCGATCCGGCCAGCGCCGCCGACACGGCGCCGACCGCGACCCAGCCGCTTCGCGGCATCAGCGAACGGTGACCAGGCCGCGGAGCTTCTCGAACGTTGCCGAGCCCACGAGCTTTCGGGTCCGCAGGTCGTCAATGGCGCGGAATGGCTGCTGCTCCCGAGCCGCGATGATCTTGGCCGCGGTGACCGGCCCGATGCCCGGCAGGCCATCAAGTTGCTCTGCGGTTGCGGTGTTGAGATCGAGCGGGCCGTTCGCGGTCTGGCCCCCGCCGGCAGCCGGTCCGGCCGGGGCGGTGGCGGGATCGTCGCGGGAGGGCACCCGGATCTCGTCGCCGTCGCGGACCGGCTGGGCGAGATTCAGCTCTCGATCCGCGCGCCCGGCGTCGACCCGCGGGGAGAACCCGCCGGCGGCCGCAACCGCGTCCGCCACGCGCGCTCCCGCCGGAAGTCGATACAAGCCGGGTCGGCCGACCGCGCCACCGACTTCGACCACGACGACGGCCGCGCCGGCAAGCGGATCATCCGATCCCGTCGGCGACGCGATCGCCTCCGCGCCAGGCGACAACGTCGTCGACGAGTGCGGAGCCGTCAGGACGAGGACCGCGCCGCCGGCGACAATCGCCCCGGCCAGCAGCCCTCCCGCCAGCCACAGGAGCGGCACGGCCGGCGCACGTTCCCCGGTGTTCCCCGCATCGATGCCGCTGGCGCCGTCCCCCGAGCTCGCCGGCGCGCCACCAGCGGATGGATCGGGCGGCTCCAACGTCCGCCACGGCGACAGGCCGAGATCCACGCGAACCTCCCTCAGCGCGGCGGCTTCACGAAGCGCGGCGGAAGAACGGACACACGGGAAACAGCCGCCGACGTCGGGGGGCACGTCCGGCGTCGGCGGCCGTCGATACGAACCCTAGCGGGCGCCCCTTAGCTGCGACTTATCGCGGCTTTCACTGCGGTCAGTCGGGCAGCGTCTCCCAGTCGACCCAGCGCGTACCGTCCCACCAGCGGTGCCAGGTCGCGCCGTCCCGGCCGGGCGAGAAAACATCGATCCGGTCGGGGCCGGAGGACGCGGCGGCCGGCGGCCCCGCCAAGGTTCCGCCGAGCGACTCCCACTCGTGCCACGCGTCACCGTCCCAGTAGCGATCCCAGAGCTCGCCATCGGCGAACACCGCGAACAGCTCCATCTCGTCGACGGCCCACGCGGTGACCGCGATCCCTCCGGCCGCGGCTCCACCGAGAGACTCGGGGCGCTTCCACTCCCCGCGAATCCAGGCGCGATGCCAAACGGCCAACGCCTCGTCCGTCCAGAAGAGATCGATCCGACCCGGCCCCCAGGAGACCGCGGCGAGGTGATCGGCCTGCCCGTCAGCGGCCATGACTCATTTCGACAGGGTAACGAATACGGCCGCCCACCCTCGACTCACCATCCCAAGAGAGGATTCAGGCCGCTCGTGCGGTCTCCGCGTCGAGGGCCCATGCAACCCGGGTGGCCGATCGCCCCACCGCGACTGCCAGGCGCGCACCCAGCCTCCGGGCGACACCGACCGCCGGACGCTGGCCATGCCGCACCTCATCCCCGGCGGCGAGGCGCGCCAGCCGGAGCCGGCTCGCCTCTTCCTCGCGCGCGGCGAGCATGTCGTTGACCTGCAGGAGCTGCACGTACCACGTCATCGGCGGTCTCCTTCCGGGCTGATCGGCCGGGAATCGTGGCCCCAGCCAACGGCGGCGAGCCCCAGGCCAACCGCGAGGAAGAGCGTCATGAGAAATGCCAGAACGCCGTCCATGATGTGGCTCCTAATAACTGGTTGAAACGGCTACAGGGGTTACGAGAATAGTACCCGCTTGCGCGTAACCTGTCAATGGCGGTATTCTGGTTACCATCATGAATCCACCGGCGATTTCCCATACCCACGACGTCGCGATCGGGGACGCGCTCGACTTCATCGATACGCTCGAGCTCGAGCACGGCGAACCGTTCGATCACTTTGTACAACCCGCCGACATGGCCGAGTGGTTGCACGACCATGGCCTGCTGCACGACGCCTCGCTCGACCCGGCGATAGCTCGGCTCATGGAACCCGGGCCGGCGGCCACTCGGGCCCTGGCGCGCGTCCGGCAGGTCAGGGCCGCCTTGCGTGAGCTCGTCGACGCAACGGTGGAGCGGCGCCCGCCCGTCCGGAGTGCGGTCGATGTCGTGAACCAGGCGATGCGCGCCCACCAGCGCCTCGTGCTCGTGGCGGGGGAGGACGGGGTGTCGCTCGACCACCGTCACGAGGGCGACCCTCTCGACGACGCGCTCGCCCGCATCGCCGAGCGGGTGGCCCGCGAGGTCAGCGGAGATCGCGCCGATCGGCTGCGCATCTGCGACAACGACACCTGTCGCTGGGTCTTCTTCGACTCGTCGCCGACCGGTCGACGGCGCTGGTGTGACATGGCCACCTGCGGCAATCGGGCGAAGGCCGCCCGCCATCGCGCCCGGGCAAAGGCCGGCGAGCTCGGCGGAACCGAAGTGCCGGCCGCCAGTGCCTGACTTCCGGATCGAGGTCCCGCCCGATCCGCGCGACCTCCCCGGACCGTTCCGTCATGCCCGGGCCATCGAGGTCCGCTTCGCCGACACGGACGCGATGGGCCACGTCAACAACGCGCTGTATCACACGTACGTCGAGACCGCCCGGACCAGGTATCTCGAGGAGATCCTGGACGAGCCCGTCCGCCTTGGCGTCCATGGCGAGCCGAGCTTCATCCTCGCCGAATCTCGGATGGTCTACCGCTCGCCGGCCTTCTACGGCGAGACGCTCACAGTGGAGACGCGCATGACCCGCATCGGACGGTCGAGCATGACCGCCGAGCATCGCATCACCGCCCCGGACAGCCAGGTGCGCCGGGCTCGCCTGGTGGCGGTCTGCGAGAGCGTCCTCGTCCATTACGACTACGGTCGCGCCACGTCGAAGCCCGTCCCGGCGGAGGTCGCGGTCCGCATCGAGGCCTTCGAAGGCCGTTCGCTCCGCGCCTCGGGCTGAGCTGACCGCCGGGCTCCGCGGGGTAACCGTACCCATCACCGGTACTCGCGACCGCCCGTAACAGGACTAACGCGCCAGTGGGATACGCCGACCGTGTGGGCCAACATGGCCAGCGGACCACCCTGTGCGCTACGGAGCCATAGCAACTCGTGACGACCGATGCGGAGGTTTTCGGCACGGCCGACGCTCGCGGCGGCACTGACCTGCTGGATCGAGCGATCCTCGCGGCCAAGGCCGGCGACAAAGAGCGGGCTCGACGCGTTCTTCTCGAGCTGACCGACCACGAACCGGACAACGAGCTGGCTCATGTCTGGCTCGCGTCGGTCGCCCGCGGACAGGAGGAGGCGCTGGCTCACCTCCGACGCGCGTGGCAGCTCAATCCCGCGCGCGCCGAGGTCGTCGATTCTCTGAAGACCATGCTCCTCAGGATCGGCGTCGCAGCAGCCGAGGCCGGCGACGACGTCCATGCCCGGGCCGCACTCGAAGAATGCTGCACGGTCGATCCCGGCTACGACCGGGCATGGCTGTGGCTGGCGTCCGTGGCGGGATCGCCGCCGGCGGCCATGGGCCATCTTCGGAAGGTCCTTCAGCTGGACCCGAAGCACGCGCTCGCCTCGTCGACCCTCGAACGCCTGCTGCTCCACGAGGGGATGGAGGCGGCAATGGCCGGTGATCGCGGCCTCGCCACGGAATACCTGACGGAGGCGTCGCAGCTCAACCCGGGCAACGAGCAGGTCTGGGCGTTGCTCGCCCAGCTGGCCCCGGACGACGATGCCCGCGTGGAGGCGCTCGAGCGAGCGCTCGCGGTCAGCCCGGACAGCGAGCGTCTTCGAGCTACCCTGGCGAGCGTCCGCTCTCGCCAGGAAGTCGAGGAACGGCTCGAGGCAGAGGCTCTGCGCGAGGCCGAGATGCTGGCGGCGGCCGAGGCCCGTGAATCGGCCACGGTCGCGCTCGTCCCCGAGGCACCCGCGGGGCCTCCCATCCACCGGGTCACGGCCGAGCCGATCCAGCCATCCACGGCCGCCGAGCCGCTCCAGCCATCCGCGGCCGCCGAGCCGCCGACGCCCACCGTCACCGAGGCGCCAACGGCCTCGGTCCCTGAGCCGCCCGCGAAACGAGCCAAGCCATCCGCGGCCGCCGAGCCGGCCGCGCCTCGCGCCGAGCGAGCCGCCTCATCCAGCCGCTCCGCCGCCAGGCCGGCCCTGGACCGTTCCTCGATCGAGTGGCCCGAGATCGATCTGGTTACGCCGCGGCACCCCACGACCATCGTCGTGGCTCAGCAGGCGGTCAGGCGGCCAGCCGACGCATCGGCAACCCAGGAATGGCCGGCCGAGCGGTCCCTGCCACCCGCCCAGCCGGCGCCGGTCGATCCTCCGCCACCCGTGACCGCGCGCAGCGCCCCCAGCCCCATGGTCGAGAAGCCGCGCCCGATCGTCGTTCCGCACGCAAGCTTCGATCGCCTGGTCGAGGCGCCGACCATCCCGTCGCCGCCGCCGTCGCCCATGCCGTCATCCGTGCCGTCGCCCTTCACGCCCGAGACGACCGGCGCCGCCTGGACGCTCCGGCCGCCGGCCGATGGCGTGGCGCGAGCCGGTGGCCAGCCCCTGGTCATGGTGATCGACGACAGCCCAACGATCCGGAAGGCAGTTTCGATCGGCCTCGAGGCCGAGGGTTACCACGTCGTGACCGCCGTCGACGGCCTGGACGCGTTGCGAAAGCTCGAGGAGTCCCAGCCCGATCTCATCCTGCTGGACATCACGATGCCCGGCATGGATGGCTACAAGCTGTGTCGCAGGGTGCGAGCCAACGAGCGGACCAAGGCCATCCCGGTCGTGATGCTGTCGGGCAAGGACGGGTTCTTCGACAAGGTCCGCGGGCGCATGGCCGGCTGCACCGACTACATCACCAAGCCATTCGCTTCCAGGGTCCTCCTGGACACCGTCGCGCAGCACTGCGGAGCGGCACGGTGACAGGCGCCCTCAGGCTGGCCGGCTGGGCCTGGCGTCCCCGCCCGGGAGGACAGCTGCCCCACCGCCATTCGTACGTCCATCCGAGGAGCAGGCAATGACCACCAACTCGATTCTCGTCGTCGACGACAGCCCGACGGACCTCAGCCTGATCGTCTCCCTGCTGACGCATCGCGGCTATCGGGTCCTCACGGCAGTCGACGGCGACGAGGCGGTGGCCAAGGCATCGGTGGAGCGCCCGCGTCTCGTGGTGCTGGACATCGTGCTGCCGGGTAAGAGCGGCTTCCAGGTCTGTCGCCAGCTCAAGACCGACGTCGCGACGCGTGAGTCCAAGGTCATCCTGGTCAGCGGCAAGGACCAGGCCAGCGACCGCTTCTGGGGCATGCGCCAGGGTGCCGACGAGTACGTGACCAAGCCCTTCACCAGCGAGCAACTGCTCGCAGCCGTCGATCGCCAGCTCTGAGCCACATGGCCAAGGACCGAGCGCACGAGCACAGGACGGGTCGACGCCGGCGAGAGCACCGGTCGACGGATCCCGCCTCGGGCTCGACGGTCCTCGCCTCCGGCGTCGAGTCACGCGACGCCACGGCCTCAAAGTCCGGCACGGAGCTGCCGGACCTGGCCGCCCTCGCCCGGCTCGGTCCGCATCCCGACGTCAGCGCCGATCCGGCGCTCGTCCTGGGCAAGGGGATGCCCGACGTCGGGTCACTGCTCGGCCAGCGTCCCGACGACATGAAGCTGCCCGAGGCGACAGCCGGTGGCAAGGCCATCACGGCGCCCGCCGACGCCGTCGCCGGGCCTGACGCCGAACCCGGACTGCCCGATCTCGCCGCCCTGCGCGATCAACCCGAGCCCGGACTGCCCGACCTGAGCGGCCTCACCGCGGCAGGGCTGGAGCTGCCGGACCTGCGCAGCCTGCCGGAGCCCGAGGCCGCGCACCAGACGGACCCCCGGCTGCCCGATCTCAGCGGACTGGCGTCCCTGCCGTTGGGCGAAGCCGACTCGGGGCCGGCATGGCGAAACGCCGACGCGCTGCCGGCCCCGGCCTGGGAGCTGGACCAGCTCGGCCGGGCGGCAGTCGCGACCGAGCCCGGCGACGAGTGTGTCGTGTTCTCGGTCGCCGGTGGGCGGTTCGCCGTTCCGCTCAAGAACGTTGCCCAGGTGGGCGAAGTTGGCCATGTGACCCGCGTCCCCAATGCGCCCGGCTGGATCGTCGGTGTGATCGGCTGGCGTGAGGACGTCATCTCGCTGATCGACATGCCCGCGCTGCTCGGCCAGCCATCCGACGTGCCCGGCGGACACGTCGTGGTCATCCGCACCGACGATGGCGACATGGCGGCCGGCCTGCTCGTCGAGCGGCTGGGCAGGATCGAACGCTACCCGCACCACCAGTTCGAGGATGAGCCGCTGGATGGCTCGCTCGGCCAGATCGCTCGCGGCGCCTACCGGCCCGAGGCGAGCGCCACAGTCGTCGCGGTGGACGTGGAACTCCTCCTGGCCGCGGCCTGGCCGGATCCCGTCGGTCAGGCAGGCGCCTGATGGCCGAGGCGGATCGCGCGATGGAGCAGACACTGATGCCCGCCTTCCTCGAGGAAGCCGCCGAGGCGGTTCCCCTCATTCGGGCGGCGATTGCCGGCGCCTGCGTGCCCGAGTCTGCCCAGGCCGCCCTGCAGGAAGCGTATCGCCTCGTCCACAACATCCGGACGAGCGCGGCCGCGGTCGGCGAGCACGCGCTCAGCGACGTGGCTCGCCTGATCGAGGACGAGCTGGATCGCCGAGCCTACGCCGGACAGCCGATCACGCCCGCCGAAGCCGAGCGACTGTCCGAGCGCCTCGAAGCGGTGGAGGCGGGCCTGCTGGCCGGCTACTCCACGGCTCCGGCGCCGGAAGCGGCGGCCGCCGAGCTCAGGAACGTCGATCGCGATTGGGCCGAGGACGAGGGCGAGGACGGAGCGGCCATCTCCGCCGAGCTGCTGGAGGTCTTTGGCAGCGAAGCCCAGGATCACCTCGCCGTCATGTCCGCGGCGTTGTCGCGACTCGTCGAGACTGCCGATGATGAGGAGGCGCTTGCCGACGTGCGGCGCAGCGCCCACACGCTCAAGGGCGCCGCGGCGATGGTCGGGCTGCGAGCGATCAGCGCGCTCGCCCACCGGATGGAAGACCTGCTGGGCGCCATCGCCGAGGGCCGGATCCCGGCGACGCCTGACGTTCCCTTGCTCCTGCTGGCCGCGACCGACCGCCTGCATGCGGTGGTCCTTGGGGAAGATGCTCCGGCCACCGCGCTGCCGGCCGACCTCGCCGCCCGATTCGACGCCATGCTCGGCCGAGCGCAGATCCCGGCGACCCCGGTCTCTCCCCGATCGGCACCGGCACGGCGAAGGCCCGCGCACCCGGCGCCCCACACGGAGAAGCGGCGAGCGGCTGGCGCTGACCGGCGATCCGGCGGCGAGAGGCGGGCTGGCGCCCAGTCCGTGCGCGTGCCGGTGAGCCGCCTGGACGAGATCATCGGGTTGCAGGGCGAGGTCATCATCAGCCGGTCGGCATTCGAGCAGCAGGTCGCCGAGCTCGGCCGCCAGGTCGCCCAGCTGGATGCCAGCCTCGACCGCCTGTCGCGAACGTGGATGCGATTCGAGGCAGAGTCGCTCGCCGGCGGGGGACCCTTGGCCGCCCGAGCGAACGCGCAGATGCAGCCGGCCGCGGCCGACGCGACCCTCCCGCACGGCTTCGACGAGCTCGAATTCGATCGCTACACGGAGTGGCACGTCCTGTCGCGACAGCTTACGGAGGCTGCCGCCGACCTCGTCGAAGGTCAGCGACAGCTCCGCGAGACCCTCGGCGCCACCGAACGTGAGTCGACCCGCCTTCGGCGCTCGACCCAGGATCTCCAGGATCGGCTGATGCGCCTGCGAATGGTGCCGCTCTCGACGCTGTCGACCCGGCTGGACCGGATCGTACGAGTCACCGCGGAGCAGGCAGGCAAGAGCGCGATCTTCGTGCTGGAGGGCGGCGACGTGGCGATCGACAAGCCGCTCCTCGACCGTCTTGCCGACCCACTCCTCCACCTGCTGCGCAACGCCATCGACCATGGCGTGGAGCCCCCGGCGGCAAGGGCCGCGGCCGGCAAGCTGCCGCGCGCCGTCGTGCGCATCGCCGCTCGCTACGAGGGCAGCCAGGCGCTCGTCGAGGTGATCGATGATGGGGCCGGCCTGGACCACGAGGCCATCCGGGCCCGGGCCCGCCGCTCCGGCCGCCTGTCGCGGAGCCGCTCCGCCGCGGCCACCAGTGACGAGCTGGAGGCCCTCATCTTCGAGTCCGGGTTCAGCACGCGGGCCGAGGTGACCGAGGTCTCCGGTCGTGGCGTCGGCCTGGATGCCGTGCGGGCCGCCGTTCGCGAGCTCAACGGGACCATCGAGGTACGCACGGAAGCCGGGTCGGGGACCACCTTCGCGATCAGGCTGCCTCTCACCCTGGCGCTGTCACGCGTCGTCATGGTCCGGTCGGGCGACGAAACATTCGCGGTCCCCGTCACCGCGATCGACCAGGTCATCCGGGTCGGCGCGGACGATCTGGAGGGCAGCGGGCGGACCCTGGCGCTCCGATCGGATGACGGTGAGGCGCGGCGTGACGCGGTCTGGCTCGCCGACGCCGTCGGGGGTCACGCACCCGCCGCGCCGACGGCACTGGGCGGCGCCCTCCTGCTCAAGGGCGGTCGGGGCGTCGCGCTGCTCGTCGACGAGCTGCTCGACACGCGCGAAGTGGTCGTGCGGCTGCTGGGCCGCGGCCTGTCGGGCGTGCCCGGCCTGGCCGGGGCCACGGTCCTCGCCAACGGACGGGTCGTCCTCATCCTCGACGCGGAGACCCTGCTGGAGGCCGCCCATGCGGGCAGCACACGGCGCCTGGAACGCCCCGCCCCGGCACCTCGCGCCGGCGATCAGCTGCGTGTCCTGATCGTGGACGATTCGGTCAGCGTCCGCCACGTGCTCGCCTCCCTGGCTGCCCGCGCGGGCTGGGCGACCGTCCAGGCCCGCGACGGGATGGAGGCACTGGACCTGTTGACGGCCGATGCACCGCGCCCCCACGTGATCCTGTCCGACATCGAGATGCCGCGGATGGACGGCTTTGAGCTGACAAGCGCCGTTCGGGCCGATCCGCTCCTGGCCGAGACGCCGATCGTGCTCATCACCTCGCGATCGGGCGAAAAGCACCGAGCCCGCGCGATCGATCTGGGTGTGGACGACTACCTCGTGAAGCCGTTCCAGGAATCCGACCTCGTCGACCTCGTCGGACGGCTGGCCGGGCGAGTCGCGCCGGCCAGCCGGTCCACCGGCCACGAGACGCACCGGCCGGCGCTGCCACTGCCGACCTGAGCAGGCCGGCAAGACCGACGGACCGCCCACATTTCATCACCGACCCTGACCGTCAGACGACCAACTCAACGCCACCAACTCATCACCGCCAACCAGCAACCACCACGAGACATCGATTACCACAGCTGAGGGACCAACGGATGTTCAAGCTTCGTCGCCCGAGAATCGCCAAGCCGAATGGCTCGCCCCCGGGCTCGCCATCGATGCCGCGTACGGCAGGGGGTCGCGCGCCTGCGATGCGCGTGCCGCGAATCGTGTCGGTTCTGATCGGCTCCCTGTGGGCCACCGTGGTCCTGGTCCTCGTGGCGACGCTGGCCATCGCCGCCGTCGCCGGATCGACCGCCGTGGTGCAGGTCGACCAGGGCACGAGGGCGGAGGCGAACAAGCGCCTGGACAATCACGCCACGACCCTGGCCCGCGCCATCGATGCGCGCATCGCCAAGACCCAGGACGATCTGCGTCTGGCAACCGAAGATCAGACTCTGGGCGCCTTCCTCCTGCAGCCGGCAGTCGGCCTGGCGGTCAACCCGGCGGCCAATCCCAACCTGGTCGCACAGCGCAAGCAGGTCGAGGACCTCATTACCTATCTGGCCCAGCGCGACGGACTCGACGGGGCGTGCGTCGTCACGGCAGCTGGCGTCGAGGTCGCCTGCGAGGCCTATGGCCGGCTGCTCAAGCCAGAGGAGCTGTCCAGCAACGCCCGCGACGCCGACTTCCGCGCAACGGTCGCCCTCGGCCGCCACCAGGTCCGTGTCACAGACCCCTTCGTGTCGAAGTCATCCAAGCGCTGGGTCATCGGCCTCGATTCGCCCATCGTCGTGGGCAGCAACCGAGTGGCCGGCATCATCCGTTTCGAGATCCCGATCGCCTGGTTCGAGGACGAGCTCAACTCGCGGCCGTTTGGCGGCAGCGGCTACGCATTCGTCCTTTCGGGCGACGGACACCTTCTCCAGCACCCGTCGATCGATGCCTACCGACAGGCCGCCGGTATCCCGGCCGGCGTGGCATCGGGCCTGCCGATGGCCGATGCCAAGGGGTCGCCGTCGTGGAAGCAGATGATCGCCAATGTGGTCAACGGCAACGTCGCCCCCACGACCTATCAGGACGGCGGCCGAACCTGGCGGGCATCCTTTCAGGAGATGGGCGGCGATCGGCTCGTCGTCTCGGTCAGCCCGGCCGATGAGCTGTACGCGGCCGTCGAGCAGTCGCACCAGACGCTTCTCGTCACCGTCGGCCCGCTGGCCGTCCTGCTCCTGGTGGTCATCCTCCTGTTCGCGGCGAGGCTTTCCCGCTCGAACAACCGCCTCGCCTCCGCGAGCCGGGCGAGCGCGGCCCAGGCCGACCTGTCGCGGGCAGAGAACGACCGCATGCAGGCGTCGATCGTGAAGCTGCTCGAAGAGGTGAGCGGCGCCGCGGATGGCGACCTGACGGTCCAGGCCGAGGTCACGACGGACGTCACGGGCGCCATCGCGGACGCGTTCAACTACACGATCAGCCAGCTTCGGGACCTGGTCCACAACGTCCAGGAGACGACCGGCCAGGTGACCGCGTCCGCGAAGGAGCTGCAGGCCGCATCCGGCCGCCTGGCCGAGATGGGCGCCACCCAGGCCGAGCAGATCGGCACCACCCTGAGCACCGTCGGCCAGCTTGCCGCCTCCGTCGAGCAGGTTTCCGACAACGCCACCTCGTCGGCGTCGGTGGCCCAGCGTTCGCTGGCCGCGGCCGTGGAGGGCGCCCGTGCGGTGGCCGCCACGATCGAGGGCATGGGCCGGATCCGCGATCGGGTCCAGGAAACCGGCCAGCGGACGAAGCGGCTGGGCGAGCGGTCCCAGGAGATCGGCGAGGCCGTCACGCTCATCGACGAGATCGCCGACCGAACCTCCATCCTGGCCCTCAACGCGTCGATCCAGGCCGCCTCGGCCGGCGACGCCGGCCGAGGCTTCACCGTGGTCGCCGAGGAAATCCAGCGGCTGGCCGAGCGATCGGCCGACGCGACGCGACGCATCGCGCTGCTCGTCAAGACGGTGCAGAGCGAGACGCACGAGGCGGTCGTCAGCCTGGACGACGTGACCCGCGAGGTGGTCGAGGGCTCCGGCCTGGCCGACCAGGCGGGCCGGAAGCTCCACGAGATCGAGTCGATCTCGGGCGAGCTGGCCGGGCTCGTCGAGTCCATCTCGGAGGCGGCCGCGCAGCAGTCTCTCCAGGCCGCCAACCTTGCCGAGTCGATCGGCGAGATCTCTGTGGTGACCAACCAGAACGCCCAGGGAGCGTCCGATTCGGCCGACGAGATGGGCATTCTGGTCACTCGGGCCGAGCGCCTCGGCGATTCGGTGAGCGTCTTCCGGTTGACCGCCTGAGGAACCGCGCGATGCATGGCATCTTTCTGACCGAGTTCAAGAAGTACATCAAGGCGACCCGCGGCACCGAGGCCTGGGACGTCATTCGTGCACGAGCCGGCCTCGAGAGCCGGGCGTACGTGCCCATCCAGCAATATCCCGACAAGGAGGCGGCCGCCCTGGTCGCGGCCGCATCGGCCATCAACGGCGCGGCGGCGACCCAGATCCTCGAGAACTACGGGCGGTTCATCGTGGCCGACCTGCTGTCTCTGTACCGCGGCCTGCTCCGGCCGGATTGGCGAAGCCTCGAGGTCATCGAGCACGCCCAGGAGATGATCGACCGGGTGAAGCGTCTCAACGGGCTCGCCGTCGGTCCGCCGGAACTATCTGTCGAGCGCGCCAGTCCCGATCGGATCCTCGTTCGATATGAATCGCCGCGCAAGCTGTGCAACGTTGGCAAGGGCATGCTCCGCGGCATCGGCGATTACTTCGGCGACGAGCTGGAAGTGACCGAGGACGCCTGCATGCAGGAAGGGCACGCATACTGCCGCGTCGGGGTGTCCGTGGCGGTAGCGGCGGCAGCAGCGTGACACAGGCCCGGCCCGCCGTGACAGAGCACATGTCGACCGCGGCAGTCGACGAAAATCGCACGACGTCGCGGCGTATGCTCGCGCTCGTCATTCGTCGGTGAGGGAGGCGATGATCATGCGGCGACTGCGCCGGCTGGTTCGAATCGTGGTGAGGCTGCTGATCGCGGTCGCCGTGTCCGCGGCGCTGGCCGCGGCGGCCGGCGCGGCCGTCATCTACCTCGCCGGACCCGATGGGTCCCTGAGCTGCGTTCCGCCCATCCCGCCCGCGGGCGCTCAACCCGAGCCGATTCCCCGCTGGGTGATCTTCGCCGGCAGCCCGGCCGTGATCGCCGCGCTTGCGGGCGCCTACTTCGCGCTTGGGGCGGAGAGGGTCCTGTGGCGCCTGGTGGGCCTGGTCTACTCTGCCGGGCTGGCGGCCGCCACGTTCTACGTCGTGTACACGTACCTGCCGGCTGCCTGCCGGCCCTAGACTCCGGCGGTCCGCCGCCTGTCTCGCGCTAGCGAACGACGATATTGACCAGCCGTCCGCCGGCGTGAATGACGCGCTCGGGAGCCCGGCCGTCGAGCATCCCCTGGATCTTGTCCCGGGCCAGCGCGATCTGCTCCAGCTCGAGCTCGCTGATTCCGCTTGGCACGACCACCCGGTCGCGGACCTTGCCGTTGACCTGGATCGGGATCTCGCGCGTCTCCTCCACCACAACCGACTCGTCGACCATCGGCCAGCGCTGGGTGTGGATGGACGACCAGTCGCGACCGGCGGCCGCTGCCCGTCGCGCCCACAGCTCCTCGGCGATGTGTGGCGCGGCCGGTGCCAGCATGAGCAGCAGGAGCTCGACCGCCTCATCCCAGGCGGGGCCGCCGGCCACGGCGCTGCCGCGATAGCGGGCCAGGGTGTTCGACAGCTCCATCAGGTGAGCGACCATCGTGTTGAACTTGAAGTCCTCGTAGTCGGCGGTGACCGCTCGCAGCGCCCGATGGGCGGCCATCCGGATGGCCCGGTCGGCCGCCCTCCGATCCTCGCCCGCCGGCAGCTGTCCCGCTCCGCGATCGCCCGACTCGCTGCCTGCCGGATCCAGGACCAGCGCCCACACCCGGTTCAGGAATCGATGCACGCCGCCGATGCCCGTCGGGCTCCACGGCCCGCCCTGGTCCCAGGGGCCCATGAACATCAGGAACAGCCGGACGGCGTCGGCGCCGTAGCGCCGGACCAGCTCGTCGGGATCCTGGACGTTGCCGCGCGACTTGCTCATGCGCTCGCCGTCGGCGCCCAGGATCTGGCCCTGGTTGAACACGCGCTTCCACGGCTCGTTCTGGTCGATGAGCCCAAGGTCCCGCATCATCTTGGTGAACTCGCGGCCGTAGAGGTGGTGGAGGACCGCGTGCTCGGCGCCGCCGGTGTACAGCTCGACGGGAGTCCAGTCATCGACCATGTCGCGCTGGATCGGCCCGTCGGTCTTGTCGGGCGACAGGTAGCGATACCAGTACCACGACGAATCCACGAACGTGTCCATCGTGTCGGTCTCGCGCTGCGCGGCGCCGCCGCACGACGGGCACGTCACGTTAAGGAACTTCTCGTCGCGGGTCAGCGGGTTCACGCCAACACCCGCGTAGTCGACCGTATCGGGGAGCAGCACCGGCAGGTCCTCGTCGGGGACTGGGACGATCCCGCACTCGTCGCAATGGATCACCGGGATCGGGGTGCCCCAGTAGCGCTGGCGGCTGATGAGCCAGTCGCGCAGCCGGTACGTGACCGCAGGCTTGCCCTTGCCCCGCTCCTCGAGCCAGGCGACGATCCGGCGCCCGCCTTCGTCGGCCGGCAGGCCGCTGAACTCACCGCTGTTGACGAGCACCTCGTCATCGGCATGGGCGATGTAGGCCTCCGTGACGTCGTCGGCCTCGGTGCCCGGTCGGGCGACGACCCGCCGGATCGGCAGCCCGAACTTCTTCGCGAATGCGAAGTCGCGCTCGTCGTGCGCCGGCACGGCCATGATCGCGCCGGTGCCGTAGGTCGCCAGCACGTAGTCGGCGACGAAGATCGGCACGAGCTCGCCGTTCACCGGGTTGACCGCGTTCGCGCCGATCGGGACGCCCGTTTTCTCCCGATCGGCCGACAGGCGCTCGATCTCGGTTTGTTCCGCGGCCCGAGCGACGTACGCCTCGACCTCCTCCTTCCGGTCCGGCGCGGTCAGCTCGGCGACCAGCGGGTGCTCGGGTGCGAGGACGACGAAGGTGGCGCCGAACAGCGTGTCCGGCCGGGTGGTGAACACGCGGATCTCCGCGCCGCCTCGGTGATGCTCGGCCGGCGCCGACTCGAACACGACCTCGCCGCCCTCCGATCGACCGATCCAGTTCGTCTGCATGATCCGGACCGGGTCGGGGAACTTGATCTCAGAGAAGTCGAGCAGCTCGTCGGCGTACTTCGTGACCCGCAGGTACCACTGGTCCAGGTCGCGCTTCTCGACCTTCGCGCCGCACCGCCAGCAGTGCCGGTCGGCGCCCTCAACCTGCTCGCGGGCCAGCGTGCCGTCGTTGGGGCACCAGTCGACCGCTGACTTCGCGCGGTACGCCAGCCCGGCCTCCAGGAAGCGCAGAAAGAACCACTGGTTCCAGCGGTAGTACGACGGGTCGGAGCTCACAACCTCGGCGTCCCAGTCGAGAGTGGCGCCCATGCTCCGAAACTGGCGGCGCATATCCTCGATGTTGCGCATCGTCCATTCGCGCGGGTTGAATCCGCCCTTGATCGCGGCGTTCTCGGCCGGCAGCCCGAAGGCGTCGAAGCCGATCGGCAGGAAGACGTTGTCGCCGTGCATCCGACGGAAGCGGCCGATTGCGTCGGTCGGGGTGACGATGTACCAGTGGCCGGTGTGCAGGTCGCCCGAAGGGTACGGGTACATCGTCAGCAGGTAGAACTTGCGGCGGCTCGTGTCGTGCAGGTCCGTCGTATGCATGCCCAGCTCGGCCCAGCGCGCCTGCCAGCGCGGCTCGATCTTGGTCGGCTCGTAGCGCTCCACGCGCGCCCGCGCACCGGCCTTCGCGGGCGTCCTCGCGTTCGCCTGGGCGTTGACCTTCGTTCTGCTGCGAGTCTTCTGCGTCGTCATTGCGGAATCGTGCCCTGTTGACGGTGAACCCCCCGCCGGACCCGGTGGGGGGTTGGTGGAGCTACGGGGACTCGAACCCCGGACCTTCTGAATGCCATTCAGACGCTCTTCCAGCTGAGCTATAGCCCCACGGTTTTGTGCTTGATCAGAGCTTCTAACTGCGTTTCGGTCTTGACCACTATGCTCTCACAGACTATAACTGTGCCCGAAATCCAGTCCACCGCTCTGCGAGTTATCACCTGTGGCCAAAACCCTGACCAGCGCCCCGCATGATAGCGCACGCCCCCTCGAGCGCGACATCGCCTCGTTCGCTCGCCACCTCCGCGCCGCCAACCTCAGTCCGAAGACGGTCCGGACCTACCTCGAGGCGACCGGCCAGTTCGCCCGGTTCCTCGCCGCGACCGGGCGCCCGGGTACGCTCGACGGCCTGCGGCGCGAGGACCTCGAGGCGTTCATCGAGGATCTCCTCGGCCGCCACTCGCCGGCGACGGCCCACAACCGCTATGCGGGACTCCAGGCGTTCTTCAGGTGGGCAGCCGAAGAAGAGCTCGTCGAGGCCTCCCCGATGGCTCGGATGCGGCCGCCGAAGGTGCCCGAGCAGCCGCCGGCCGTCCTGCGCGAGCCCGAGCTTCGGGCGCTCCTGCGGGTCGTCGACGCGGATCGGAACTTCGCCGGCCGGCGCGATGCCGCGATCCTCCGACTGTTTATCGACACCGGTGCACGCCGGGGAGAGGTGGCGAACCTACGGTGGACGCCGAGCGAGCCCGACACGAACGACGTCGACCTCGACGCGGGACTCGTCCGGGTGCTGGGCAAGGGCCGCCGCGAGCGGCTGCTATCGGTCGGGACGAAGACCGTCAAGTCGCTCGACCGCTATCTTCGCCTTCGCGACGGCCACGTCGCCGCCGGCCAGCCATGGCTCTGGCTCGGGCTGAAGGGCCGGCTGACCGACTCGGGGATCGCGCAGATGGTCACCGACCGCGGCCGGGCGGCCGGGCTCGGCAACCGCGTCCATCCCCACCAGTTGCGTCACAGCTACGCCCACATGGCCCTCAGCTCCGGCATGCAGGAGACCGACCTCATGCGGATTGCGGGTTGGCGAAGCCGTGCCATGCTCCAGCGCTACGCGGCGTCGGCGGCGACCGAGCGGGCGCTCGCGGCGGCTCGGCGGCTCAGCCCAGCAGATCGGTTGTGACCGGACCCGGCGGCGGCGCGGTCGGGCGCCCGACAGGATTCAACCCCGACCACCTGATCCGAAGTCCGATGCCCACTGGGCCGGCCATTGCGGCCGATTCGTGCTCAACCGAGCCCTGCGAACGGCCCGGTTGTCATCGATTCCCGGGTGAGTCTGATGCCCGCTTCCGGGAGAGTCTTGTGCCCACGCCCGAAACCGAAAGAGTCTGATGCCCTCGGCCGATTCGCCGGGGAATCAGATGCCCACGGTTCGGCGGGCATCCTGATTCTAAAGCGATTGAAATCCAATGGGAGAGATCTACAGCGGTGTCCTCGGCGACGCAGCCGGCGGTCGCAGGCCTCGGCGGGCACATCGCGTGCTCGCAGGGATGGATCGATCGGCAGCACCATGCGGGATCCGCCTCGACGGCTCGGCTCGTCACGCTCGGGAGGATCACCTGGTCAGCGAACAGTTGCGGACGCAACGGATGCGGACCCCGCATCCAGGTCCGGGCTGATACACAGCCCTTTTCGCAGAGACCGGAAGCCCGGGCGAGTCGCCTATTGTACGACGGCTTTCGAAGCTCATGCTGGACCTGCCGGAAAGTGTGGTATGGTGTGGGAAGGTTCGGTCTGGTGGACTATGGGGGTTCGACCGAACTAGGCCGGGAGCTCGACCGACCGCGTGCCGTGCCCGCTGTGACGGGTGCGTCTGTGATACGCGTCGGTCGGAGGTTCCGTGACACGTCTGTCGCTGCGCCTGCGTGCGCGCCCGCTCTCCGGGCCAGGTCGCTGGCGCGCGATCGCCCAGTCGGGCCGGGCGCGTGACCTGCTCGGCCCAAGGCCGGCTGGGCGCATGGCGGCTCGCGTGGCGCCGTGATGACCC
>DASPWU010000036.1:0-2066 GCA_035637675.1 Candidatus Limnocylindria bacterium | reverse complement strand
CAGAAAGGTTCCGCCCAGGCCTGAGGGTGAGGTCCGGAGCGGCTCCCAGGAGCCGGCCCGATTTCGCTCCATGGTCGCCTCGAGCACGTCCTCGGGAGCCCGCATGACGACGCTCACCCGGGCGGTCGGCGGCGCCGTCAGCGGAGTCCCGGCCTGACTGACGACCGTGATCCGGTAGACATTGCCGACGATATAGCCGTCGGCCGGGATTCCCTGCGCGGGAATCGGGGCGATCGATACGTGGAGCGACGTCGTGCCCGGAGGCAGGGGAAACGCGCCGGGCTCGGCAAAGATCTGCGCCTGGGGCGGCTGCTCCGGGGTCGCGATCGCCACGAGCGGGCTCTTGCCGTCGGTGACGGGCACTTCGCTCGAGACGCCTTCCGCGCCGCCGTGCCGGCCGGGTGGAGGAGACAGCCAGCGATACGGATCGATCGGCACGACCCCGTCGTAGAGCGGCGGAGCGTGGCTCGGCGCGAGGAGCTGGACGACCGCTGCCCAGGCGAGTCCGGCGACCAGGAATGCGGCGCCGGTGCGCTGGCGCGGACTCACAGCCACCAGGTCGCCAGGTCCGCCAGGGTATGGGCGGCGGCCGGCGTGGTCACACCGCCCGACATGAGCCGCAGGCCGCCCAGGAACAGCCCAACCCCCAGGTCGAGCGGCACGACGTGCCAGCCGTAGAGCGGAACGTGGATGAGGGCGAAGGCTGCGCTCGTCGCGACGACCGCGGCCGTCACGCCGGAGGCGCGCCAGATGGCGCCGAAGAGCGCTCCGCGCAGGACCAGCTCCTCCGCCGTCGCGACGAGAACCGTGATCGCCGCCCACGGCCCGAAGCCGCCGCTGAACCAGGCGCCCGGCCCCAACGCCGGGCCGGAGCCCGCACCGGCCCCGGTCAGCCAGCCTGTGATGCCCAGGCCGACGAGTGCCGCTCCGGCGATTGCCCCGGTCGCCAGGGATCTGGCAAGAGACAGCCCCGCGGCACGCGGCCGCCGGAGCGGCTCTCCACCGGCCAGCGCGAGCGCGTTGAGGCCTGCACCGAACGCCAGCCCGACGGCGAGGGCCCCGACACTGCCTTCGACGGTCGCCGCCCAGCGGGCGGCGACCAGTCCCGCCAGCCCCGCTCCCAGGAGGAGCGGCCGGCCGATGCGCGAGCCCGCGCCGTGACCGAGTCCGCGCGACGTCGCGGAATGACCGGCGGGGCGTGCGACCGCTGTCATCGCGGCAGTGGGACAAAGGCGATTGTGCCCGATGCGAGGACGGCCGGCCAGACCGTCACGCTCTGGCGCACGCCCTGCCACTGCCAGATGACGGCCGCTGATCGCTCGTTCTGTCCGAGCCGAGCCGGGTCGCTCGAGAAGTGGAGCCCCGCGCCATTGGGCAGCGCCCCATCGGGCACATCGACCGCGCGCGCGGCCGCCGCGATCGTCTCCGGATCGATGGACCCCAGCCGCGAGGCCCCCGGCAGCACGTCGTGGAAGAGAGCCCAGGCTGCAGCGAAGCCGGAGATTCCCTCCTCGGTTGGCTCGTCGCCGGCGCGCTGGCGCCAGGCCGTCGCGAATCGATCGTAGACGGACCGAGCGTCCGGCGTGAGGGCGTCCGCGTTGAAAAAGCTGGGTGGCCGGTCGGACGCGAAGACGCCGATCGCATCGGCGCCCAGGTCGTTGCCGAAGTCGGGTATGCACTGGGCCATCGTCGAGCCGATGAGCGCCCCGACCCGCACCTCGGCCGCCAGCATGGCCCGCCGGAATGCCTCGCCGTCCGCGATGTGCGAGGCGAGGATGACGACATCCGACCGGCTGGCGACCAGCCGGTCGATGACCTCGGGCCAGTCCGGTCGCGACAGCTCGTACGGGATCCGTGCGGCAAGCCGAATGCCCCGTCCCAGGAGCGTCCGCTCGGCCGCGCCGGCCACCGAGTCGGCGTAGGCATCGTGGGCGGCCACGAGCGTCACCCGGAGATTCGCGGCGGTCCTCCCAAGCCGGGGCGCCAGCTCATCGACCGCGAACACTGCGGAGTTCGTGCCGAGACGGGCGCCGTCGGCGCCCACCCGGAAGACGCGCGGCAGCCCA
>DASPWU010000035.1:0-14391 GCA_035637675.1 Candidatus Limnocylindria bacterium | reverse complement strand
TTCTCCTCGGCCCGGATCCCGGCCGAGGAGAACCTGCCGCCGGTCACCTCGACAATGGCCGGGTGGTTCCGCAGGAAGTCGTCCGCCTCACAGGCGGCCTCGATCGCCGAGCGCAGCTCCCGCTCCGCCTCACGGACCGTCTGGCCGAGCCGGACCCCGTATCGCCCCTCGGCGATGACCGTGTCGATCACGGTCGAAGCCCACTCGCCGCCGCTGACCTTGCCGATGATCGTCGGGTAGGGCAGCCCCAGATCGGTCATGAGCGGATCCGATTCCTGGCCGTTGCGCTGGGCCTCGTCCTCCGCCAGCGCCCGCTCGAGAACGAACAGCTTGTCCAGGGCCGAGACGCCCTCCCGGCGCATGGAGGCATGGGCGGCCCGGCCGGGCACCGTCAGCCGGAAGGTGATCGCTCCGGCATGGGCGATCACGACATCCAGGCGGGTGGGCTCGGTGATGACGGCCAGGTCGCCGGTGGCACCGGCCCGGATCGCGGCGAGCATGCCCTGGCCACCATCCTCCTCGGACGGGACGCTCACGAACCGGACATCGCCGGTCAGCCGCTCCATCGCGCCGGTCGCGGCGATCGCCCGCAGGGCAGTGAGGATCGAGACCACGCCGCCTTTCATGTCGCAGGCGCCGCGGCCGTAGAGGCGGCCATTCCGGATCGCCCCGGAGAAGGGCTCGTCCACCCACGTCCTGTGATCGCCGACCGGCACGACGTCCACATGGCCGACCAGGAGGATGCGGGTCCCCGGTTGCCGGCCTGCCAGCCGTCCGATCACGATCGGCAGCGCCGTCCGCGGCATCTCGGCTCCCGGGAAATCGGGATCTTCGGCCACGGCCGATGGATCGGGCTCGAGGCGTTCGACGGCCAACCCCGCGTCGGCCATGAGTCGGGCCATCGTCGCCTGGACGGCCTCTTCCGACCCGGTCACGCTCGGTATCCTTACGACCTCGGCCAGGTCGGCCGCCGCCCGTGAGCCGTCGATCGCGGCCAGGACCGATCGTTCGAGATCGTCGAGCGCGGTCACCCGCGGAGGATCGGGCGGGTGAGACACGTCGGGCCGCCCGAGCCGTTGTGGCCGATCTCGGTGGCGGCGTACGTGTGGACCTCGCAGCCCGCCTCGCGCAGCGCTCGCTCCGTCCGCGGGTTGTCCTCGACCATGACGACCTCGCCAGGGCTCACCGCCAGCACGTTGCAGGCCAGCGTCGCGTACTCGTCCGGCGGCACCGGAATCGTCCGGATGCCGAGGTCGGCCAACAGCTCCCACAAGCCGACCGGCAGCTGCGGCAGGTAGACCACCGCAAGATCGTCGGCCACCGGCGACACGACCGACAGGAGATGGAGGCACTCACCGGGCCCGCCCGCATACGGCAGGTCGAAGATGCGCACGTCGCCGCCCACGAGCGATGCGAGCTGTCCCGCGCCGACCGCGTTGGTGCGAAGGGAATGGCCGATGCAGAAGAGGTCGGGCCGCAGCCAGAACGTGTCGCCGCCGTCGACCGTGCCGGGCGCCGCGATTCGGCCAAGGGTCGGGATGCCACGCGCCTGCGTCCAGCCCTCAAGGGCGGCCTCCTCGCCCTGGCGCCCGGGCTTTCCGGAGCGAAGCGCGATCGCCCCGGCATCGCTCACGATCAGCGGATCGAACGTGTAGATGAGATCGGGGCTGGCCGTCTCGGCGTCGAGGGTGTGAACCGTCGGTCCCAGCCCGGCCAGCAGCTCGACGAACGCGCCGTGCTCGCGCTGTGCCACCGCCAGATCGACCGGATGTCGATATCCGTTGGACGGATCGTCGAAGGCCGCGCCGAAGGCGACGCCCGGACGCTTGACGAGCACCTCGCGCAGCGGCGCCGTCATGCTCTGGGCGCCGAAGGTCCGCGCGGTTGGTGTGGCGGTCACGATTCACAGGATACGGCCCGCCAGCGGTCGCCAGAGCCCTCAGCCGGATGACGCCCCGACGTTCGCGACCGCGGCCGGTTTCGCGGAGCCGGCGATCTCCGCGAGGGCGCCGAGGAGCCGGTCCACCTCGGCGGCGGTGTTGTAGTGAACGATACCGAGGCGGAGCAGGCCACCGGAATCGGCCAGGCCCAGGCGTTCGACGAGCGACTGTGCGTAGAAGTCGCCGTCCCAGGTGGCGATGCCCTTGCGGCCGAGCGCCTCGGCGGCGGCCCGCGGCGCCACGCCCCGGATCGTGATCGACGCCGTGGGCGTCCTCTCTGAGGCCAGTCGAGCCCGATCGGCGACCCCCCACACCCGAACGCCGGGGATGGCTTGGAGCCCGGCCAGCAACCGCTCGAAGAGCGTCATCTCGTACGACCGGATCGCCAGCATCCCCGTCCGCAGGATGAGCCGGCGGCCGGTGACTCGGCCGGCCAGGCTGACGAACGGTGCCCCGAACCGCTCACCCACCGAGGCGATGTACTCGATGGCCGCCGCCGCGCCGACGATCCCCTCGAAGTTCGGCGTCCCGGTCTCCCATCGGTCGTGGGCCGGCCGAACCTTGTAGGCCGGCAGCCGGTCCAGGAGCTCGGCCCGGCCGAACAGCACGCCGAGGTGCGGGCCGAAGAACTTGTACGTCGAGCAGACCAGGAAATCGGTCCCCAGCGCATCCACGTCGATTGGGCCGTGGGGTGCCCAGTGGACCGCGTCGACGTACGTCAGGGCGCCGGCGACGTGCGCCCGGCGAACGAGCTCGGCGACCGGGTTGATGGTGCCTAGCGCGTTGGAGGCCCAGCCGAATGCCACGAGCTTCGTGCGACCCGACAGGGCGGCGTCGAACGAGTCGAGGTCGAGGGTCCCGTCCTCGGGCCGGATGTCCACGGTACGCACGGTCAGGCCGCGGTCCTCGGCGACCAGGCGCCAGGGCGAGATGTTCGCCTCGTGGTCGAGCGTCGTGACCACGATCTCGTCGCCCGGCCGCAGGCTGGCGGCAATCGATCGGCTGGCGTGGAGGGTCAGGCTGCTCATGCTCTGGCCGAACTTGATCTCCTGGACCGAGCGGGCACCCAGGAAGTCCGCCATCGCCGCACGAGCCTCCAGCACCGCCGCGTCGCTGCGGCGGCTCGTCCCGAACGCGCCGCCCTCGTTGGCGTTGGAGGTCCTGTAGTAGCGGCTCATCGCGTCGATCACGCGGCGCGGTACCTGCGTTCCACCGGGGCCGTCGAAGAGGGCGACCGGTTCCCCGCCCTCCTCCAGGTCGAGGGCCGGAAACTCGCGGCGGAGGACGTCCACGTCGAAGGCGATCATCGGAGGAACCTCCGGCTGCGAGGGCGAGCCCGCTTTGGGGCGGGTCGTCCATGGTAGCGGACCGCTCCCAGCGGGTTGGCGGATCGCCGACGAGGTCGACCCCCGCCCGGTCGTTGCGGCCTCAATCATCGTGGGGATGGCCTATCATGAAACGTCGCATGACCATCGACGAGCTGCCCACGGCGACCCCCGCCGCCGGCGGCGATCCGGACCTCGACGATTGGCGGACCTTCCTGCGCGCCCACGCGCTCCTCAGTCGCCGCCTGGACGAGGAGCTACGGGCGGAGCAGGGCATGTCGCTGGCCGAGTACGACGCGCTCGTCCAGCTCGCGGCGACTCCCGGCCGGCGGCTCCGGATGAACGCGCTGGCCGATCGGGTGCTGCTGAGCCGGAGCGGGATCACCCGCCTGGTGGACAGGCTGGTCGCGGATGGGCTCGTCTGCCGGACCCAGTGCCCATCCGACGCCCGCGGCGCCGAGGCCGTCCTGACGGACGCCGGCGTCGATCGCCTCCGGACCGCATCGGCGACCCACCTCCGCGGCGTCGAGCGCTACTTCCTGGAGCCGCTGTCGGCCGCCGAGCTGAAGGGCCTGGGGCGGTCGCTCGCCAGGCTCGTCGGAAGGCTTCGCGGCCAGCCCGGGCGGAAGGCCGCCGAATTCGCCGCCGATGATGCGGACGGCACGGACGCGTGACGGCCGCCGAGTGACGGCCGGCGGGTTCGCGGCCCGCGGGTCGCGGCCCGCGCGCGATGGCGGCCACATGATGGCGGCCTGATGTCGGATCGCACGGCGGGTCGCCTGTACGTCGGGACCAGCGGTTTCGCCTATCCCGGTTGGGCGCCGACCTTCTATCCACCGGGGACGCGAGGTGACGCGCTGCTCCGGTCCTATGCCGAACGGCTGCCGGCCTGCGAACTGAACAACACGTTCTATCAGCAACCGACCGAGGCCAAGATCAAGGCCTGGCTGGCGGCCACGCCGACGGACTTCCGGTTCACGGTCAAGGCCCAGCGTGGCGGCAGCATCCGCTCGCTCGTCGCCGACCCGGTGGGCTCCATCGCCTGGCTGACGCCGCCCTATCGTCAATTCGGCGATCGGCTGGGCAGCGTCCTGTTCCGCATTCCCGGCGACATCGCACGCGACGACGATCGGCTGGCGGCCCTGCTGCGTGCCTGGCCGCGCGACCTGCCGCTGACGGTCGAATGCCAGGATGCGTCATGGCACGTCGACGAGGTGCTGGACCTGCTGCGGGCCGCGGGCGCCGCGTGGTGCACGACCGAGCTCGACGAGCAGGGCGAGCCGCCGCCGATCGACATCACCGGACATCACCTGTATCTGCGCCTTCGGCGGACGACCTATCGACCGGACGAGCTCGCGGCCTGGGCCGCCCGACTCGCCCCATTCCTGGCCGCCGGGCACGACGCCTTCGTCTTCTTCCGACACGACCAGACCGGCGTGTCCGCCCTCCGGGCGCTCGATCTCCGGGAAATCGTCGCGCGGCAGATGGGGGCCGATCTGGCGGTCCGCTAGGTGGCGCCGGCCCGGGAGTGCTCGGCCGGCCCGAAGACGACCAGGACCGTCAGCCGCGCCCGGATGTCGTGGAAGCGATGCTCGACGCCGGCGGCGACGAACGCGATCGACCCGGGCCCGACCGCGACGTGGTCGCCTGCGATGCTGAGCCGCCCATTGCCGCTCACCACCGCGTAGATCTCGTCCTCCGTGTGGGGCAGCTGGCGGTCGATCCCGCCCGCCTCCAGGACGTATAGGCCTGCCGACAGGTCCTGGACCCGGAGGAACTCCAGGTACGCTCGATCGGACGCCGCCCGGCGGTCCTCCAGCTCCCGGACGTCCCAGGCGGCCGTGCCTGGCCCCGGGGTATCGGTCTCGTCCGTCATCGCTCATCTCCCGTACCGCATTAGGATGGACCGAGTGTCATCCCTGGGACGAGTCGGCGCCGCCCGATCCAGCCGGCGAGCCCGCGCCGGCCGCCTCGCGCACGTCCTCGCCACGGTCCTCCTCGCCGGTCTCCTGACCGCAAGCTGCGACCTGGCCACCGGCAGTCCAACGACGGGCACGGCCGAACCCTCGTCGCCGGCGACCGCCCCAGATAGCAGCCAACCACCGGACGGCGGCTCGGCCGGCAGCCCTGCCGGTGAGCCGGAATTCGATCCGGCCCGGGTGAGCCTGGCGTTGCGCAAGGTCCTTGGCGGCCTGGACCAGCCGGTTGGGATCGCCGGCTCTCGCGATGGCAGCGGCCGCCTGTTCGTCCTCGAGCAGCCGGGGTGGATCCGCATCGTCCGGGAAGGGCGGCTGGTCGATCGCCCGTTCCTCGACATCCGGAGCCTGGTCTCGTGCTGCGGCGAGCGCGGCCTGCTCGGGCTTGCCTTCCCACCCGATTTCACCGCCGGGGGGACCTTCTACATCGACTACACGGACACAAACGGCGACACTGTCGTCGCGGCCGTCGACGTGGACGCGGCCGACCCGGACACGGCCGATCGGAGCTCGCTGCGCCCTCTCCTCCACGTCGATCAGCCGTTCGCGAATCACAACGGCGGCGGGCTGGCGTTCGGGCCGGACGGGTATCTGTACATCGGGATGGGAGACGGCGGATCGGGCGGCGATCCGCAGGGCAACGGCCAGCGTCTCGATACGCTGCTCGGCAAGCTCCTGCGGATCGACGTGGCGGTCGACGCCGGTGCCGGACAGCCATACCGGATCCCGACAGACAACCCGTTCACCGCAGACACCAACAGCCGGCCGGAAATCTGGGCCTACGGCCTGCGCAACCCGTGGCGATTCAGCTTCGATCGCGAGACCGGCGACCTGTGGATCGGCGATGTCGGGCAGAACCGGTTCGAGGAGATCGACCGAGTGACGATCGGCACCCCTGCCGGTGCCAACTTCGGCTGGAACATCATGGAGGGCCGCCACTGCTTCAAGACCGATGACTGCACGCGCACGAACCTCGTCCTGCCGATCACGGAATACGACCATTCGGCGGGCGATTGCGCGGTGATCGGCGGCTACGTCTATCGAGGATCGGCGCTCCCCGAGCTCGTCGGCGGCTACGTATTCGGCGACGAGTGCTCTGGCATCATTCGCGGGATCGTCGGGGCGGGACCCGACGAGCAGAAGCCCGTCGTGCTCCTGGAATCGCACAGCGTGATCAGCTCGTTCGGCGAGAGCGACGACGGGGAGCTGTATCTCACGGACCTCGCATCGGGCGAGCTGTACCAGGTGACCGCGACAGCGCGCTGAGAGCGATCGAGAGGATCTGGCAACGAGCGTCGCATCCCGTTGGCCGGCGCATTCGAGGTGAATGACATGGAGCCACGCCCACCGTCTCCAGGCCAGCCGGGCCAGCCGGTCGAGCCGGGGGCGCCGGCCATACCGCCACCGCCCGGGCCGAGCTCAGCGCCGGGCCCGGCGTGGGGTTCGGCGGCTGCCCCGACATCCGGCCCGGACTGGAGCTCCCCGGCCGTGCCGCCGCCGGGCCCCGATGCTGGTTCGATGCCGCCCGCGGCCCCGCGGCGCAAGCGCGGCCGCCTCGGCTTGGTGCTGGCGGCCCTTGCCGCGGGCGCCGGGATCATCGCGGTCAAGATTGTGAGCGGACTGCTCGTCGGCAGCGTCGTCGGCTCAGCGCTCGGCAATTTCTTCGGCGGTCCCTACCAGCGGCTGCCCTCGGAGGTCCGCAGCCAGTTCGAGCAGCGGGTCGAGACCGCGGTCGGGAATCAGCTGGACGGGATGTCGGACACGGCCGCAGCCGACCGCCTTCGCTCGCTCGTACAGCACGGCCTGCTGCGTCTTGACGACGCCGCACTCGTCCGGCATCTCACCTTGCAGACGCAGGCACTCGACTCCGGCAACAAAGCAACCTGTGCCGGGTTCGCCCGTGCGTCGATCGGCGGCAAGGCGGCCTCCGCGGACATCTCGCGCGGGCTCATGGAAGCGCTCGACACTCGATCGCTCCAGGAGTTCGTGGACATCAACATCAAGGGCCTGGAAGCCGAGGCCCGAGGCGCGCCCGCCGCGCGCACCGTCAGCGAAGCGGAGGCCCAGACGATGTTCGAGACGCTCGCCAACCGCCTGTCCGAGCAGGACATCGGCGCGATCCAGGCGATGTCGGCCGGGACGACGACCACGGATGAGGCGGCCTGCCATGCGATCCGCAGCCTCTATGACACCGCCCTGACGATGTCCTCTTCAGACGTGGCGCTCCTGGCCCGCTACGACATCCAACCCTGATCCGCGGCGTCAGCCCGCCCGTCGAGCTGCGACCTGGCGGTCAGGACCGGACGGTGGTTGCCTCGGAGCGGCTCACGAGCGGCACGCGCAGGGGCCGGAGGTAGAGGCCAAGAACGACCACGAGGTAGGCCAGGTGCACGGCGAGGGTCAACAGCTCCGGTGAAGACCGGTAGCCAACCAGGGCGCGCAGGAAGGCGCCGACGCCCGACGTGTCGCTCAGGACGCCGGACAGGTCGTATGCGGTCGCCGTCCCGATCCCGATGGCGCCGATCTCGATGAATTCGTGGATCGCGCCGGCGAGCAGGCCCGCCGCGATGAACACCAGCGCAATGCCCGTCCAGCGGAAGAAGCGGGGCAGGTCGATCCGACGACTGCCCCGGTAGAAGCCGTAGCCCAGGGCGGTCGCCGCAACGAGCCCGACGAGCGCACCCAGAAGGACGGCCAGGGGGCCGCCACCATCGGCCCTGCCGCCGGCATTTGCTGCGGCCTGGACCTGCCCGACGAGGAAGATCGAGGTCTCCAGGCCCTCCCGGATCACCGCGGTGAAGGCAAGTAACGCGAGGCCCACGACGCCACCGCGATCGAGCACCCGGGCGACGGCCGCCTGGAGCTCGCCTCGCACAGTCCCCGCCTGGCGACGCATCCAGAAGAGCATCCAGGTCACCACGCCCGCCGCGACGACGAGCGTCACGCCTTCGAATACCTGCTCGTACGGTTCCGGCAGCCCTCCAACCGTCACGAACAGGGCGATGCCGATTGTCAGGCTGGCCACCACGGCCGCAGCGACTCCGACCCAGATCGGGCCGGCGAAGCGGCCGTTGCCGGTCCGGGCCAGGTAGGCCAGGATGATGCAGACGATGAGCGCGGCCTCGACTCCCTCCCGAAGGCCGGTCAGCAAGCCAGTGGTCAGAGCGCCGAAATCCACGTTCGCGAGACTCCAGGTGCGGGGTGATCGATCGGGATGATACGTGGGGTTCCGAGGATCGGTCAACCGTGCTTGAATCACGGGCGCAAGTGCTCTTGAGTCAGGCGCCCAGCGGCCCCAGGACGCCGCCCAAAGCCCCATCCAGGGCCAGTCGCGCCAGGCCCGCAACGGCGCCACCAAGGACGAGCCAGCCGGATCCGAGCCGACCCCGGCTGGCCAGCAATGCCGCGCTGGCGGCCAGCGCAACGATCACGGGAAAGGGTCCGGTCAGGGTATCGCGGCCCAGGCCGATGACCACTGCCGCCAGCAGCCCGAGCGATGCCGCGCTCACCCCGTCGACCATCGCGCGGCCGTGGCGCGCTCGGAGGAGGCGCGGGAGCAGCGGCACGCTGAGGGCCACGAACACGACGGCCGGCAGGAAGATCGCCACGGTCGCGACGATCGCGCCGGCCGGCCCCAGGAGCTGGTAGCCGACGAAGGTCGCCGTGGAGAAGAGCGGCCCCGGCGTCAGCTGGCCGGCAGCCACCGCGTCGAGCAGCTGGCGGTCGGTGAGCCAGCCGTTTGCCACGACCAGGTCGGCGTGGAGGAACGCGACGAGGACGTAGCCGCTGCCGTAGATGATCGCGCCCACCTTGAGCATGGCCAGGAACAGCGTCAGCTGGTTGAGCGCGAGCGCCCCGACCGGGGCCGCGATCGCCGCGAGGCCTCCGGTGCCGAGAATCGCCGGAGCGCGGCCCGAGCGCATGTCGGGCTCATCCGGTGCCCGGGCGTCCGGCGACGTGGCGACCTGCGCGGGTTCACGGCGGTCTGCCGTCGCGCCGAGGACGATCCCGGCGGCCGCTCCGGCCACGAGAACGGCGAGCTCGCCGATCCCGGCGAGGACCGCGCCCGCCGCGCCGATCGCGAGGAGGGCGAACGCGGGCGCTCGGATCGTCGCCATCGCGAGGCTGGCGCCCGCCCGCAGCAGGATCACGACGACGACCGGAGTCACGCCTGCCAGCACCGCCCCTGCCTCCGGGCGGGCGCCGAACGTCACGTACGCCCAGGCGAGACATCCGACGATCACGACGGACGGCAGGATGAAGGCGGCACCTGCGACCGCGAAGCCCGCCCAGCCGGCACGGCGGTGGCCGACGTGGAAGGCCAGCTCGGTGGAGGTCGGCCCGGGCACGAGGTTCGAGACCGCCAGGAGCTGCACGAACTCGGCATCGGTCAGCCAGTTGCGGCGCCGCACGACCTCGTCGCGCATGACGGCGATGTGGGCAGCCGGGCCGCCGAACGTCGTCAGCCCCATTCGGAGGAACAGCCGGCCGACCTCGCCCAGCCGACCGGGCTCAGGCATCGGCGCCCGCGGAGCAGCGGTGCCAGTCAGGGCGGCGCGTCAGACGGACAGCGGATCTGTCTTGTCGGGATCGACGCCCAGCTCCTTGATCGCGGCGGCAGCCCGCTTGGCGGGCAGGCTCCCGCATCGGCTGAGGGCGGCCAGCGTGGCCGCGGCGATCTGTGGCGGGTCGATCTCGAAGAACGAGCGGAGCGCCTCGCGCGTGTCGCTCCGGCCGAAGCCGTCCGTGCCCAGGGAGATGTAGCTGTCGGGCAGCCAGCGGGACACCAGGTCCGGCAGGGCCTTGACCCAGTCCGTGGCGGCCACGATGGGGCCGCCATCCGGGCCGAGCACCTGGCTCACGTACGGCACACGCGGCTCGTCGGCCGGGTGCAGCCGGTTCCAGCGATCGGCCTCCAGGGCGTCGCGACGGAGGAGCTGGAACGACGGGGCCGAATACACCTCCGCCGCCACCCCGAACTGCTCGGCCAGGAGCGACTGCGCCGCGAGCACCTGCTGGAGGATCGAGCCGCTGCCCACCAGGCGGGCGCGAGGCGCCTTTGCCTTGCCGGCGCCGTTCTTACCGTCCAGCGCGGGGGCCTCCGCCAGCCGATAGAGACCCCGGATGATGCCGTCGTCGACGCCGTCCGGCTTGGCCGGCATGGAGTAGTTCTCGTTGTGCAGCGTGACGTAGTAGAAGACGTCCTCACCATGGCCGTACATCCGCTCGATTCCGTCCCGGACGACCGCGGCCAGCTCGTAGGCGAAGGCCGGGTCGTACGCGCGGATATTGGGGATGTTGGACGCCAGGATGTGGGAATGGCCGTCGTCGTGCTGGAGGCCCTCGCCGTGGAGGGTGGTTCGGCCCGCCGTCGCGCCCATCATGAAGCCCCGGCCCCGGGCGTCGCCAAACGCCCAGACCTGGTCCCCCGTCCGCTGGAAACCGAACATCGAGTAGAAGATGTAGAACGGGATCATCGCCAGGTCGTGGCTGGCGTAGGACGTTCCGGCGGCCTGGAGGCTGGCCATGGAGCCGGCCTCCGTGATGCCCTCCTCGAGGACCTGGCCGTCCTTCGCCTCGCGGTATGACAGGACGAGGTCCGAGTCGACCGGCTCGTAGCGCTGGCCGACGGCGGCATAGATGCCGACCTCCTTGAACAGGGGGTCCATGCCGAACGTGCGCGCCTCGTCGGGAATGATCGGAACGATTCGGGGCCCCAGGTTCGGGTCGCGGATGAGGTTCCGCAGGAGCCGGGTGAAGGCCATCGTCGTGCTGACGGCGATCTGCGATCCGGCCGCGAACTCGGCGTCGACCTGCGACGCGGGCGACGGCAGCGGCGCGACCCGGACGATCCGCTTGGGCAGCTGCCCGCCCAGCGCCTGCCGCCGCTCGCGAATGTAGGCGACCTCCGGCGAATCGGGGCCGGGGTGGTAGTACGGCGCGTCCTTGAGCTTGGCGTCCGGGATCGGCAGCTCGAGCCGGTCTCGGAAGACCTTCAGCTCGGCCTCCGACAGCTTCTTGGCCTGGTGGGTGATGTTGCGCGCCTCCACTCCGGGGCCCAGCGTCCAGCCCTTCACGGTGTGGACGAGGATGACCGTGGGCGCACCCGTGTAGTCGGTCGCCGCCTTGTACGCCGCGTACACCTTTCGGTAATCGTGGCCGCCCCGCCGCAGGCGGGTCAGGTCGTCGTCGCTCAGGTGCTCCACGAGCTTGCGGAGCCTGGCGTCTGGTCCGAAGAAATGCTCGCGGATGTACGCGCCGCCGGACACCGAGAATTTCTGGAACTCGCCGTCGAGCGTGTTGTTCATCTGTTCGACGAGCAGCCCGTCGACGTCGCGGGCCAGCAGGTCGTCCCACTCGCGGCCCCAGATGACCTTGATCACGTTCCAGCCGGCGCCCCGGTAGAGACCCTCCAGCTCCTGGATGATCTTGCCGTTGCCGCGGACCGGGCCGTCGAGCCGCTGCAGGTTGCAATTGACGACGAAGATGAGGTTGTCGAGGCCCTCACGCGCCGCAATCGACAATCCGGCCAGTGACTCGGGCTCGTCCATCTCGCCGTCGCCCAGGAATGCCCACACCCGCTGCTCGGACGTGTCCCGCAGGCCGCGGTTGTGCAGGTACCGGTTGAAGCGTGCCTGGTAGATCGCCGACAGGGGGCCGAGGCCCATGCTCACGGTCGGGAACTCCCAGAAGTCGGGCATGAGTCGCGGGTGGGGATACGACGACAGCCCCGCGCCGGGCTCGACCTCACGACGGAAGTGATCGAGCTGGTCCTCGGAGAGCCGTCCCTCCAGGAACGCCCGCGCGTACATCCCGGGCGCCGCGTGGCCCTGGTAGTAGACCTGGTCGCCCGGCTTCTCGTCCTTGCCTTTGAAGAAATGGTTGAAGCCGACCTCGTACAGGCTGGCCGCCGAGGCGTACGTCGCTAGGTGCCCACCGATGCCGGTGAACCGATTGTTGGCGCGCAGCACCATCGCCACCGCATTCCAGCGGACGATCCGCCGGATGCGATGCTCCAGCTCCTCGTCGCCGGGGAAAAACGGCTCCTGCTCGGGGCTGATCGTGTTGATGTAGCGGGTCTGGGTGAGCGGCGGCAGCCCGACGTGCAGCTGTCGGGCGCGCTTGAGCAGCTTGAACATGAGGAAGCGTGCCCGGTTCTCCCCCTCGTCCTCCACGACCTGGTCGAGTGAGGCGAGCCACTCGTCGGTCTCCTGGGGATCGATGTCGGGCAGCTGGTGCTTGAATTCGTCGAAGTACATCGGGCGCTCCGGGCGGCGGGTGTCAGGCGGGTTCCAACCGCAGGGTGGTGTCGAATACGTCGGGCTCGAGCATCTCGCGGAAGCCGGGGACACTCTCGTACTTGTCGCGCAGGCCCTGGTTCGTTCGCTCGATCGACCGAGGATCCGAGGCAGGGACCGCCCGGGCGGGCAGCCGTCGACCGGCCGCGTTGATGACCACCTCGGGGTGCGCGACCGCCTCGCGATACCATCGCCCCCTGGCACCGCGGACGCTGCGGACGAACGCATCGGAGCCGTCAGTGACGATCCAGATGATCGTCCGATGGACCGGGGCATCCGGGTCGGCCCGGGTCTCGATCTCGATCTCTTCGGTCTCGGCGAGCACGGCCAGGTCGCCGGGCGGGAAGGGCATGACCTGAGCGTAGCCCATTCGCGAGCCGGGCGCGTCGCCATGGAGGCGGCGGCGCGGTAGCGTAGGGCCATGCAGCGCTACGATGCGGCGACCGCGCTCATCGTGGTCGACGTTCAGCACGACTTTGCGGACCCGGCCGGATCTCTCGCGGTGCGCGGCGGAGCGGAGGTGGTGCCGATTCTCAACGCGGAAGGCGCTGCCGCCGGAGGCGCGGGCGGGCAGGTCGTCTACACGGCAGACTGGCACCCTCCCCGGACGCCCCACTTCGTCACGGACGGCGGCATCTGGCCGGTTCACTGCGTGGCGGGCACGCCCGGCGCGGCGTTCCATCCCGACCTCGTCGTGGAAGGCCCGGTCGTTCGCAAGGGCGCCAACGGCGAGGACGGTTATTCCGGCTTCACGATGCGCGATCCCACCAGCGGCGCGACCATCCCCACCGAGCTGGAGGCGCTCCTCAGGGAACGGGGCGTCAGGCGGGTGGTCGTCGGCGGCCTGGCGACCGACTACTGCGTCAAGGCGACCGCGCTCGACGCGACGCGGCTCGGCTTCCAGACGGCGGTCCTGGTGGACGGCGTTCGGGCGGTGGACCTCGCTCCCGGTGACGGCGACCGGGCGCTGGAGGAGATGCGGGCCGCCGGCGTCGAGCTCCTGCGCGACGGGAGCGCCGGATGAGGCGGCTCATCCGCCGGCTGATCCTGGCGGGCGGCGCCGCCCTGGGGCTCGGGTGGGTGCTGGAGCGGCGGCTCGCCGGGCAGTCGGACGTCCTCGCGGGTCAGGCCTTGATCGAGTCCATTCATTCCGAGGTCGTCGTGCGGGCGACGATCGAGCGAACGTGGGAGGTGCTCGCCGACATCCCCGGCCAGGTCCGTTGGATGGCCGAGATGAAGTGGGTCCGCATCGTCACGCCGGGTTCGACCGGTGTCGGCACGCGAGCGGACGCGCTCGTCCGCGCCTTCGGGATCCCCGTCCGCGACTCCGTCGAGATCGAGGAATGGGAGCCGCCTCACCGCTACGCCTATCGGCACACCGGCCTGGTTGGCGGGATGGGCGAGATCGAGCTCGTGCCCGGCGAGGCAGCGGGCACGACCCGCGTCATCTGGGACGAGACACTCATCGCACCGCTCTTCCCGCACCTCGGCGGCATGGCGTTCCGGGCCGTCTTCGGGCCAATCTTCCAGGCCGACCTGGAGACGTTCGCCCGCATCGTCGAGGCCGGCTGAATAGGGTGCAGCTCCACCTCGTCGACGCGACGTACGAGCTGTTCCGGGCGCACTACGCGCCGCGGCCGCCGGTGCGCGGCCGGGACGACGTCCTCTTGTCGGGCGTCTCGGGCCTGGTCGAGCAGCTCTGCTACCTGCTTCGGGAGGAAGGGGCCACGCACGTCGCCTGCGCCACGGACCGGGTGATCGAGTCGTTCCGCAATGACCTGTACCCGGGCTACAAGAGCTCGGCCGGGATGCCCCGCGAGCTCCTCGCCCAGTTTCCGCTCGCCGAGCGGGC
>DASPWU010000034.1:0-5528 GCA_035637675.1 Candidatus Limnocylindria bacterium | reverse complement strand
CTCCTTCACGCGCGTCATGCCGCGCCGCTTCGGATACGTGTCGAAGCGGCCCTGCAGAACGATGTTGTCGAGCGGGTTGGCGACGATCGTCACGCCGGCCCGCTTCAGGATCTGGAGGAGCTTGAAGGCGTACGCGTCGTTATAAGAGCCCATCGCGGTGGTGTGGCCGGCGACCACCCGACCCTGCATGCCGTCACGGATCGTGCGAGCGGCCACGACCTCAAGGAAGCGCGAGTGCTCGTCGTCGGTCTCGTCGCAGTGGAGGTCGATCGGGGCGCCGGTCTCGCGCGCGAGCTCGAACAGGAAGTGGACCTCCTCCACGCCGTCTTCACGGGTCCATTCGTAGTGCGGAATCCCGCCGATCACGTCGCAGCCCAGGCGCATCGCCTCGCGCATCAGCTCCTTGCCGTTCGGGAAGGACAGGATTCCGTCCTGGGGGAAGGCGATGAGCCGCAGGTCGACGAGGTCGCGGACCTCCTCGCGCAGCTCGAGGAGCGCTCGGAGCGCGGTCAGGTTGGGGTCACAGACATCCACGTGCGAACGGATGAGGCCCGTGCCCTGGGCGACCTCCCAGAGGATCGCCTCGCGCGCCCGGGTCTTGACGTCCTCGTGGGTCAGCGTCTGCTTGCGGTCGGCCCAGGTGAGGATCCCCTCGATGAGCGTTCCCGACTCGTTGTGGCGCGGCTCCCCGACGGTCAGCACGGCGTCCATGTGGACGTGGGGATCGACCAGGGGAGGGGACAGGAGTCGCCCTTCGGCGTCGAGCTCGGGTCGGCCGTCGGAGGGGATCGTACCGGCCGGGCGGATCGCCGCTATCCGATCGCCCTCGACGACGACGTCGGACGGGTCCACGGGACGGCCCAGCGTGGGATGGACGCGCGCGTTTCGGACGATCAGCCCGCTCGTCGCCACCTGCACCTCTGGTGTGACCCCGCCGGCAGTGTGCGGCGCGGTGAGCGGCGTCGTCAAGGCTCGGCCGCCGCTCACAGGACCAACGGGGGATACCAGATCGGCGGCCCCGAGGCCGAGATTTGGCGGGTGAGAGAGCACAGCGGTGTGCCGGTCCTCGCGCGCGCGCTCGGCAGGCCTCCAGCGGCGACGCCTGCCCGTGCCGTCACGACCGCCTCGCCTGCACGCTTGTTCGGAGACCGAGCGGTTGTCCGAGGGCCGGCCCTGCTCATGATCGTCTTCGGCTTCTTCCTCGTCCTCGTCGGCGTCACGGCCGTGACGGTCGCCGCCACGGCCTCCTCCCGGCTCTCGGCCGAGCTGCTGAACGCGAGCGTCACCAGCGACGCTGCAACGGTCCGGGGCTTCGCGAACGCATATCTGCAGCCTTCCGATCTGGCGGTCGGGCAGCTGGGCGCGGGGCGTCAGGCGCGCCTGGAAAGCCTGCTGGGCACGCTCGTGGAACGAGGCGGAATTCTTCGGGCGGAGATCCGGCGCACGGACGGAACGATTCTCGTCGCCGACCGCCCAGGACTGGCCGGATCGGCCACGGCTCCATCGGCCGCCTTCTGGAGCGCGATCGACCAGGCGATGATTTCGGCCTCCATCGTGCCGAGCACCCAACCCTCGGAGGCCGGCGGCGACGAGCTCGGCTCAGCGCCCGTCCTGCTGGCATACCTGCCGATCATCGCGGACGGCAAGGTTCAGGCGGTGGTCGGCATCTGGCGGGATGCGCAGCCACTCCTCGACAAGGTCGAAAGCAGTCGAAACGAGCTCCTGCAGATCGTGGTCGGTGCGGCGATCATCTCGGGCTTCGTGCTGTTCCTCATCTTTCGTGCCGCCCAGAGACGGATCACGAGGCAGACGGAGCGTCTCATCGAGGCAGAACACCACGACGCCCTCACGGGCTCACCCAACCACGGCTCGATCGTGGGACTTCTCGCCGGCGCGTTGGAACGAGCCCGCCTGAGTGTCTCCACGGTATCGATCGCGATCGTCGACATCGACAACTTTCGGCTTCTCAACGAGGCGCACGGCCACGAGACCGGTGACGCCGCCCTGATCAAGGTCGCCGAGCTGCTACGAACCAGACTCTCGGACTGCGGCACGTTCGGGCGCTACGGCCCCGACGAATTCCTCCTGGTGGAAGCCCCGGCGGGCGAGTCAAAGCTTCCGGCCGTGGTGCATCAGGTCCGGCACGAGCTGCAGGGGATCTGGCTGGCACCCGAGGGCGCAGAACGGCTGCCGGTCACGATCAGCGCAGCGATCAGCAGCTTTCCCGAGCATGGCCAATCGCTGACAGCCCTCCTGTCCACGGCCGCGAAAACGCTCGAGGAGGCAAAGGCCAGCGGGGGCGACGCGGTTCGGACCACGGGGACCACGTACGAGGAGGCGGCGGACACGTCGACCTTCGACGTGCTGCAGGGACTCGTGTTCGCGATCGACACGAAGGATCGATACACCAAGCGCCACTGCGAGGAAGTGGGCCGGTACGGCGCGAGCCTCGCCGAGATGCTCGGGCTGGAGCCGGAATTCGTGGAGGCCGTCCGACGGGCTGGCCTCCTCCACGACGTCGGCAAGATCGGCATTCCGGACGCGATCCTGCGCAAGCCGAGCCGGTTGACCGGGGCCGAGTACGAAGTCGTCAAGCAGCACGTCGCGCTGGGATACATGCTCGTCCGCGACTCCAGGACCAGCGACCACGTCCGCCTCGGTATTCGCCACCATCACGAACGGTGGGATGGGAAGGGTTACCTCGACCGGCTGGCCGGAGAGGAAATCCCGCTCGTCGCGCGAATTCTCGGCGTCGCCGATGCGTTCTCGGCGATGACGAGCACGCGCCCCTACCGAAAGGCCCTCTCGTTTCGGGACGCCATTCGCCGGCTCGAAGACGCCGCGGGGTCCCAGCTCGACGCGAGCATGGTCAAGGTCTTCGTGAGCCAGGTCGAGGCCGTGGAAGAAGCCTGGCTGGCCGGTGGGCGTGTCGGGGCGAAGCTGTGGACTCCGGCCGGTCACCAGACCCGCATCGCCTCATGACACGGGTCGCTCGCCCTCTCTGCCTTGCGATCCTGCTGGGCATCCTCGTCAGTGGGCAGGTGCTCGCGGCCCGGCTCTGGTCGCTCGAGGCAACGCCCACGACGCTGAGGGCGGGTATTGCGGCACACGTCGATCTGACGGCCAAGAATCTCGGGGGGAGCGGCGGAGGCGACGAGATCACCTGCGTGATGGTGCTCGTCCCGAGCGCGTTCTCGATCACGAGCGTGTCCATTCTCAGCCTGCCTGCCGGCTACGGAAACTGGGTCATCTCGACGGCCGTGGCGCCGGGTGGGACTCTCGTGATCCTCCGTGAACCGAAGGACGACGAGCCTCTGCACGGCCAGCCGCTGTACGAGCAGGCGATGTTCCGCGTCAACGGGACGCCCGTCTCGGCGGGTTCCCAGACCTGGCAGGGCCGAGCGGCGGACAAGCCCGATTGCAAGACCGGCGCCTTTCCGGTCCAAAGCGTGACGATCACGATCTCGTCCGGTCCGGCGACGCCTTCGCCGACGCCCAAGCCGACGCCGACGCCCAAGCCGACGCCGAAGCCGACGCCCAGACCCACGACGGCGCCAACCCCGAGGCCGACGGCGGCTCCCACCCCGAGGCCGGCGGTCAATCCCACACCTGCTCCAACAGCCACCCCTGTGCCGACGGCCTCAGGCGCGGCGAGCCCAACGCCCACGCCTGCTCCGACGTCGTCTATCGCGCCGTCGCCCGGGACAGGCGGCGAGCGGCGCGACGGCATCGCAGCCGCCGGGGGCACCGCGCCTGGTGGAGGGTCGGGACCCGGCGGCGCGCCTGGCGCTGGCTCGGAGCAACACCTCGAGGACGCCTTCATCGTTCCGATCCCGGAGGGCCCCGCCGCGGGATACACCGCGCCGCTGACGTTCGATGGGTCCGCCTTCGAGTGGGTGGTTCCCGGTCTCGTCGCAACGACCCCGGGGTTCTTCGTCATCCTCGCCCTGCTGGCGCAGACGGCCAACGCGGCGCTGTGGCTTCCGGTCGCCCGCCGGCGTGTTGGCGCGTTCGGTCTCTTCCACCGGCCGCTGCCTACCTGGACGATGCGCCCTCGCGAATAGGACCGCGCTGGACTGGACTCGTGCTCGGCCTGACCTAACCGGCCATCTCCAGCAGGGCGGCGCCCAGCTCCCCGTACGCCGCCAGGGCGGGGTCGGCCGAGCGCTCGGCGCGGAGCTGAACGCACACCTGGTCCGCTCCCGCATCGAGGTGCGCCCGAACACGGGTCGCGATCGCGTCTACGTCGCCCCAGGCGATGACAGCGTCGATCAGGCGGTCGCTGCCGTCCCCGCCGAGATCCGTCTCGTCCCAGCCCAGGCGACGAAGGTTGTTGGCGTAGTTGGGCAGGGCGAGATAGTTCTTCGCGAAGGCCCGGCCGATCCGCCGGCCCTCGGCCGGATCGGCTGTCAGCACGGCCGTCTGCTCGACGACCAGGAACGGCTCGGGTCCCAGATGCCGCCGCGCGAACGGGGTGTGCTCGACCGGCACGAAGTAGGGATGGGCGCCGTCGGCCCGTTCGGCGGCGAGCTCGAGCATGCGCGGCCCCAGCGCCGCGAGGACGAGCGGGACGGGTGGATCGGGCGCGGGCCCTGCGTACTCCACGCCGTCCATCGCCTCGAGGTAGGCGCGCATCGTCTCGACCGGCCGGCCATAGCTCCCGCCCCGGGTCGCGACGGAGGGGGCGTGGCTTACGCCGACGCCCAGGACGAAGCGACCTGGATACGCTTCTCCGAGCGCCCGGGCGCCGTTGGCCATCGCCATCGGGTCGCGGGCGTAGATGTTCGCGATGCCCGAACCGATGACCAGCCGGTCCGTCGATGCGAGCAGGATGCCGGCGTGGCTGAAGAGCTCCTTGCTCCCAATGCTCTCCGGAATCCAGACGATGGGATAGCCCTGCGACTCGAGCTGCCGGGCTGCCTCGCCCGCGTCCGCCGCAGACAACCGCTGGAGGGCGAAGCTCCACACCCCGACACGACCGAGTTTCTCGGCCATGCGTCGACCTCCGTAGCCACCAACGCCGCTCATCGTCAAGTCCCATTCATGGCCGCAGTATGCCGGGCCGCGGGCGGCCCGTGCAGCTCACGAGAGCCTCGGCTTGATCATGACGAAGACGTGGTCGGGGGCCTGGGCGCCGTGGGAATCGCGGTGCCCGAATGCACCGTCCGCAGAGATTGACGTCTCGTGTCGCCCGCAGAGGACTACCATGCGCGAGTCCGGCATCGGTTGATGCGCCCAGAGGTTTGTCGGGGAGCGTCCGTTCAGGCCGGATGGTGGCGCTCGCAGGCTCAGGCGCTGAGGGATTCGACGATGAAGCGAATGGCCTTCGGCGTGCTTGTGATTGCCTCGCTCACCTTCGCGCCGACCGTGATGGCCGCCGGAGCGCCGAGCGGCTTCACCGGCCTCTGGGAGAGCGTGGACTGCGCATCGTTGGAGGGTGCCCCACCTGACTGCAGCGTCTGGGGCGACGGGAGCCTGCAGACGCTGTCCATCGGACCCGGCGACGCGCCGCAGATCGTGTACCAGGA
>DASPWU010000033.1:0-1725 GCA_035637675.1 Candidatus Limnocylindria bacterium | reverse complement strand
ACCGTGGGCACGGTGCGCGGGCGGATCGCGGTGGCCGCAACGGTCGCCGTGGTGGAGGCCGCTATTCGGCTGGCGGGCGATCATCACGTGGCCGCGCTCAGCCTGCTGTATCCGGCGCCGCCGATCCTGGCGCTCGCGATCGTCGGCCCCGTCGCGAAGGCGATCGACCTCTACCGCGAGGCGCGCGGCGGGCGAAGCAGCTGAAGGCGGTCGTTGTTGCGGGCGACGGCGATCCATCGCCCTCCGCCCGCGTGTCGCAGCGGCCTCATGTGCCGCACCTGGCCGTCGATCACGAGGTCGCTCTCCTCCATATCCACCGGATCGAACCGACCGTCTCCCACGCCGGAAAGCAGCAGGCCGTAGCTGGCATCGTAGCGCCCCAGCACCGGCGGGACCCCGTAGAAGTTCCCCGCCAGGTGAAGATCGGCGTGCCCATCGCCGTCGAAATCGTCGGCCACGATGGCGTAGATCGGAGCGAACTGCGCCTCGGCAGGTAGCGGCTGGAGCCTGAAGGTGCCGTCCCCGTTGTTCAGGGCGACCACGCTCGCGAACAGGTGCGCTTCCAGCACCTTCGCTTGCCTCAACTCTGACGCGGGAAAAACGTCCTGAATACGGCTGGCGCCGAAAGCGGCATAGGTCGGGTACCGGCTGCGCAGCCGCGGAATCTGCCCGACCAGCTCGTCCCGACCCGCGAGCGGGTAGCTCACGCCGTCCTTGTAGAGCGTCAGAATCTGCTGCAGGCCGCCGGTGTGGCCGAAATCATGGACGTACAGCCGGGCGGGCTCCGTCGGGGACGCGCGGATGTAGGCGTTCAGTCCCAGGTTGCCGAGCACGAGATCCTGGCGCCCGTCTCCGTTGAGATCGACCGCGGCGACGGTGTTCCACCAGCCTTCCGTTCCCGATAGCCCGGCCTCGGCGGTCCGGTCCACGAACCGGCCGTTCTCCTGGCGGAACACGCGTATCGGCATCCATTCGCCGACCACGATCAGGTCGAGGCGACCATCGTTGTCGTAATCGGTCCAGGCGGCCGAGGTCACCATCCCGGCTTGGGCGAGCGCCGGGGCCCGTTCCCGCGTGACGTCACGGAAGTGGCCCTTGCCGTCGTTCTGCAGCAGATAGCTGGGGGGGCTCAGGCCGTACCGGCGCGCCACGACCCGCCTGCCGACGAAGAGATCGAGATGGCCGTCGCCGTCGAAGTCGGCTGGAACGACGCAGGCCCCGCTCTGGGAGAACCGAGGCAGGGCCTCGTTGTCCCGGTGGAAGCGTCCTTTGCCATCGTTGAGGTAGAGCCGGTCCTGGAGCGGCTCGTCATCCCCTCCGAACTCGTTCCCGCCGCTCACGACATACAGGTCCGGGTGTCCGTCGCCGTCGGCGTCGAAGAAGACCGCGTCGACGTCCTCGGCCAGGCTGTCCGCTTGGATTGCGGGCTGATTGGTGGAGCGGAACGTCCCGTCTCGCTGCTGCAGGTAGAGCCGTCCGGCCTGCCACTTGGCGCCGCCGACGTAGATGTCGTCCAGCCCGTCGCCGTTGATGTCGCCCGTGGCCAGAGCGGGCCCCTCGGTGGACAACAGGTGCGGCAGCAGCGGCTGGCTGTTGTAGTCGTAGAAGGAGTTCTCCTGGTGCGTGAAGTCGATGGCGAGCCGATCGGTGACGTCGGTGAATGGCGGCAAGGGCGGCACCGGCGGCAACGGTGACGACTTGCCTGCGGCGTCTTCCTGTGACAGA
>DASPWU010000032.1:0-51842 GCA_035637675.1 Candidatus Limnocylindria bacterium | reverse complement strand
CTGGTTCGATGAAGCGGCAGCGCGCCTACCGTGGACCGAGATCCGGTGGACCGGGTCGATGTCGCTGACGTTGCGCTTCGAGTCGTGGGTGAAGCTTTCGAACGGCCTTGACTCGACATCGTGGTGGGCCGGCATCTGGCCGAAGCGCGAGATCGCCCGCCTGGTCGACGGGCTTCGCTACCGGGGAGCCATGGTCGAGTTCAGCTCGTCGGCCGGGGTCCAGGACGTCGAACGGCACGCGATCGTCTGGTTCGTGAACAACCGGTTCCTGGTGCCGGAGGTCAGGGTCGGGCCGGACGGTGAGCTGATCGAGATGCGCCCGGTGAAGGCGCTCGACGCGAGCTCGCTTCGCCTGTCGTTCGCCCTCATCGATCGACTGCATGCTCCGGTCGGGCCGGCCCGGCCGAAGGACCGGATGGCGCATCCTGGCCATCTGGCCGAGGTCGCGAACGTCGATCTCGAGACGTTCGAACGCGACGCCCGACGTATCCAGATCCACAGATCACGCGAGGAGTGGGAGATGACCGTGGACGGCGTCGATGGTGCATGGACGGCGCCTCGCCAGGCGGACGAGCTCGGGATCGCCGAGGCGATCATCGAGATCCTCGGCACGAAGCCGGCACCGGAGCCCGACGACTCGGAGCCGTCTGAGGAGACCTTGTAGGTTCAGATCCACGCTCGACACCCCTCGCCTGCATTTCGGCGCCGGCGATGGCCATCGGCAACCCATCGGCTAGCGCTCCCGCTTTCCGACGTCGGCGCTTCAACGATCGCTGTCCTCGGCGTCCGGTTCGGGCAGAGAAGGGTGATCGGTCGGATAGATGCCCATGGCAAAACCGTAGACTGTGTCGCCGGATCGAGGCAGCTGGGCGAACTCATCAGTCAGGGTCAAGGCTCGATCCCAGAACTCCCTGACGCGTTCGCGGGGGATCCGTGCGTGTCGGAGGATCGACCGAAGGTCGTCGGCCTCGTGGGCCGCCACGGACTCCGCCGCGGCCACGGAGAGCGCGTTGGCGTGGACGGCCCGCACGTCGTCGCCGGGGCGGTTGGACACGCCCACCATGAACAGGCGTGCCGTGCGGCCGTAGTACCGCTCGTCGATGGCGCGCACCCGCCTGGTTCGGACGACCCGAAGCATCCCGGTGTTGACGAGAACGCCCACGTGGTGGGCGACGGTGCTCTTCGGCCGATCCACGGCGGCGGCGAGCTCTCCCACTGTGGCCGCGCGCTCGAGGAGCAGATCGAGGATCGTGCTACGCAAGGGGTCGGCGATGGCCCGGAGCTGCGCGTGAGTTGTCAGTTCGAGCCGATCGGCGAGGTCGTAGTCCGGGATCCGGGGAATGGTCGACATCGACGGATTGTTCTACAATTCCGGTTCATACACCAGTCCGGGCGGCGCGAGTGCGCAGTTTCGGTGGCGAGACCAGAGTACAGGGGAGGATTCCAACGATGGCGAGCGCTCCGATCATCCTGGTTCCCGGTTTCTGGCTCGGCGCGTGGGCGTGGGACGAGGTCGCCGGGATCCTCCGCGCCGACGGCCACGACGTCACGGCGCTGACGCTGCCGGGCCTCGAGTCCAAGGAGGCCGACCGGTCGGGGATCACCTTCCAGGATCACGTCGACGCGATCATCGACGCGGTCGATGCGGCCGAGCGGCCGGTCGTGCTCGCCGTCCACAGCGCATCCGGCTTCAGCGGGTACGCCGCGAGCGATCGAGTCCCGGAGCGGATCGCAGCGATGGTCTACGTCGACACCGCGCCGGGGAAGCCGCCGCTCGACGCCTCGCTGGAGGGCGACAAGCCGATGGACTGGAAGGAGGTCTCCGAGGAGGAGAACCTCGACGGGCTCACCGAGGAGCAACTGGCCACCTTCCGCAAGCGCGCCGTGCCGGTCCCCGGTGGCGTCCTCCGAGGTGAGTACGAGTTCACGAACGACGCCCGCATGGATATCCCCTCGACGATCATCGCGACCGGCTACACGTCTGAGGCCTACCAGAAATACGCCAGGGAGCACCCCGACTGGGCGTTCCTCGCTGGCCTGCCCGAGCTGCGCAACGTGACCTGGATCGATCTGCCCACCAGCCACTGGCCGATGTGGTCGCGCCCGACCGACATCGCCAGGATCATCGGCGACGTCGCGACGGCCGCCGGCGGCGGCCGATGACCTCGCTGCTCCACGACTCGATGGCCGACCACATCCGGGCGACCCTCGTCAGGGGCTGACCGACTCGTTGGAAGCAGGTGATGGGCGTGGCAGTACTGGTGGACTCATGAGCGAGACCGTGTCGTACTGATCCGCCGGATGCCGGCGCTCTGGCTCGGAGTTGGCTATGCCCCTCGGCGTCCGTCAGGCCGAGGTGGGCCTCTGCCGCGGGCGAAGCGGGGTCCGTTTCTGGCTCGTGAGTCGGCGCCGCGTCAGCGGCCCGTGCCACTCTCCGGCGGCGGCCTGCGCCGCGTCGCGCCAACTCGCGGCGGAGTGCAGCGGCTCGAGCGATCTGCGACGGCCCTCGACCCACAGGAACAGGTCCGCGTCTGTATTGTACGCGTATCGCCTGTGCAGACCCGCCTCATGGATCGCGGTCAGGGCCGGCAGATATTCGGAGTCATACCAGGCGGCGGCGGTGTCGGACGGGTCAAGGAGTCGTCCCGCCGCCAGCGAGCGCCGGTAGGCGAATGCGTGGACGACCGCAAGAAGTGCGACGTAGGCATCTGGCCGCAGGAATTCGAAGCGCGCTTCGGGACGCGCGACGTCGAGCCCGCTCTCCTCCATGAAGCGCTGGTGCTGCTGCGTGTGAACCAGGGTGAGGACGTCGACGCTCGGATCGAGGTCGTACTGCGTGGCAAGGCGGACGACATCCGCATCGATGAACGTCTGCCCAAGCTCGCGACTCAGGGCGACGCGATGGTGGCCATCGACCACGAAGTAGGCGCCGCCGACCTCATAGACGGTGATCGGCGGGAAGTCACCGGCAGGATAGGCCTGGCGCAGGGAGCGCAGCCGCGATTCGAGGTGCGAGCTGCGCGGCCGGAAGTCGCGGTCGAAGTCGACCGTCCGATCGAGTGACCCCAGGATCCGATCGACCGGGATCGGACGCACGCCGATGTAGCTCTGATCGACAAGGCCGAGCCGTTGCCGGACCTCGGCGAATGGGAGCAGCGAGGCCGACGAGAGCGTCATCGGGTTTCCATTTCAATCCAGTTGTCGAGATCGTACTCCTGGACCCGCCGAGGAGGGGCCGGAGTCACAGGGCGGACGTCAAGAGCCTGGGCAGGCGGTGTCGCATGCTACGGGCGCAAGATATCGCCATGTTCCGGCGGGGGGTAGAACGGTCGTCACGGCACGCCCGGCCCTTCCACGGTCCCGGTTCCAACGCGACGACCCTGACCACCGGACGGACGGTCGGCTCCGCCTCGCTACCGCCGCGGCATGCTGAGGAGACCGAAGCTCGCGCCCTGCGGATCGCTGACGATGGCAAAGCGACCACCCGGGAAGTCCTGCGGCGAGACCATCTCACGAGCGCCGAGATCAAGCGCCTTCTGATATGCGGCGTCGACGTCGTCCGCCATGAAGTAGACCATCCAATAGCTCGGCACTTCGGCGGGGACCATGGGATTCATCTCGAGGGCGCCTGCGATGTTTTCGCCACCGATCGCGAACTGGGTGTACTCCTGACCCTCGCCAAATGGACTCGTCGAGTGGGTCCACCCGAGTGCCGCCTCGTAGAAGGCGATCGCTCGATCCAGACCTCGCGCGTTGAGCTCAGCCCAGCCATACGCGTTGGGGATGCCCAGTACGAACTGGCTCATCTGCCCGGGCTGCCAGGCCGAGATGAAGGCTCCGGACGGATCCTGGAACACTGCCATCCGACCCTGGTCGCCGACATCGAACGGAGGCGCGACGACGGTTCCGCCAGCGGCCTGGACCTTCTTGGCCAGCTCGTCGGCGTTATCGGTTCCGATGTACATCGACCAGGCCGTCGGCGTCTTGTCGTCCTCCCGCTTGGGTGCGATGCCCCCAACCGACCGGTCGCCGAGCTTCGCCGTGGCGTAGCCGCCGTATTGCGGGTCCGCGGATACATCGAGCTTCCACCCGAACAGCCTCGAATAGAAGTCGCGTGCGGAAGCCGCATCGGAGGTCGAGAGGTCTACCCAGGCAGGTTTGTTGGTGAGCGCTGCGATGGTCTGTGCCACGTTGATCACCTCCGGTGTGTGCCTGGTGGGCCTTGCCCAAAGACGTTGGCAGCAACAGCGGGAGACGACACTGTCCCGGGCTCTGCACCACCTATCGGTACCTTAGCCCAGCTCTTCTAAGTGGGCGTTAACGGAGGGTGAAGCCTTCTCCATCGAAATGAGGGCGGCAGGCACCGGCGGAACGAGCCGTGCGCCGAACAGTCAGCCGAGGGATCAGGGCCGCTCGACCCGCACGTCGTCGATGCCAACCTCCAAAAGGCTGTCACGCCCGCCATCGACCGCCTCGAAGACGACGCGAATCGTCTGGCCGCTCCAGGTGTTCAGGGGGACGGCTGCCCTGGCCCACGCGACGCCGACGGATTTCCAGGAACCGACCGTCGACCAGACCAGCGTCCGGCTGCCCGCCTCGTCCTCGACGAAGACCTTCAGCCAGTCACTCGGGCTGACGACGCCGTGGGCGAAGGTGTACCGGAACGACAAGTTACCGGCGCCCGTTGCCGGCAATGCGATCGGGACACTCCGGATGGTCGTCCGGCCGTCGAGGTCGTAGGCGCTCGGCGATGATCCGGCCGCCAGGCCGGTCACGAACGCATAGCGGCCCGAGTACGCCCGATCGGACTGGATCGGGATGCCGCCCCAGGTGGTGGGCGCAGGATCGCCGCGGGCGAAGCGTCCGGTCGTCGCGGTGTCGGTCCCGTCCGGGTCGACCGTCCAGCCTCGTCCGATCTCCATGTCATCGAAGAAGGGGCCGCAGTTCGCCTGCGCCTGGCCGATCGCTCCGTAGGGACAGCCGGCGATGCCGATCAGGTACAGGAGGGCGCTCCGGTTGCGTGACGTCTCGCGGGCGATGTTCTCGTCCGCCGTGTAGTGGTCGCCCCAGACAGAACCCGTCTCGGTCGGATAGAGCTCCCAGGTGAAGGAGAAGATCCGCTGGCTGCCGTAGAGCCAGTCGATCTCGTCGCCATCGGTGATGTACATGTCGCTCGATTGCTTGGCGGTGTAGCCGTTGCGGCTGGCCATCGCCCGGCCCATCGCCACGAACACTCGGTGGTCCAGGGCGGTCATGTCGGCGGGAATATCCGTCCTCGTGTAGCCGTACGGCCAGAGGACGAACTGGCCGTTCGTGTGGAGCGTGACGTGCGCCTTGATCTGCTGGATTCCCCCGACGACGCGGCTGAGGACGTAGTCGCGGACGGCTCGGACCTCGGGAGGAGACCAGGCGCTGGGACCGCGATAGGTGTTCGAGGCTTTGTTACCAGACGAACCACCACAGCAGGCCCAGCGGTAGCCGTAGTTGCGGTTGAGATCCGTCCCGACCGCCGTGGTCCCGGCGTTGGGCTGGCGGTTCTTGCGCCAGGCGCAGTAGGGCGGGTGGCTGCTCCGCGTGCAGGTCAGATCGTAGATGAAGCCGTCCGGGTTGACGGCGAAGATGATCGTGATCTCGCGCGAGTTGACGAGCGAGGTGACCTGGGCGTCCCTGCCGTAGTTGCCGGCCAGGAGATGGAGGAGATAGAGCGCCTGCTCGACGGTCAGGTGTTCGCGGGCGTGGTGCAGGGCGTCGAAGAGGACCTCCGGTTCGGCCTCGTCGACGGCGACGTTGTCGCTGATCTTCGCGGCCCAGATGTCGCGGCCCTGGTAGCTCTTGCCGATGCTGAAGACGCGGACGATGTCTGGATGGGCCGTCTGGACCGCCCGGATGTCGGCGACCATTTCCGAGTAGTTGTGGTACCGGGAATCCCGCGCGGGGAAGTCGGCCGCGGCGACGGGCGCCGCCGACGCGAGGATCGCCGCTATCACGAGCGGGGCGAGGGCGACGAGTGGGCGCGTCGCGAGCCGTCCTCCGAACATGCGCCTAGGGTGACCGAGCGCCTCTCTCCGCACAACCCCGACCGCGGTATAGTCTCCCGGCCCGATCGTACTGGCGCCACGGCTTGCACGGTAAGGCGGTGGCATCGTCCCTGGCACGGACGCTCGTCTGCTTGATGGCAACGCACCCCGACGGGATGCCGGACCGGCGGCTCAGCGTCTGGACGTTCTGACGCGCAGCGAGCGCGGGCATGAAGACCTCGAGGGAGGCGGCTGATGGCCGGTTCCAACCGTCCCAAGCGACCCGCCGAGCGCAAAGCGGAGCCAGCTTTCGATCCGGCCGAACGGCGAGAGCGCCTTGGCGAGCACGCAGCTGATGACCAGAACGCGTTCCTGGACCGCGACGATCTGGATCGGGCCGAGGCGCCCACGCCCACGGCGATCGACGAAGGCGATCTGGAGGCGATGGGCGGGTCGATCGCAGGCGACCCAGACCGCGCGACGCTCGAATCGCTCACCGATCGCGAGCTCCGAGCAGGTGAGACAGACGACCCTATGGAGGCCGCCGAGGAGGGCCTGACCTACGTCCCGCCCACCGACCCACCGGTCACCGTGGGCAGGGCGGGAGAGCCGGAGTTCGCCGCGGGCTTCGGGTCGAGCGCACTCGATGACGAGCCGTTCGACGCCGACCACCACAGCGCGCTGCTCACCGAGGACGACGAGGTCAGCGAGCGCGTTCGAGAGGCATTGCGCGCCGACGCGGCGACGACCGACTACGCCGATGGCCTCGAAATCGAGACCGACGGCCGAACGATCGTCCTGCGCGGCTCCGTCGCCGACATCGAGGATGAAGACACGGTCGTGGCGGTCGCCGAGCGAGTAGCCGGGACGGGTCGAGTCGTCGACGAGCTCCAGGTCGTGGGTCTCGACTGACAGCTCGCTTCGACGATCGTTGGACCCCGGCGGCGGGTGGCCGCGCGCGATGGCGACGGACGGCATTCAGGACTAGAGTTCGGCGATGACGACCGAGGCACCGGTCACGCAACCGGCATCGACCGCGGGCGAGCGCATCTCGCGGTCACGGTCGCAAGTGGCGCCGGCCTACGAACGCCGCTACACGGGAACCGGGCCGGGTGGCTCCCTCGTGGCGGGGGCAATGAGCGAATACGGCGCAGATCCGATGGCAGTGATGCTGCGCTGGCGTGACGAGCATGGTGACTTCGTCCCGATCCGTTTCGGGCCGTTCCGAGCCCACATGGCCTATGGCCCGGCGGAGATCGAGGAGGTGCTGGTCGATCGCGCCGCCGACTACCGAAAGAGCTTCGGCACCCGGATGCTGATCCCGCTTCTCGGCCACGGCCTGCTGACGGCCGAGGGCGACGAGTGGCTGCGCCATCGCCGACTCGCGTCGCCCGCCTTTCATCGCGAACGGATCGCGGGCTATGGCCGGACGATGTCCCGCTACGCCGAGGATCGTGTGGCGACATGGCGCGAAGGCGGGGCCGTCGACCTGCAGGATGAGATGACGGCGCTGACGCTCCGAATCGTCGCCCGGACGCTCTTCGACGCCGACGTAACCCCGCGCATTCAGAAGGTCGCCCGGCTCGGCACGGAGATCCAGGACTTCTACTTCGGCCGGTTCGCGAGCCTGCGCTTCCTCATCCCGACCTGGCTGCCGACGCCCGGCAATCGCCGCCTGGCCAGCTCGATCCGGCGCCTCGACGAGATCGTCTACGACATCATCCGGGAGCGCCGCCCGGACGAGGACCGGGGCGACCTGCTCTCCCTGCTGCTTCTCGCCCGGGATGAGAAGGGCGCCGGGATGTCCGCGCGGCAGGTTCGGGACGAGGTCATGACGCTGCTCCTGGCGGGTCACGAGACGACGGCGCTGACGCTCAGCTGGGCATTCATGCTGCTCGATCGCAATTCGGAGGCCCGCGGCCGCCTGGAAGCCGAGGTCGCCTCGGTCCTGGGCGATCGGCCCGCGACACCGGAGGACCTGCCGGCCCTGCCGTATACGCAGGCCGTGGTCAACGAGACGCTTCGGCTCTACCCGCCCGCCTATGTGACCGGCCGCGAGGCGGTCCGCCAGACGGTCATCGGCGCCGTGCCGATTCCCAGGCGGCACATCGTCCTGATCTCCATCTACGCGCTGCACCGAGATCCCCGCTTCTTCCCTGAGCCCGATGCGTTTCGCCCCGAGCGATGGCTCGACGGGCTCGAGAAGCGCCTGCCGCGTGGCGCGTTCATCCCGTTCGGGATGGGATCGCGGAAGTGCATCGGTGCGTCGTTCGCGATGATGGAGGCGACGCTCCTCCTCGCGACGATCGCCCGCCGATGGCGGTTCGAGCTCGCCCCGGGTGAGATCGCGACACTGCCTGCGGTCACTCTGCGGCCGGCATCCGCCATGCCCGGTCGCGCGCGATCCGTCGCCTGATCCCGAAGCCCGACCGGTAGGCCGGTCGTCACTCGCCGCAGCCGCTCGAGCCTGTTGCTGGCGCGGGCGTCTGGACGGGAACCGTGGCGGAGCTCACGCTCACCTCAGGCAGCTTCGCCGTCCAGGCCGTCGACTTGGGCGCCTTCTCGGGCGGCAGGGTAAGGCCCAGCCCGATGAGCGTTCGACCTCGCACGAGGAGCATGCGGATCGAGGCGCGGTTGAAGAATGGCTGTTCCGGCATCTGGCGCCAGGTCCGACCGTCGGATGAGGTCCACGTCTCGCCGAAGATCTCCCACTCCAGCGCCACGCATCCGCCGGTCGACGTACTGCGGTCACCAACTGCTACAAATCCGGATTGGTCGGCCAGGAGAGCCACGATGTGGCCGCGCGGCGGCGTCCTGGCAGGCCGCCAAGTGGTCCCGTTGCTCGATGTCCAGGCAGCTGGGGCCATGCAGTCGGTTCCGCAGCCGAGAGCGACCCAGCCCAGGGACCCATGCACCGCGCGATGGATGAATGCGCCGTTTGCGCGTTCGACGGTTCCGACCTGCCGCCAGCCTGCGTTGGCACTCTGCCACACCTCCGGCGGGCGGCCCGAGTCCTCCTTGCTGATGAATGCAATCAGGCTCCCGGCCGACTCGGCGACCGCCGTGATGTCTTCGGCGGGCAACGGTGGCCCCAGATATCGCGTGACGTCCACGGCACCGCCGCCGAAGGTGACTATCCCTTGCCCGGTCCAGCCAAGAAGCCACAGCTGCCCTGGCGTCAAGACCGCGCTCGCATCCGAGAGACGGGTCCACTCTGTGCCGTTCGCCGACGTCCAGAATGCCTTCGATGGAGTGGTGGTCTGGTCCTGACCGATCGCGATAAGCCCCGAGCCGCCGGTGGTGACTGCCGCCACGCTGAGGGAGTCGGTCGCGGAGGGCTCGACCATCACCGGTCTCCAGTGCAGCGCGTCCTCCGAGATCCAGAGCCTGGCCGGCGTGTCCTCCGCGTCGAGGGCCATCACGTACAGATTGCCGAGCTTCGTCCAGCTGGGTCCTGGGTAGTGCATTGCCTGCCAGTCGCCCGGCGTCGATGTCGCCGGGTCGCTTGCCCGGCGCCACTTGACCACAAGCGGACCCGGCTTCGGCGTCGCTGTGGGGGTGGCCGACGGGGCTGGAGTACGGGCGAGCGTCGGGCTGGCAATGCCAATCTGTGCCGCCGAGGCACCGGCGGTCGGGCTCGCACCCTCGCTCGGCGACGGCGCGGACGAGCACGCGGCGGCGAGGCTCGCAGACACTCCGGCCATCAGGATCCGATGGGCAAGGCGATGAAGAGCGTGCATGACCTCTCACAGACGTTGGGCGGAAGCGTATTGCGACGGAAACGGCGTCCGGCGGGAATGTGCCCGGCGGCCCCGTCGAACGGAGCCGCCAGGCTGCGGTTCAGAGCCCGAGTTCGATCGCGAATGCTCCGGCGATCGCCCCGTAGCCGGCCGCATTGGCGTGGTTGTCCGGCCCGAGTGGGGGCGGCGCGCAGACCCAGGTCCACATGCAGATCTTCGCGACGTTGATCGGCACCGTGCCGGCGCCCGGAAGCTCGACGAGCGTCGTGAAGTCGTTCGACGAGAACGCGCCTTCGACGTCGGCGACGCCGACTCCATATGCCTCGAAGATGCCATGCAACAGCGCGTTGACCGGGCCGATCAGCTGCGTCGCGCTGAACTGAGCGTAGACCTGACCGTCAGGGCCAAGGAGCCACGCCGCAAGGAACGGGTTGTACAGAGTCATGCCGACGATCGGCACGCCGGGACCGGCCGCCTCCCGCAGGGCGGTGAGGATGGATGGAAGGTTGGTCTGGATCGACGACACTCCGGTCGAGATGCACAGCACGTCGTAGCACGGGAAGTCGTTCGCCCCGATGTCGATCGTGACGAACGCCACCAGCGCCTGGTGAGCGCGCAGGAAGGCGATCGCCTCGTCGAGCTGCGACCCGTGTGGATACGAGCAGATTCCGCCGTTCATCATCGTGGTGGTCGTCTCGCCCGGGCAGCCGAGCTTGACGAGGGAGAGCTTGGGCAGCTGGGCATGGGCCTTGTCGAGCAACTGCTCCGCATAGCCCTCCTCCGTGCGGAAGAGATCGTCCGGGTCGCCGATCGGTTGGACGCCTGCCGCGAGCGAGTCGCCGACCGAGACGTAGTACAGCTTGGCGTGATCGAAGCTCGACCCCGGGACCGCGGCGGCCGTGCTGGCCGTCGCAACGATGAGGATGAGAGCGCCCAAGAGGGCCCTGACCGGTCGCATGTCGTTCCCCTTCTCGCCCGGACGCCGCACATCTGGTGCAACACTGCCGGGCCGATGCCGCGTTGACGCTGCGAAGGGCCGGTTGTGTCGAGTCGGAGGGCAAGTGTCGGCACAGTGACAGATGCATCTTGCCCGTCGGGGGCGGGTGCCAATGGCAACGCGTCCGGTCGGAGCCGCCCTGGTTATGGGTGCTCGAGGGTGCGGCGTTCCTTGTCGTGGTGCTCGGCGTCATTAGCAGCTGGACTGACCGAGGCGACGATGTTCCCCTGCCCTTCCAGGTCAGCGCCATTGCGCTGCTCGCCGTGGGGATCGTTATCGCCGGGGTCGTCCTGTTCGGCGGGAAGGCGCAGCCTGGGAGGGCTGACCACGCCTGAGGACGCAGATGCCCTGCTGGTGGTTAGGTTGGTCGCCCGAACCGTGGGTCAGCCGTTGCAGTTGCCGGCGGCGGCTACACCCGCGAAGCGGTCGGCGATCCACTGGATGTAGTCCTGCAGGGCCGCCTGGAGCACGCCGTCGTGGTCGGTGCCCGGGTAGACCTCGAGGCGAACTGCCGGAGACACGCGGCACAGGCGCTGGGCAACCGTGCGGATCTGCTGGACATGACTCGCCGACGTCTCAGCCACCACGAAGAATGCCGGGAACGGCACCTGCTTCACCGTACTCGCTTCGATGCGCTTGTTCCACGCTGCGACGTTGCGTGGATGAGCGGCGAAGATGTCCTTCGCCGGTCGACCGGAGAAGGACTGCGCCGTCCCGCAGCTCGACTCAAGGGATCCGACATCTCGGAGCGCACGCGCCGTGAGGACGTCGGCCGGGTCGAGCTCGGGATAGGCCGACGCCCACCCGGCGATTCCCTGCACCACGCCTGACGCATTTACGCCGGCCGTCGCATTGGCGATGAGCTCCGCCACGTCCGCACCGCCCTCCACGATGAGCGCGCCGCGCACATCGAGCTCACCGGCGTACGTGCGACCATGCTGGAGGCTGGCCGCCGCGGCATCCGCGCCGAGTGAGTGGCCGGCCACCACGACGCGATTGCTCGCGACATCGCCGAGCAGGTCTCGCGCCGCGCGCGCGGCATCGAGCAGGCTGTGCGTCGAGCTTTCGGGAACGGCGAACAGGTACGGATACCGGGTGCCGTGACCCTGGTAGTCGGTGTAGGCGACCACGTACCCCGCCCTCAGGAAATTGAACATCAGTGGGTTGTAGTCGATCTCCTCGGGGGTGCCCGCGCGCGAATATGCGCAGGGATCGCCGGAACCGTTGTTGCCCGGTCCCCAGGCGACGATCGGATAGCCATCGGACGGCGGAGCTTCGCTCGGCACCCACACCGTTCCGGACACGGCGACGTCCGTCCCGTCGACCGACGTCGAGTGGTAGAGCACGCGGTACACGGGGTGGAGCACCTGACGCATGCTCTGCAGCCGGATCAGCGTGCCGCGATCGCCGGGCGGGAGAGGATCCGGGACCTCGTAGAAATTGGCGCCACGGAACTCGAGTTTGGCGGCGCGATCGGTCTCATGTGCTTCTGCGCCCGATGCCGGTGAGGGTGCAGCCGGAGTCGGATTGGCGGTCGCCGACGGCGCCGGGATAGACGGCGTCGCCGCTGTGGGTCCGCAGGCAGATGCTCCATATGCGACCGCAAGCACGAATCCAACGGCGATCGCCTGTTTCATGGCGCGCCCTCCGAGCAGGTCTTTCGGTGAAGACCCTACGCCCGCTACCTGCGCCGAGCTTCCGTGTGACCACTCGTTCCTGGGGTTGAGTTCCGAGGGATAGCACTCATCCCCTCATCCGTCCGGAATGGATTCCGTCTGGCGTCCTGACCGGGGAACCTCTGCCTAGTCCGATCGAGACGACCGCCGGGGGGCCCGGAACCAGAGCAGGCCGATGAGCACGATCAGGACGACGCCAACGGTCAGGGCTGGCAGCCGACCGAAGATGAAGTCGACCACCACGAACACGCTGGTGACCATGGCGAGCCCGAGGAACACGTGCGCCCCGATCGCCTGCTGATTGGAGCGGCGGACGAGAGCTTCCTCGTCCGCCGCGGTGTCGGGCCAGAGGACACGATGGGCCGCCGAGGGGGCGATGTACAGGACGGCCGCGAGGGCGGCGGCAAGGACGCCCAGCACGAAGACCGCCGTGTCGACCGGATCCAGCTCCTTGAACCGCTGGTTGAACGGGACCGTCAGGAGGAACGCGAACAGGACCTGCACGCCGGGCAACGAGACGCGGAGCTCCCGGAGGAGCATCTTCAGCTCCTCGTCGGCCGGGCGCTGCAGCCTCGGCGGGTCCTGCTGCCGGTCTCGAGGCCGGTCCTGACGCTGGCGGGCCATTGACCGGATCATCGAGCCTCTGGCCGCGCGGCCGAGCCGTTGCGACCGAGCCTGCCGTTTCAGCCGGATCGCATCAGGACGAGGCGAGCACCCCTCGCTGGTGGTGCATCCGGATTCCGCGACTGCGCCAACCCGCGATTTCTGCCGTCCCGATCCGGCGATGCCGATGGCACAGTGGTTCTCGAGTTGGACCAGGAACTGTCGACGTCGACCTGGTTCTCGCCCGAAACCGGTCGATCGTTCACGTTTCCCAATCCTGCCCGGCTGCACACGTTCTATGAGGGCAACGATGTGGGCGACGCCGCGCTGGCCTTGCTGACGGGGCTCGAGGCGGCCGCACAGGGCGCGGTGACGGCCGGTCTGGTGATCATCCCGAGCGTCGTGACGGGTATCGGCCCATTCGGCATCCCGGACATCGACCAGGTCGCGGCCGCGACCCGGCACGGCACCTTCCCGGGCGCCGATGAGCTCCTCGCGGCTCGCTGCGCCGCGCTCGCCGGATAACGGAGGGCCGGCCACCTACCCGCGCGCGGGCAGGCTGGCGGTCAGCGTCGTGCCGGCGCCCGACGGACTGGTCAGATCGAGCTCGCCGCCGATCGCGGCGAGCCGGTCGGCCAGGCCGCGCAGACCCGAGCCCTTGGCCGGATCGGCGCCGCCGCGCCCGTTGTCGGTGACGGTCACGAGCAGTCGTCCGTCGACCGCTGCCACCTCGACTCGCGCCTCCGTCGCACCGGCGTAGCGCGCGATGTTGGTGAGACCCTCCGCGATCACGTAGTAGGCGGCGACCTCAATCTCAGTCGCGAAACGGGCTTCCGTGACGTCCGTCGTGACAGGAAAGGGCGTTCGCTCGGCGAGCGCTTCCACGGCCGCCGCCAGGCCCGACTCAGTGAGGATCGTGGGATGGAGGCCATGGGCGAGATCGCGGACCTCCCGGATCGCGGTCAGCAGCTCTGCGGTCGTCGAGTCGATCAGGGCGGCCGCACCCGCCGATCCCTCGCGCGCCTGGTCGAGCCGCATCGCGAGGGCCACGAGGCGCTGTTGTGCGCCGTCGTGAAGGTCTCGCTCGATCTTGCGCCGCTCGGCGTCCGCCGCCTCGACGATTCGGGCGCGCGATGCGCGGACCTCCTCGAGCTGGGCGCGCACCTGCGCCGCGAGCCGCTCGTTCTCGAGCGCCAGACGGGCCACCGACCCGACCGCCTCCAGCCGGCCGGGGTCCTCGCGCTCGATGGCCGGGTCGTAGACGAGAACGGCGAGGGTCTCGTCATCCCGTGCGAGACGCGCGACCGCCCGCTCGCGACCCGACGTGGACGGCAGCTCGATCGGCTGCCCATCCGGATCCACGAATCCGCCACCGGACGGTGCGGGAAAGGCCAGGGCGAGGGTTGGATCGCGGAGCGCACGCGCGAGCGTGTCGCGCAGGCCGCCGAGCGGAATTCCGCGACCCAGCTCGACGGCCAGATCGGCGATGGAGCCGCGGGCGAGCCGCGTGCGCACCAGGCCCAGGAGGAATCCGACCGGGAAGACGACGCCGGCGAGTCCGACGACTGGGTGCTGGAGCGCCGTCCGGAGACCGCTCAACCCGGATGAGTTGGCGTCGGCGAGGTGCCAGGCCACGATGATCGCAAGCTGCAGCGGCGCGGCCACGGTGATCGGTAGCAGGGCACGTCGCACCGCCGGGCTGGCGCGCTGCCAGTGTCGCCACAACCCAACGAGGACGGCAACGTAGAGGAGAGCCGCGATCAGGACGATCCCCCCGGGCCCGAGGGCCCGGGCGAGGTCGGCATTGGGCCAGATCACGTACGGGTTTCGCGGCGAGAAGCCAACCTTGTCGACCGAGGGACCGGGACTCCAGACGACGAGCCACGCTATCCGCGTCGCTACGATGAGCGTGTAGGCTCCGATCACGAGAAGGCGGTCGTAGCGGTCGGTCAGGCGGCCAGTGGGAAACGCGAGCACCAGGTGGACGAAGACGACGCTGCCGATTCCGATCGACAGCTGACTGAGCGTCCACGTCAGCGATGTCGGAAAGACCCAGATGACGCCGATCGCACCGACGACCTGGTACAGAAGGAACAGTCTCCACATCGGCCCGGTCGGATCGCGACGATAGGTGATCAACATGGCCGCGACCCAGAGGAGCTCGACCACGAAGAACCAGGCCTGGCTGAGCGGGGTGATCGACGTCGGAGGCGCATAGGGCCACAGGAACGGTCCGAACTGCTGAAAGGCCGCAAGGCCGACGCCGACGAGCCCGAGGATCGCCAGCCGTTCCGGGGATCGGGTCATCCGGTCGCTTCCACTTTCTCCTCGCGCGGACCCAGAAGCGCCCCAACGCTCCATCCCAGCACTCCACTCCCAGCGGCAACCCCGAGCAGGAGGGTGGGTGACCAGCCAAGTCCGGCCGTCAGGGCCACTGTGGCAGCCAGCCCAAGGACGAACGCCACCGCCGACGCGGCTCCCGCGACGCTCGCCCTCCTGCGGCCTGGCGTCAACCGGACGAGCACGTCCACGAGCAGGCCGCCGGCGACCGCTGCCGGAAGAAAGCGCCATTGCTCGCTTTGCGATGCGACGAAGACCGTCGCGATGCCCATGACGAGTGCGAACGTTCCGAACGGCGGATCGATCCGCGTGAGGACGGCGACCACGATCGCGAGCAGAAGGGCCGTGAGCAGCACTGAGGCGGCGGCGAGGTCCTCCCGGACCAACGGATCAGTGTTGGCTGCCTGGTTCTCGCCCCGCGAGTAGACGATCCTTCCATGGCCCCACGAGCCACCCCCGGACGTGAGGTCCTCGCACGCTCCCGGGCTTCGGGTGAGGTCGTGCACGCTACCGCCACTCACGTCGATCGACCGGATCTCGCATTCGGGCCTCGGGCCGAGGCCCTCGAACGCGAACGCCAGGTGCGAGCCGCTGGGCGACCAGCTCGGGGTGATGTGGCCTCCCGGATCGCTCGTGAGCGCGATCGGGATGGCGGGTCCGTTGCCATCGACGCCCATCACGTAGATCTGCATCTCACCGGTGAGAGCGGCGTTGAAGGCGATCTGCTTGCCAGAAGGCGACCAGCTCGCGCCCCAGTCGTCGCTCTCGTCCTGCGTCAGCCGGTGCTGGTTGGAGCCATTCGCGTCCATGAGGTAGACCTGTGTGTTCCCGTCCCGCGAGCTGTCGAACACGAACCGCGTCCCGTCCGGGGAGTAAGCCGCCGCTCGATCGTCGCCCGCGCTGTCCGTGAGCTGCTCCGGCGGCCCGTTGCTGTCGACCTTCACTCGCCAGATCTTGGCGTGAGCCCTGACGGGCGTCGATGACCCGGGGCCGAATCCGAGGCCCAGGAGCCCATTCCCACCCTCCGGGCCCCGTGGGCCGCTGGCCATCCAGGGGCCGCCTTCGGGCTCGTCCGTGAAGACGATCCATTCGCCGTCCGGCGACCAGTGGGGGAGCCACTGAAAGCCCTCGCGCACCACCAGCGGCCGCGCGCCGCTCCCGTCGATGTTGGCCAGCCAGATGTCGGCGTCCTTGGGAATGTTCCCGGCCGACGGGTCGCGCGGCGACAGGCGGCTGTAGGCAATCATCGTGCCGTTCGGCGACAGGGCGGGGTTCCAGGCCGCGGAGTCATCGCGCGACTCGATCAGTCTCGTCTGATGCGCTCCGTCTTCGTCCATCGCCCACACCTCGGAATTCTGGTCGAATACGGCACGCTCCATCCACGGGTAGGCGGCCGGGTGGAAGCTGGCACCCCACGCCAGCGCCAGGACGAAGCCGGCGGATATCACGGCGGGCCACGGGCCAGTGCCCGGTCCCGCCATGAGGCGCGCTCTGAGAGGCGCGACTGCAATGAGGAAGATCCCGACCACCAGCAACACGCGGGTCGGGGCAAGCCAGTTCTCGATGCCGAACCGCGCGACGCCGACCCCCTCGCGCCATCCCACGTCCGCGACGATGAAGGCGAGGATCACGAGGATGCCCGCACCGAGCGTCCCGTAGCCGGCCGGGAAGGCCTCACGCCATCGTCGCCCGCCACGCTTCGCACGGGCAACGAGCGCCAGGCAGAAGACGCCGAGGGTCGCCAGGCCGAGGTAGGCCGGGATGTGGTACGGCGAGGCCCCCACATCGGTGGCACGGCCGGTACTAAGCGCCCACGAGACGGCGATCAGCCCGAGGATGATCCACGTTGCGAGGAAGACGCTCAGCCAGGCGAATCGCGTGCTGGCCCGATCACCCCGATCGACTACGCTCGATGTGGCTGCCACCCTCGTTGCCTCCGCGACCTGGGCCATCAGCCTGGTCCGCTGATCATCGTACCGCCGCCGTGCGTCGCCCTAGCCGGCATGGATGGGCACTGCCATGAGCGGGGCGATGTCCGGTGCCGCCTCCGGCGTCGGAACTGGCCCGGCGGGCCAATCCACGGCAGAGTGGCTCACGCCGGACATCGCAAGCGCAAGAACGACGAGCATGGCGGCAGCGAGCAGGAGGAGCAGCACCATCTGAGGCCCTGGCTGTGCCAGGCGCCGGTTGTCGTGATAGAGCGTCATGGGAGTCATCTCCGCGCAATCTCGAATGGCGTGAGGCTAGGGCCGGCACGATCGCCCGTCGCCCGTGTCCACCCGCTCCCGGCTCGCCCGCTTTCGAGGGACTGCACGGTGCCTTGGCTTGCCGGCAGGTGGCACGATTGGCGGTGACCGGCGCCCACCGGCCGGCTCGAGGAGGAGCGACTGCGCGGATGAGCGAGTCATCGGAGCCTGCGATCCGGGTCGTCCTGGCCGATGACGCGGTGCTGCTCCGAGAGGCACTCGCTGCAGCGCTCGCCGCGGCGGGCTTCGCCGTCGTCGGCCAGGCCGCCGACGTCCCCGGGCTGCTCGCCCTCGTCGATCGCGAGCGGCCGGACGTCGCTGTGGTCGACGTGCGGATGCCGCCGAGCCACACGATCGAAGGGCTGGAGGCCGCCCGCCGGATCCGGGCCGATCATCCCGGAACGGCGATCCTCGTGTTGTCGCAGTACGTCGAGACGCGCTACGCGATCGACCTCCTGCGCGACGATCCGTCAGGCGTGGGCTATCTCCTGAAGGACCGGGTGACCCGGCTGGCCGACCTCGCCGACGCGGTTCGCCGGGTGGCCGCGGGCGGCTCCGTCATCGATCCCGAGGTCGTGGCTCGACTCCTTGGACGCCAGCGGCGCCATTCTCCCCTCGACGAGCTCACCCGCCGGGAACGGCAGATCCTGGAGCTCATGGCCGAGGGCCGTTCCAACCAGGCCATCGCGGAGCGGCTCACGTTGGAGCTCAAGACCGTGGAAGGCCACGTCCGGGCGATCTTCTCCAAGCTCAGCCTGGAGCCCACCGTCGAGGACCACCGGCGGGTGCTGGCGGTCCTGGCTTACCTGCGCAACTAGCCGGCTGCCCGGTCAGGAGCGCCGAGCCTACGCGGCGAACTCGTCCTGGGGCTCACTCACCGGCTCGCCGACCTCGATCGGGTTGTTCAGCGGGTCCTGGCTCCACTCGAACCAGCCGCCGTCGTACACCGCGATCCGATGCCAGCCCATAAGGTAGGCGTAGAACCACGTCTCGCTCGCACGCCAGCCGGTCCCGCAGTAAAAGGCGATGCGCTTGTCGGGCGTGATGCCTGCCTCGGCCCAGTTGGCCGCGATCTCCGGATAGGCGCGCATCGTGTTGTCCACGTTCCGGTAGTGCTGCATGTGGTACGCGTCCGACCCGCAGTTGCCCCACACGTCGCCGGCGATTCGGCCGGCAGGCGCGATGTAGTTGTAGCCGCTCACGCGGCCGATGTGCTCCTTCCAGGTCCGCACGCTGACGAGGGCGCCGTCCTCGTCGGCCAGGATCGACTTGGCGTCATCGATGTCGACGATGAAGTCCGGGCGCTGCGGGATCGAGTCGCCGAACGTAGCGACGGGCGAAGGTTCGCGGACCTCCGACTCCAGGGGGTACCCGGCATCGACCCAGCGGTCGTAGCCACCATCGAGCAGTCGAACGTCGCGGACCCCGGCGTACATGAGGATCGCCGCGGCGCGTGTGGCGGCGATCTGGCCGGCGCGACGACCGGGCCATTTCTCATTGGCGTGGCCTTCCGTGTCGCGACCGTAGAGCACCGCGGTCGTGTCGCTGGAGATCCCGAGCGCCAGCAGGGTCGCTTCGATCTGCGCCGGCGAGCGCCGATTCCAGTCGGCCGGATCCTCCAGCCGGTTCGTGTCCAGGTACAGCGCTCCGGGCAGATGGCCGTCCTCGTACTCTTCGGGCACCCCGAAGTTGACGTGGAGAAGGACATACTTCCCGCCCCGGTAGGTTTCCGGCCGCTCGCCGGCCAGGAGCTGCCGGACCCATGCGGGATGGACCAGCTTTTCGTAGTTCGTCAAACGTTCGACCGGCAGGCTCTCATCCGCCGACCAGCCGGTCCACCCCGGGCGATAAACCCGGACGCCGTCGTGGCCCGACTCCGCCAGCCGCGCCGCAAGGCCTGTGGCGTCGGCCGGACCGGCGCCGTAGATGACGATGGTCCGATCGGGGCTGACGCCCTTCGCGTTCAGGAGCCGCTGGATTTCGCTGTCCTCCAGGCTGCGCAGCCAGCTGTTCGGAAAGGGCAGCGCTCCCGGGATGTGGCCGCCGTGCGCTACGCCCGGCAGGCGCCAGCCGTTGTACGCGCTCAGCGGCCGCGTGTCGATGATCGTGAGGTCCGTATCGGCCAGCCGCTCGCGCAGCTCGGCCGTGGAGATGGTGGAAGGCGCGTGGCCGGCGATCCGGTCGAGGACGGTCATTCTGTTGTTCCCCTTCGAATGTTGCCGATGGCAAAACAAAACCCCCGCTGAGATGCAGGGGTGAGGTGCGTATGTGACGACCTACTCGAGGGGAACGCTCAGATACACCACCTGCCCTGCCGGACGCGGGAGCAACAGAGACAGTGCTGTGCGGAGCGACTCGTGGTGTTCATGAGTGGCGGCATTCTGGCAGCGAGCGATGGAACGCGCAAGACCCGTCCGCTGCGCGTTCCCACGCTTCACGTCGGGGGCTTGCGCATGGTCCTAGCCGGAGCCGGCGACAACAGTGCCTGACATCTCCGGGTGAACGTCGCACCTGAACCGGTGGGTACCGGCCGGAATGGCCGGCACCTCGTATGTCCGCGAGGAGGGCCCGCCGAAGACCTCGCCCACGAACAGCGGCTGTGCTCCGGCGTCGTCGTAGATCCGCACGTTGTGTGGCGCGCCGTCGCGATTCTCGAACAGCAACGGAAACGACCTTCCGGCCGGCACCGCGAGCTGGGTACGATCGAACGCGACGCCTTGCGCGGTGACGACCGCCCCACCCGAGGGCGCCGTCGGCGGCGGGCCGGCAGGGCCGCCCGTACAGGCGACGAGGACGGTGCCCGCCAGAAGCGCAATCACCGCCCTGCCGTGAACGCGCGTCATGACTAGGCCCTCGCCAGGAGGGTCCGAGCAAGACCCCTCGCCAGCACGCGCACGCGTCGGGCGAGCTGCATCGGGCCGCCGTCCGAATGCCACAGCTCGAACGTGACAGCGGCGATGAGGGCCACCTCGATCGCCTTGTCCAGGTAGGCCAGCGAGAAGCGCGCTCCGAATATGACCCAGCCGCCGATCGTCGCGGCGGTAAATCCGATGAGCGCGAGCCGGATCAGCCAGCGCAAACGTCCGAGCGGCCCGGGCAGGACCATCGCCAGCGCGAGGGTCGTGTAACCCGCCGCGGTCATCAGGAAGAGCATCCCACCGAGCGATGCATGAATCGTCGCGGTGGCCAGCGTGAGGGCCACCACGGAGGCCCGGGCAACGATCGTGGTCAGCCGAGGCTCGACGAGCTTCGCCGTGTGGATCGTGGCCATCTCGGTCTCCTTTCGCGTTCCAGCGAGACGATTTCTCGCTACTTGTAGTTAGCATGTAAAGCATGAACCAATAATGTGCTACTGTCAAGTAGCACGCTGATCAGGGTCCGGAGGTGCTTGGAAATGCAGGCCCGTCATCTGTGCTTCATCGATCGGGCATAGGATTGCGGGCATGACGACCAAGATCACCAAGGGCGACGCCGACTGGCGCGCCCAGCTCAACCCCGACCAGTACCACGTGCTCCGCGAGAAGGGAACGGAGCGGGCATTCACCGGCGAGTACTGGGACGACCACCGGCCGGGCGTGTACCGCTGCGCCGGCTGTGGCGCCGAGCTCTTCGACGCGGAAGCCAAGTTCGACTCGGGTACGGGCTGGCCGAGCTTCTATGAGCCCGCCGCGCCCCAGGCCGTTGCCACCGAGGAGGATCGCTCGCTCTTCGGGCGCCGCACGGAGGTGCTGTGCGCGAGCTGCGGCGGCCACCTGGGCCACGTCTTTCCCGACGGGCCCCGGCCGACCGGCCTGCGCTACTGCATCAACTCGGCCGCGCTCAGCCTCGAGCCCGAACCGAAGCCGTAAGGGCAGCACTCAGTCGGCCGGCCAGCGCTCCTTGAAGACCACCTCCTGGCGCGGCAGCCGGGTCGTGCCCGGCGGCGACTTCGGCCGACGAGCGGCATCGCTCGGATGGCCGATGGCCATGATCGTCCGAACGAACCTGTCCTCGGGCAGCCCGAGGAGGTCGCTGACGAAGGCCCGGACGTCGGTCCGAATCCAGGCGATGGCCGCGCCCAGGCCCAGCAGGGATGCGGCGATGAGGATTCGCTCCGCGGCGCGGCCGTCGTCGTAGGCGTCCACCATCGCACGCCCCGGCTCGGCCGGCAGGACGATCGCGATTCCCACGGTTGCCGTCTGGAACGACCGAGTCTGGGGAATCCCCGCCTCGTGAATCCGTCGGAGCGTATCGGGCTCGCGGATGACGATGAACCGCCACGGCTGGTTGTTCTGGCTGCTGCCCGACCAGCGAGCAACGTCGACGATCGCGTCGAGCGCGGCGGACGGCACCGGCTCGTCCGTGAACTCGCGGATCTGACGCACCCGGATGAGGGGCCGCACACGGTCGCCAGCCGAGCCAGAGGCATTGCCTCCGGCGGGCGTCGTGTCGCTCATGGACGTACCGTAGCAAACGTGGATCGAACGTTGCCCGGCCCCGAACCGAAACCTGGACCACCGTTCCAGCAGCTCGACTTCGTGTACATGCCCAGCCGCGACGTCGCGGCAGACGCCGGATTCTTCAGCGGCGTCCTTGGCGGCCGGCTGGTGTTTGCCATCGACGACGGCGGAACGCGGGTCGCCATGATCGAGCTATCCGAGCCCTCGCCCCGGATCCTGCTGGCCGACCATCTCGAGGGTGAGCAACCGATCCTCGTCTACCGGGTCGCCGACCTCGACGACACGCTGGTCACGCTGGAGAGGCGCGGCTGGGAGCGACAGCGGATGCTCGAGATCCCCCACGGACCATGCTGCTCGCTCGTCGCTCCGGGAGGCCAGCGCCTCGCCCTGTACCAGCTCGCCCGGCCAGAGGTCGGTCGACACTTCGAAGGCCGCCGCGACTTTCCTGTCGCGACCGAATGAGCTCGGCCCCGACGGGCGCCCTGCCGAGTCGCTATCGTGGTCAGCCCTCGCCAGGCGTCTGGCGCGGCCAGCGTGGAAGGGCGGAGCGGCGTGGCCGGAGCTGACTTGGGCACGGGTCGTGGATTCAACACGGTCTTCGGTCGGGGTCTGGTCGGCGAGCTCCAGAACTTCGTTCACCGACCGTACCTCGTGGTCACGATGGAAGACCTGTGGCCACGCTTTGAGGCGTCCTTCGAGGCCGGCCTGGCCGGCGTGTATCTGGTCCGGTCGCTGGACCTCGCGACGCTGATGCGAGACGTCGCCGCGCTGCCGGCCTGTGCGAGCGTCATCGGCCTGGGTGGCGGCCAGGCGATCGACGTCGCCAAGTTCGTCGCGTGGACCAGGCGACTGCCGCTCTTCCAGGTCCCCACGGCGATGACCGTGAACGCGCCGTTCGGGCATCGCGCCGGCCTCCGCACGAATGGCATCGTTCGATACATGGGCTGGGCGGTTCCGGAGGCCGTCTATGTCGACATCGACGTGATCCAGGGGGCGCCGGCGGCCCTCAACCGGAGCGGGGTGGGTGACATCCTGTGCTACCACACCGCCCACGCGGACTGGAAGCTGGCCCACGATCTGGGGCGCACCGAACCCCGCTGGCCCTACGACGAGGGCCTGGTGGCCGAGGCGCGCCTGCGGCTCGACTCCGTCCTCGCGAGCCTCGACGACATCCGCGAGGTCAACGAGCGTGGCATCCGGACCCTCATGCTGGCCCACCGCTGGGGCGGGGCGACGTTCCACGACTCGGGCTGGAACCCTCGCCACATCGAGGGTGTGGAGCACTTCTTCTTCTACAACCTGGAGCGCCTGACCGGAAGGCATTTCATCCACGGCCAGCCGGTGGGGCTGGGTATCTATGCCGGGAGCATCTTGCAGGGCAACGAGCCGGAGGCGATGTTGGCCGCCCTCCATCGCGCCGGCGTGGACATCCGGCCCGAGGCCATGGGTGTCAGCTGGGATGATGCCGCGGAGGCCCTGCGGACACTTGCCGGCTACGTTCGGGAGGCCGGCCTGTGGTACACGGTCGCCGACCTGACGCCGGTGACGGATGCATTCCTCGCGCAGGTCCGTGAGGGCCTGGATGCGACGTACGGCCCGTGGTCGGGTCCCGCCTGAGGCCGCCATGAAGGTCGGCCTGACCCTCCCCCAGGGCTGTGATCGCGAGTACCTCGGCCTGGATCCGGCCGTCGCCTGGCAGCGGACGATCGAGATCGCGAGACGGGCGGAGGCGGCCGGCTTCGATTCGCTCTGGCTGTACGACCATTTCCAGGTGGACCCGCCGCTCATCGAGGCGCCCATCTTCGAGCCGTTCGTCGAGCTGTCCGCGCTGGCGATGGTCACCAGCCGTGCCCGGTTGGGTCACCTCGTGCTTGCCGCCGCCTACCGCAATGCCGCCCTCACCGCGAAGATGATCTCCACCCTGGACGTCGTGAGCGGAGGGCGGGCGGTGCTGGGGATCGGGGCCGGCTGGAAGGAAGACGAGTGGATCGCCTACGGCTACGGCTTTCCCGACCATCGCGAGCGGCTCGCCATCCTGGCCGACCACCTGGAGATCATCACGAGAATGCTCGGGCCAGGCCGTGCGACGTTCGAGGGACGCCACGCCCATGTCATCGACGCGATCAACGAGCCCAAGGGACTGCAGCCGCGCATCCCGATCGTGGTTGGCGGCAACGGTCCCAACGTGACCTGGCGCCTGGCCGCTCGCTTCGCCGACGAGCTCAATCTCGACGCGATGGCGCCGGATGACGTGGCACGGGCACTGCCCACGATCCGGTCGCGATGCGAGGAGATCGGGCGTGACCCTGCCTCGCTCCGCGTCTCGATCCATGTCTGGGGCCAGGCCGACGCCCCACCCGGCGGCGAACGCCAGGAGCGCCTGGGCCGGTACGCGCAGCTGGGCCTCAGCCGAGCGATCGTCCAGGGCTTCCCGGCCGTGAGCGACGAGGCGGCCCTCGACCTCCTGGTCGATGACTGCGCCGCCGCCGGGCTCCTGGAACGGGCAGCCGCCCCAGATCCAGACCGCGGCTGACACCGGTTGCCGGCCTACCCGGTCGGCGGCAGGATCTCCACCAGGACAGACCCGGTCACGTTGACGATGGTCGAGTCGCGGTACCGCTCCTGCCACGCCTTCTGGGCCGCGGGATTGGTGTGGCCGTGGAGCCAGAGCGCCGGCCGCAAGCGGTCCAGGACGAACCGGTACGCATCGAAGCCGCGATGGTAGGCATCGGTCGGCGTGTCCCCGGCACCCTGCGGCGGGACGTGGCTCACCACGAGCGGCACCGCACCTCCGTGGAGCAGGCGGCGGCCGCCCAGGCGGAGGACCTGACGCCACGCCGCGCCCTCGTCGTGTCGCGGCGGCTCGCGATCGCCCGACGGCCACGGCAGAGCGAAAACCGGCATGCCGGGTACCGTGCGCTCGTCGAAGCCGGCGGAGGCGCGCGGCAGCTGACTGGGCTCCGGCCACGGGCCGCCGCGGTCGTGATTGCCACGCACGAAGACGAGCGGCGCATGGAACGCGTCGGCCAGGAAGGCCAGCCGGTCGGGGGCGAGATCGCCGGACCCGACGATCAGGTCGATGGGCTCGAGGGCCTTCCGGTTGACCGCCTCGTCCAGTGCCGGGTCCGGCTCATCCGAGGCAGCCAGCACGCGCAAGGGCCGGTCGTTGCGCCCGTGGAACGGACGCGCGTCGGGCCAGACCATTGTCAACCGCCGGGTCATTCGGCCGTGCCCTCTGGCGATCCGCCGGGCGATGTATCGGGCGATGCGTCCTGGGTCGCCTCGGTCCTGGGTGGAGACGGGTCGGGCTCCCGTGCGATCGCGCCGTCGGGATGCGCGACGAGCCCTTCGAACGAGGCGCCCGGCGTCAGCAGGCCGCGACCCGCGGCCTGGAGCTCTTCGCGGCCGGCCAGCACTGGCCCGAGAGGGCCCGTTGGCACCGTGGCGGGCTCGCCCGGGAGCTGGACGGCGCTGACCACCGCGTCGACGTCCACCTGACCTGTGGCCAGCGCCGCGGCGACGCGATTGTGGCCATCCGTGACCCAGTAGCCGTCCGTGGTCTTGAGGACCTCGATAGGGGGAAGGACCGCCATCCGTTCGACCGCGTTCCGGATCCGCTGCCAGCGGGCCTGCCAGTTTCGGGATCGGAACGGCGGCAACGGCCGGAAGTCGAGGCCGCGTTGGGCCGGGCCCTCGACGGCCGTGCCGCGGATCTCGGACACCGGAATGGGGTACAGGCCGAGCTCGCGGATGGCCGCGTAGCGCGCCGCCGGATGAACGTCGAAGAGGTTCGGCAGCGGCTCGTGACTTCGCGCCCGGCGGCGGCGGTCACGGGCTGCCCGAACGGCAGGCCGAACCGTCTCCACCACGGGCACGATTCGATCCGCGATCGCCTCGCCGGCCTCGGCCACCGATCCTGCGACGCGGCCGGCTCCTCGGGCCGCGCGACCGGCTCGACTGGCGACGCGCTTCGCGACCTCACGAGCGGCCCGGGCGGGAAGCTCCATTCCCATCACGGGCACGACCCGTCCCCAGATGGTGGGCGGGCTGTCGCGCAGGTACTGGCCGCCCATCCTCTCGAAGAAGCCGACGGCATTCGGATCCGCTTCCCACTCGAGCCGCGGAGCGCCGAGCTCGCGCGCCCGATCCGCTGCGTGATCGAACAGCAGCCGGCCGATTCCCCGACCCGTCCAGGCCGGGTCCACCCACAGGTCGTCGAGCAACCAGGCCTCGGGCCGCGCCATCAGCGACACGAAGCCGACCGGCCGCCCGTCAACCTCGGCGACGTGGACATCCTTGGCGCGCAAGGCCTCAGGGGACAGGTCGAGATCCGCGGCGGCATCCTTGACCAGGGCCGGGTCGTAGCCCCAGGAGCCCTTCGCCGCCATGAAGATCTCCTGCAGCCGGCCTGCGTCCTCGGGCTCGGCTGGGCGGATTCGCACGTCGTCCGTGATGGGCGGCATCGGTTGATCGTAAGCGGGCCGCTTGCGAGCGTCATCCGTGGGAATCGAGCGCAGGCGCGAGGCAGCCCGGATCGGCTCTCGCGACTCGTCGTGGGGCGATGGACGGCCGACCGGCGGCGGCATGGCGGGAGCGCGATCAGGAGGGGGTCCGGTCACGCTCCCAGGCAGTCGCCCCCGGGACCGGCCGACGCTAGCGGAGCACGGCGAGGAGCGCGGCTGCTCCGAATGCAAGTATCGCCATGGCCAGCTCGAGGGCTCGCATCGACGGGTCCTCGACTCGCGGGAGGCCGATCGCCTCCGCACTCTGGACCACCGTTGCGCGGATCTGGCTGCGCGTCATGACCGTGACTCCGATCTGTTCGGCATGTCCCCGGAAATACGTCTTCTGAAATACGTCCTCTGCCCTCGAACGCTACCGACTCGCCAGTGACGGGACCAGACGGAACATGCCGCCGCGCCTAACGCCGTCATTGCATCGGCGGCATTAGCGACCGCCTGTGAGGCGGGTGATAGCCGATGGCCCTGCGCCATGCCGGAGCCGTTAGCCGCGGCTGCCTACGGTGCCGAGAGGCGCTGCATCCGCGGCGCGATGATGGAGGCGCTTCGATGGACGTCAAGAAGGGTTATCGAGAGGTCGAGGACAAGGCCCGTGAGCTCGGCCGCGAGGTCGACGGCCACGACGTCGGCGACGACATCGGCAACGCCGGCGACGAGATTCGCAAGGACCTCGGCAACACCGGCGACGACCTCCGTCGTGGCATCGACGACGCGAAGCGCGATGCCGAGCGACAGGGCGACCTGCCGGACGACGAGCCGCTCACGAACGACCCCTACAAGGACGAGCCGCGCTGATCCGATCTTGTAGTGCCGGCTTGATGCCCCGCGGGGCGCCACGGCTGGGGCTGTGACAACTCGTGGGGCATCTTCCGCTCAACGGCGCGCGCAGGCGTGTCGGATCCTCCTCCCTCGCGGGCCGCTTGGGCCCGTGCCGATCGCGCGATCTGCCACCGGATCGCGCGATCGATTGTTTGCGGGTCATGGTCGGCGGCGCGATCAGCGAGGCGACAGGGTGCCGAACAGCGGTCCACTCCGGAACCGACGGACTGGGACTCACGGGTCCGGCGTTGTTATGCCGCTGTGATGATCTGGGCCTGGTCCGGAATGGTTTGCGAGATGCCTCGACCGCACTCTGTGCGCGGCTCCGCCGCACAGCTGGTCGAACTGGAAAGCGACCCGATTGACGGCAGGGGACCGCACCGGGATGGCGCCGCGACCCGATCACCTAGCTCGTTCCTCTCGGGTCGCGGCGCTCGGCGTCATCCAGGATTCCTCTCTTGAGCGCCACGCCGTCCATCGCCGTCCGGAAAACGGACGATCGCGTCCCGCTCGGAGTGTCGGCGGGTCCGGCGATCGAGCTGCGCGAGGTCTCGCGTCGATTCAACGGGACGGTCGCGCTCCGCCAGGTCAGCCTCGACGTACCGCGCGGATCGATCCTGGGCCTGATCGGTCCGAGTGGATCGGGCAAGACGACCGCCGTCCGCCTCCTGACGGGCATTCTCGCGCCGACGGCGGGGGACGTGCGGGTCCTGGGCGAGCAGCCTCGACACTTTCGACGCGCGACCCGCGAACAGATCGGGTACATGCCGCAGGGATTCCTGCTCTACCCCGAGCTGACCGCTGCGGAAAACGTCGACTTCATGGCCAGCCTGTTCGGCCTCCTGTTTTCGCATCGGCGACGGCGGGTACGCGAGGTGCTCGAGCTGCTTGATCTCTGGACGGTTCGGAACCGTCGGGCCAGCGCGCTCTCCGGCGGCATGCAGCGACGGCTGGAGCTCGCCTGTGCCTTCGTCCACGACCCCGCGGTCCTGTTCCTGGACGAGCCGACGGCGGGCATCGACCCGCTCCTCCGTCGCTCCGTCTGGCAGGAGCTGCAGCGCCTCCGCGACACGGGCCGGACGCTCCTCGTCACGACCCAGTACGTCTCCGAGGCCGAGGAGTGTGATCGTGTCGCCCTGCTGGCCGAGGGCCGGCTGATCGCGCTGGAAGCACCGGAGGGCCTGCGGCGGAAGGCGCTCGGAGGCGACGTCGTGGAGATCGAGACGGACGCCCCGGTGGACGCGGAGGCTCTCACGGAGCATCCTGTCCTGCTCGTCGACTCTGCCGGCACCAGGCTCCAGCAGGTGGGTCCGCGCTCATTGCTTGCGAGCAGCAACAACGGTGCAAGCGTGAGCCCGGCTCTGACCGAGGCGATCGAGGCCAGCGGTGCTCACGTCGTCGCGATGCGGGAGCATCGTCCGTCGTTCGATGAGGTCTTTGCCCTGCTCGTGGAGCGGGAGCTCGGGACCGACACGACGCGGGCCGACGCCGAATCGGAACGTGAAGCAGCCGATGCCGACCGCACATGAGCGTCCTCAAGGGTCCAACCCGGTTCCTTGCGGTCGTGGGCAAGGAGATCATCTCCGTCATTCGCCGCCCGGGGGCCCTCGTGAGCATGATCGCCGGCCCGTTCATCATCATGGCCGTCTTCGGCCTGGGCTACGTCGGTCGTCCGCAGTACCGGGCGATCCTCGTGATCCCGCCCGACTCTGGCTTGCCGCAATCTGCGGCCGAGTACCAGGAGATCAGCGACGACACCCCGGTCGAGATCGTCGGCGTCATGGCCGATCCGGCGCCGGCCCGGGCCGCGCTCGCTGATCGACGCGCCGATCTCATCGTGATCGCGCCGTCGGACGGCGAGGCCCGCTTCAAGGCCGGCCAGCAGTCGGTTCTCGTCGTCGAATACAACACCGAGGATCCCGTTTCCGCCATCTATGCGGATACGGTCGCGGCGCAGCTCTCGGCCGAGGCCAACAAGCTGCTCATCGAGCGAGCCGTCCGGGCCGGCACCGATCAGGCCGCCCAGGCCGGCATCCCCAAAATCCCGGCGGAGGTCATCGCCGAGCCGACCAAGGCCGAAGCGCACAATCTCGCGCCAACGCGGCCCAGCGTCATCGCCTTCTTCGGGCCGGCGGTCCTTGCCCTCATCGTCCAGCACATGGCGGTGACGCTCAGCGCCCTCTCCATGAGCCGCGAGAGATTCGGCGGCATCATCGAGGTGCTCAGGGTCGCGCCGATTGCCGCGAGCGCGATTCTGGCGGGCAAGCTCGTCGCGCTGCTCGTTCTGGTCGGCGGGACGGCCGGGATCCTGCTCGGGCTCATGCTCGTGCTGCTCCACGTGCCGATGCTCGGCGATCCGGCCCAGGTCGTCCTCAGCCTGGCGGCCCTCGCCGTCGCCTCGGTCAGCCTGGGCCTGGCTCTGTCCGTCCTCGCCGATTCGGAGCGACAGGCCGTCCAGCTGGCGCTCCTGGCCCTCCTCGCCTCGGTCTTCTTCGGCGGGTTCGTCCTGGATCTCAACGATTTCGCCCTGCCCGTCCGGATCATTGGCAACGCGCTGCCCGTGACCCATGGGATCCAGCTGGCCCAGGACCTCTTCCTGCGCGGCGAGACCAACCAGTTCTGGCGGCTTGGCGTGCTGGCGGCCATGGGTCTGGTCTTCTTCGCGATCGCCTGGCTGGCCTACCGTCGCACCCTGCGGGCGACTGCCTGACGGCGACCTGCAGGATTGCCGGGATCGCTGGGATGGCCGGGATTGTCGGCTCCCTGCAAGGCGCATGGAAGGGCGCGCGCGGAGCGTGGGGCGGGTCGGCAACACCGAAACGGCCACGATCGAGGGTGACCCATCGAAACGCGGCAGCAAGGAGGATTCACCATGCTCAAACGCGTCGTCATCCAGCTGATCGCCATCGTTGCTATCGCCATGGCGGCAGCGACCTGCGGACCGTCGTCCACGCCCACGCCAACGCTGGCGCCGGCGACGGTGGCTCCCTCGGCGAGTGAGTCGGCTCCGGCCGCCAGCCCGTCGATGGAGACGAGCCCGAGCGCGAGCGCGTCGCCGTAGCTCACGCGCCTCTGGCGGCGATCGAACGCTCCGGCGGTGTTCCGCCTACGTCCGGTCGGCGATTGCGATAGGGCTGTGACCGGGCTGGCGCGTCCGGATGGACGTCCCGCAAGCATCGGTCAGGCACTCTCGACTCGGGGATGAGCGGGTGGGTCTCACAGTCGCCCGCCCATCACCCGAGACGAAAGGACGGTATCTGGGATGCTCTGGACGATTCTCGCAGTGCTCCTCGTTCTCTGGCTCTTGGGCCTGATCGGCAGCGTCGGCGGCGCGGCTATCCACCTGTTGCTGGTGCTTGCCGCTGTCGTCTTGCTCGTTCAGCTGATCAGTGGTCGGAGCACGGTCTGACGCAAGAACTAGGCGCGGCTCGAGCGGCGCCCAACCGCGAGCCGCCCCCCTGCCCGCGGCCCGGATTCCGGGCCGCGCAAGGCTCGCTGGCGGTGCTGTGATGGCCCGAATCTATCTGGATCCATCGGCGCTCTTCATCCGCTGGGGCGGCGGACAGCCGCAGGTCCTCGCGCCCGACATCGTGCCGGCGCTGCGTGACCTTACCGAAACTGGCAATGAGGCCGTGCTCATCGCAGAGCACGGCCTGCCGCTGCCAGAGCAGCTCCGAGATCTGCCCCGGGTTTCCGCGCCCGAGCCCGGGCCGGCAGCCTGGATGATCACCGGCGATCGCCGCAGATGCGGTCTCAGGCGGCCCGGGTTACGGACCGTTCTGGTCGGCGGCGGCCGGGATCTGGGGAATGGCCGCGGCCGGTGCGACGCGGAAGCCGCGGATCTGCATGGCGCCGTCATCCACATCGTGTCGCGCGAAGCGATGCCGGCCTGAGCGCCGGGCCACCGAGTGACGGGCGCGGATGGCGTCGTCGTAACGATGCAAGGTGAGCGCCCCGGCGATAGGCTCCGGTGCGATGGGCGCCATCGATCATGAAGGCTCGGCTCCCGGGCGTACTGGGGGTCCGGGAGCCGATCGGGTCCGTCGCCCCTCCACGCTTGACGACCCGTCTCCCGAGAGTCAGAGTCGGGCGTCGTCATGACTCGGCTGCGCGTCGCCCTCGTCCAGCTCGATGCCGGATCCGATCCGGAGGCCAACGTCGACGCCGCGGTGCGGCTGGCCGACCAGGCCGCCGCCGGCGGCGCACGGCTCGTCGCCCTGCCTGAGTACCTTCAATACCGGGGCCCGGACGACGGCTACCGGGCGTCCGCCCGGCCGGTGCCGGGTCCGTTCACGGACCTCTTCGCCGACGTCGCCCGTCGCCATGGCTGCTGGATCCTGGTCGGCTCCCTGGCGGAGACGAGCAGCGACCCGATGCGGCCGTACAACACGAGCGTCCTCCTCAATCCGACGGGCGCCATCGTGGCCGTCTACCGCAAGGTCCACCTGTTCGACGTCGCGGTCGACGCCGGCCCGGTCGATCTCGAGTCGGCGAGGGTGAGCCCGGGCGATCGGCTCGTGGTGGCCGACGTGGACGGCGTCCGCCTGGGGCTCTCGATCTGCTATGACGTCCGGTTCCCGGAGCTCTATCGCGGGCTCGCTCTGGCCGGTGCGGAGGTACTGACCGTCCCTGCCAACTTCACGGAGCGGACCGGGCGGGACCATTGGGAGGTCCTGCTCCGGGCGCGGGCCATCGAGAACGGCGCCTACGTGATCGCCCCATCGCAGATCAACGGGCCTCCCGGCCAGCCGGCGTTCGGCCGGACGATGGTCGTGGATCCGTGGGGCACGGTCGTCGCGCAGGCCGCGGACCGCGTCGAGATCGTCACCGCCGAGCTCGACACGGAGCGCGTGGCCGCCGTTCGCCGGCAGATCCCGGCCCTGGCGAACCGCCGGCCGGCCGCCTACGTTCGCGTGGCCGACGGTCGCGCTGACGATCCGGTCGCTGCCCGAGAATCGCTGGAGCCGCGATCCGCCTGAGCGGCCGCGGCTCCGCGAGCTTCGAAAGGGAGCCGGAGCTCCGGCCGTGCTACCGGATGAGCTGGATCCCGACGGCCCCGGTGACCGTGGTCCCCCCGGCCGCCACGACGCCCTGGGTCACGAAGTGCTCGAACGTGCCGATGATGCAGGACGTCGCACCGTTGCCGGTGTCGCAGATGCGGTTGGTGCCGGTGATATAGACGCCTTCCAGCTTGAGGGCCGACAGGGCAGGCACGTGATACCACTGGTTGGAGCCGGTGCCGCCGACGTGGTCTTGCGGGCAAGAGCCCAAGTACGGCTCGGCCGGCTGCACGTCGCAGGTCGAATCGAACGTGAGCATCAGAGCGGTCCTGCCGATGTACGTCTTGATCGCATTCTCGACGTCCTGGGCGTTGACGTTGCCCGTCGACGTCATGTACTGCCAGGACGGCAGCCCGACCGCGGGATTGTTGGGCGACAGGAAGGAATCGACTAGCTCGGACGTTCCGCCCGCGGTCGGCGTCCAGTCCAGCCAGCCCACGTTGCCGGGGCCGTTCTTGCACAGCGGAATGACGTACGGGACGCCGATCTCGTATTTGATGGGTGTCTGTACCGCGTCGCCTTGATCGTCGCACGAGACCTGGGTGTTCGGGAACGTGATCGGCAGGACGCCGCAGCCGGCTTCTCCGCTGCACGTTTCAGTAACGTATCCAGACCTGGCGGTCGCGTCGGCGGCGATGCCGATCGTGGACAAGCCGAGCAACCGGGCAACGAAGGTTCCGATCGTCTTGTTGCCGAGCACGCGGACGCCAGAGGCGTGCCCGCCCGCGCACCTCGTGGTGTCGAGACATGGCGGAATCGCACCCGACCCGACCTGCGCTACCCGGAAGGTCTGGTTCACGCTATTCCCACTGGAGTCGACCATGTCGCCGGTCACGTCGGTGTAGTAGCCGGTCCAGCCCTGGAGCCCATTGGCGGCGACCGCACTGCCGACCGCGACCGCGACGTCCCCGTCGCTCCTGACCCCTGCCCAGCCATTTTCGCTCAAGTTCTGGGCCAGGACCGTCGCACCCGCGAGCGCACCTGCGTCGGTTCCGTTCTGGGTGGCGCGCTGATTGGCGAAGGCGTTGCCGCCGTCCACGATGAGCCCGACCATCGCGAACATCGCGATGATCCCTCCCACCATGATCACGATGATCTGGCCGCCGTCGCGTCGTGTGCCAGTCGTGCGGTTGGCGTTGAGCATGGCGTGGCTTCCCCTGGTGCGGCGTTCGGCGGTCGATTGATTCATGGGATTGGACACCTGCCCGTGCACGGGCTTTCGATATGCTGCTTGCTTGTGGACGTGATCACCTTGCTTCCGATGATCGCGCCGATGAATGGCGTTACCGGCGAGAATGTCCATTTCGTCGTCACCTCGGCCATGCAGCCAATCGTCACGGTGGGGCAATTCCCGATCGTCCCATCGGCTCCGTTGAACCGCACGCAGACCCCCGAGTCGGAGGCGGGCTGGTTCTCCGCGCTGCAGGCGACGAGGCTCGTGTCGATGCCGAGGCCCGTCGCCTGATCGGACGCTCGCTGGCGGATGTCCGACCAGTTCTGATTGACGATGGCCGTTCGAGTGCCCTCGCGGGCGGCGTTGCTGACCGCGTTCAGGCCGTAGACGGCGCGTCCGAAGTCGAAGAGCGCCATGAACAGGAGCATCGCGAGCGGGAAGATGAGACTGAACTCGACGAGGCTCTGGCCGCGGTCGCGCCGTCGGGGCTGTGAATGGATCATTGTTTTGGCCTTACCGTGACGACTTGCGTCGCACATTCATAATCCTGTCCGCCGATGACGCTCTGCTCGCCGATGAGATAGTTCCCATTGCCGTCTCCATATAGGACGGTCGTGGAGAAGCCTTTGCCGCTCCACAGCGACTGGGCCTCGGCCTTGCGCCGGTTCACGAGCTCCGGCGCCTTGCACATGGCTGGCGTGGGCGTCGGGGTCGGCGTCGCAGCCGGCGGGGTGGGCAGTGGCGTTCCGCCCGGGTCCAGCGTGGGCGTCGGAGTGGGTTCTGGCGTCGGCTCGGGCGTTGGCGTAGGCGCCGGAGTGGGCGTTGGAAGGATGGATGGGTCGTACTCGCCCGTCCGCACCACGAACTGCGAGTCCGCCGCCATCGTCAGCTGGTTGCCGAGGATCGCGCCGATGAACGGCGTCGCGAACCGGAAGGTGCACGTCAGCTTGACCGAGGCGCTGTCGCCGAGGTCCTTCGTGGTGAGCCCGGCGTCCGGGCCGTCGATGAACACCGGCGGGGGCGGCGTGGCGAGCTGGCAGTTGCTCGTCGAGAAGTCGGCCTTGATGAACGCCTCGTACCGGATCCGGTCGGGATCGGTGGCGGAGTTCCAGTTGATCGCGTTGGGATGGGTCCCCGCGTAATTGGCGGCGATCCGGGCGGCGTTCTGGAGGCTGACCCAACCCATATATGCCCGGCCGAAGTCGATGCCGAACATGACGATGAGCATGATCAACGGCAGGATCAGCGCGAACTCAACCAGGCTCTGGCCGCGGGAGGGCCGGCGGCCCGATCGTGAACGACGAGTAAGACTGAACATGCAATACCCCGACAGGAAGTGGCCTGAGGTCGACCCCGATCGTCCGTGGCGCGCATTTCGGTGCACCTTGAATCGGTGCTCCACTGCACAGCCCGAAGGGGGTAACGGGGCGCGGCGGTAGTCCTACGTGCCTGCGGGTGTCCTGGCCCTCCTGAAGCGCCTGCCGCCCATCGGAATCGAGGGAGCCGCGCCTCCCGGCGCGGCTCCTGCTAATCGCCGAGACCCGGCCGGGGATTACTGTCCGAGATGCGGCTCCACGAGGCGCGGCAGCGAGACGTCCGGGCCGTCGTACGTCTGCTTGACGTTCGTCCCGCCGGCGAACTTGAAGGTCCACGACACGAACTGGCCGATGCCGTCGTGGTCGGGTTGGCCGGCGATCTGGAGGTTGTCGTGGGGCGCGTACGTGACGCCTCGCCAGGCGAGACCGGAACCGGCCTGGACCTGGATGACGTCCGTGTTCGCGTCGACCGTGCCGACTCCGTACTGAGACGGCTTGACGACGTAGATCGCAATGCCCGTGCGGCTGGAGTCGGTGTTGAGGGCCGTGTTGTAGACCCACAGGCCCGCACTCGCATCCCAGCCGTAGGTGTAGTTGCCGTCGGTCATGAAGGCGCCCTTGCGCATATCGGGCGACCCGGGTGGGCTCCCATCCGATGCGCCGGTGTTGAGATCCATGACGCCGCCGGCGGTCGGCCGGAACTGGGCGGGGGGCCGAAAGAACACGCTGACGCCATCGCCGACGATCAAGGCGCCGGCCTGGACGTCCAGGTTTCCGGTGATGTAGAAGATCCCCGGTTGCTGGATGGCCGGCAGGTTCGTCTCGCCGCGCAGCGCCGGGTCGTCATTGTCCGGATCGGTGTACGTGTGAGTCGGATCGAGGACCAGGCACTTGCCATTGTCCACGCGCAGGTCGTTGTACCAGCCGGGTCCGATGCGCGGGCTGTCCGCGGCGCAGCCGATGCCCGCGACCGCGCCGTTGCGCTGAATGCGCAGGTTGCCACTGGGGTTCGTGCCGCCGCCCTTCTGGAGCGGCCCGGTGGTACCGAAGGAGGTCGGCACGCCGGCGAGCAGGCCCGGAAGCGGGTAGTTCGGGTCCTCGATGATCTGGGGCAGCTGTTGTGGCGTGATGAGCGTGCTCGTTGGTGGCCCGGAGTTGATCTGGTCGGGCGACCAGCAGCTGGCGCCGCAGGGGATGTAGTCCATGAGGAACACATCACCATCGGCCGAGCCGCCGGCACCATGGATCCACAGCTGCGAGCCCGAGTTGAGCTTCATGCCCCAGTTGCCGCCGACGTCGCCATCGACGACCTCGAGCCTGGTGGTCGTTCCGGCGATGTCGATGTCGGTGGCGTTGGCCGGTCCGTCCTGGCCGTTCTGCCGGAGGGTGATGACGGCGTAGCGGTTGGTGAAGACGCCGGCCGTCGCCCAGGCCCCGATCGTGCGATCGCCCTGGCCGAAGATCCGGCTGAAGTACGAGGCGTTGGCGCGCTCGATATGCGCGTACAGGTAGCGATCGTTGAGTCCCGTGAAGCCGCCCGGGTATTTTGCCGGTCCCCTGGGTGGGGTGCTCACCCAGATCGTGTAGTCGCCGATCGTCTGGCCGACGTCCAGCGTATTCGAGCCCTGCAGCCCGTTGAGCTGCCCGGCGTTCAGCCCGAGGCGGAGCTGGGCATTGATCGACTCCCAGGCGGCCCGCCGGGCCTGATCTCGCTTCGCCGGAGTGATTGGGCGGCCCAGGAAGCCGCTGCCGGCGAGCACCGCCGAGTCCACGACGTTCTGATAGTCGCGCCGGACCTTGAGCCACGAGCCGTAGTCGATCGTGAGGGCGGCAAAGCCCAGGAAGACCACGAGGAACAGCGCGAAGAGCGCGAGCACCTGGCCGCGCTCCCGTCCGGGCCGGCCGCGGAAGCGATCGACCGCGCCACGCACTCGGGAGATCATGGATTCGTGCATACCGTGGTCACTCCACCTGGCGGCGTACTGAGTGGCTGGGATTCGACCCGCATCTCCTCGGCGACGTGAGCCGTGAACTTGTTGTCGTTCGCCCCGTCGAGGCCGTCGATCAACATCCCGACGATCGGGATGAAGAGCGGATGCCCATAGGTGACGTCGATCCTGACCCTGGCCGAGTAGGTCGTGGGACCTGCGGTGGCCGGATTCGCGTAGTAGCAGTACGAGTACAGGATCGTTGCGGTGCCGTTGTAGCCCGGGATGGCCCCGCCCAGGACGGTTCGAACCTGGGTCGTCGGGTTCGAGTTGATCGGCGAGGTCGACGTGTAGCGCGCGGCCTCGCGAACTGCATTGACCAGGGCGATCTGGCCGCCGAACAGGAACCCGAACTGGATGATCCCGAAGAACAGCACGACGATCAGGGGCAGGAGCAGGGCGAACTCGGTCAGCGCCTGGCCGCGCTCCCGCCGCGTGCCGCGGATGGGCCGGGCCGTCAGGAGCGCTCGCCGGATCCCGGTCAGGAATTGCACGTCGGACTCCCGCTGCCGCCGATGCCGCCGGCGGTTGTCAGGGGCGGATTGGCAACCCTGATCTCGGCGCTCGACTCCAGTCGGTACGCCCCGTCGTTTGCCCCGTCGAAGCCGTCCAGGATCCCGGAGATGAGCGGGATGAACAGCGGATGCCGGTACTCGACCTGGACCCGGGCCATGATCGATGTGGAGAGGGACGGGTCTGTATACGAGTAATAGCAGACCTGCGTGCGCGGGCTCCCGCTCGTCACCAATGCCCCCGTGGAGTAGCTGGAACCGTTGCGCTTCAGGAGGCCGGCAGAGGAGTCGGTGAGGATCGTGTAGATCCGGCTGGAGGCAGTCGCGGCATCGACGGAGTTCGCGACGGGGATCGCCGAGGCCTCCCGAACCGCCTCCCGGACTCCGTTGGTGATCCCGACCTGGGCGGAAAAGAGCACCGCGAACTGGAGGATGCTCGTGAAGATCATCATCAGGGGGATGAGCACGAGTGCGAACTCGACCAGGCTCTGGCCGCGAGATGCCGCTCGGCGCACGCCGAGGCAATGGTGACGGAAGAGGCGCATCGTTCCCCTGGGGTGGTCGCGGGCGGAAGTACCAGCCCGGCGGTAGTACGACCGGACTATCCCATTCGGACCTTTCACCGGACCTTACGTTGGTGTGTCGACGCGCCGACTCGAGCGGGGTCTTGGGACCTCGAACACGTCTCAACCGGTACGGACGGGCCATTCCGCGGGCGGCCAGTGACGGGCATCGTACCGGACATGAAGAAGCGCGTTTTCGCCGCCTTGTTGTGGTTCTACGCGGGCTGGTTCGCCGGCGCGAGCACCGCGGCATTCTTCGACCTTGGGCCGGCCATCGGGCCGATCGTCGGCACCGCCGCGGCCCTGGCCGTCGCTCTGGCTCCGAGCCGGCTGCTGTTTCGCGCCTGATCCGGCGGCGCGCGGACCGGGCCGGGGCGCGCGACCGGGGGCCGGCGCACCCGACCGGACGCCTGGATTCGGCGGGCCTGGCGGCGTTCCGCCGTCAGCCCTCGAGAGGCGACTCTGCCGGCAGGTAGACGCTGAAGGCCGCGCCACGGCCTCGGATGGCCGGCTCCAGGACGAGGTCGCCGCCCATCGCCCGGCACAGCTCCCGCGACACGTAGAGGCCAAGGCCGCTGCCGTCTTCGGCGTTCTGGCTGCTGCCGCGGGCGAAACGGGCGAAGAGCTGTCCCCTGTCGCCCTCCGGGACCCCGGGGCCACTATCGGCGATGGTCAACCGCAGGCGACCGTCCTCGGCGAAGATCTCGACGTCTACTTCGCCCCTCTGCCCATACTTCACCGCGTTGTCCAGGAGCGCCCACAGCACCTGGTCGAGCTGGTCCGTGTCTGCGATGGCCAGCCAGCCCTGGCTTCGATCGACGAGGCGGAACGGGATCTCCTCCACGGCCAATGCCTCCCAGGCTCGGCGGACCCGGGCGGCCGGGGCCAGGACCTCGGCTTCGGGACGCAGGGCGCCGGACTCGAGCCGGGTCACCGTCAACAACTGGCGAACCATCCGGGATAGCCGGTCGGCCTGCTCGGCGATGATCCCCAGACGACGGTCCGGCGTCTGCCCGGCCAGCTGATCCGCATAGGCCCGGATGCTCGTCAATGGCGTCTGCAGGTTGTGGCTGACGCCCCGCAGGAAGTCATCCTTGGCCGCATCCAGCTCCAGGAGCTGGGCGTTCTGGGCCTCCACGCGGGCGAACAGCTCCGCATTTCGAAGCGAGACGCCGACTTCCGCGGCGAACACTTCGAGCAGGTCCTGATCGGCTCGTTCCCAGGTTCGGGTGGCGGGCAGGTGGGCGAGCAGGACGCCGATTCGCTCGTCGCCTGACCGCAGCTCTGCCCGGACCGGGCGCGGCTCGCCCGGCACGACCTCCTCCGCCGGCACGCCCGCGGGGTCGACCATCAGGATCTCGGCGTCGATGAAACCGAACGCCTCTCGGGCGTTGGTCGTCGCTCGACCCATCAGCCAGGCCGTGCCCTCGCGCGGAGAGCCGTGAATGATGCCGGCCAGGATCCGGCCGAGCTCTCGGTTGCGGCGCTCCAGGTCGGCTGCCAGGCGATTGTGGCTCTCCGCCAGCCTGGCCAGCTCGTCGTCGCCGGCGACCGCGATCGGCGTCGAGAGGTCGCCGGCCTTGACTCTGTCCACGGCCGCGGCGATCGCCCGGAGGGGCCCGGTCAGCTCGGCGGCGAGCAGATAGGCGACGAGCACGGCAACCAATGCGGCCAGGACGATCGCGAGGAGGAGGAGCCGCGGAATGGTTGCCTCGGCATCGGGCAGGCGCTGCGCGAAGACGAGGAGGAGTCCAAAAGCGGCCAGAGGCAGGACCGCCGCGGCGATGAGCGCGACCGTGAGCCGCGTCCTGAACGCCAGTCCTGAGCCGACGAGCTCCTGCTCGGACCGCGGGGAGATCTCATCCTCCGCATCGATTTCATCGCCAACAGGCGACGTCTCGGTGCCGGTGGCACCTTGTTCGGCCAAAGACGCGTCCGACGTGGCCTCATGACGACGTGCGAGGCGCTCGGCCAGGGTGCCGCGCTCGGCGATCGGGCCGCGCTCGGTCACTGGGCCGTCGCTCATGGCCGGGTCAGCGCGCCGGAGTCGGGCGCCGGCCGCTCGTCCGTGTCGCCGGGCGACTCATCGGGGGAGTCGTCGTCCGGGGCGGATGGGGCGTCGGTGCCCACGAGTCGATAACCGATCCCGCGCATCGTCAGCAGGTGGCGGGGGTGGTTCGGATCGGCCTCGATCTTCTGGCGCAGCCGGCGCATCGTCACCCAGACGTAGGACGGGTCGGCGTCCTCGGTCTCGGCCCAGCCGCGGGCGAGGAGCGTCTCGGTCGTCACCGTCCGGCCCAGGTTGGCGGCCAGTGCGTAGAGCAGCCTCGACTCGGTTGGCGTGAGGGCGACGGCCGTGCCCGCGACGATCGCCTCACGCCGGTGGAGCTCGAGGGCAAGGTGCGATCCGAGCACGAGGCGCTGCCGCGGCACCCGGTCGCCGAGGCGGCGCAGGACGCGGTTGATCCGTGCACGCAGCTCAGGGTAGTGGTAGGGCTTGGTGACGTAGTCCTCGGCGACCTCGTCGAGCAGGTCGGCCTTGCTGTCGCCCGCGTCGATCGCGGACAGCACGATGATCGGCAGGTCGGCCCGGTTCTTGATCTCCCGGGCGAGCGTGAGGCCGTCCATCTTGGGCATCATCATGTCCACGATGAGGAGGTCCGGCCAGCCGCCCTCCAACCTGCGGATCGCCTCCAATCCGTCCCGAGCTGTCGCGACCTCGTAGCCGTCGTCCCGCAGCTGGTCGGCCAACAGGTAGCGGAGGGTGGGATCGTCGTCGACGATGAGGATCCGTGCCGCCTGAGCGTGCGGCGCGGTCGATCCTGGGCTGAGCATGCTCCGAGTATAGGAGGGGCCCAGGGGTGTTCCGAGGCGGGCCTGGCAGTCGACCGCTCTGGGACGTTGAAAAAGCCGTATGGCGGAGGTGTCCCGTCGACGATGGGGGTCGGGGCATATTCCCGGAAGGAGCATGTCCGAACGGGAGGACGCCTCGATCTCATCCCGAATCGATGCCCCGGCGGGCATACGAAGGCCTGGCACCTGACGAGATCCCTTGGGCGCGACCGTCATTAGTACGGTCGGCAGAGAGACTGGCCACGCTCGCTCGGTGCTATACGGCAACGGAAACAGCAGCGGGTGGCGGTCCGGAGCGGTTCGGCACGAAATGTTGGGGTACCCATGGCGGACATGACGTAGTACCTTTGTGGTACCCGATCCCCCGATTGGGTCCAGATCGAATAGCCTCGGTCTCTTCCGGAGGCCACGGGCACCCGGGTCGAGCCGCACAGCACTCATCCCCAGTCTCATTTTTTCCGTCTCCTCGACTCGAAGCCCAGCCGATCGTCCCGACGCCGCTTTGGCCTCGGGAAGTTCGTGTCCCCTGCCGCCGGAAGCGACCTGGCACACCTGGGAGGTTCCGGTGCCCGGTCCCACTGCTCCTCGTGCGAAGCGGGCGTTGCGCCTGCTCGCCGCGATTCAAGTCTTCCTGCTCCTCGCGTCGCTCTTCGCGCCGATCCCGATCGCCGCGGCCGACCCGTCGCCGGACCCGAGCGCCCCGGCGACGTCGGCCGAGGCGAGCCCGTCGGCAACGCCGGAGTCGACGCTCGATCCATCTCCGGTGCCGACGCCGGACTCGAGTCCCACGCCGGCACCGGAGGCCACCTCGGCGCCGACCACGGCACCCACTGTGGCGCCCGCGGCAGCTCCAACAATCTCGAGCGACAAGGCGGACTACGCCCCCGGCGAGCTGGTCACGTTGGCCGGCTCGAATTGGTACGCCGGCGAGACGGTGCACATCTACGTCAATGACAGCGTGGGCAGCACCTGGAGCCGCAACGTCGATGTGGTTGCGGATGCCGGCGGCGGCATCGCCGACCAGTTCAGCCTGCCCAATTGGTTCGTGGCGACCTATTCCGTCGTCGCCACGGGCAGCGTGTCGGGTTCGGCTGTTGCGACTTTTACCGATGCCATTGCGACAAGTCTCTATCTCATCGATAGCGTCAGTCCTTCTGTTGTCGGCCAGTCCGTGACGTTCACGGCGACCGTCACCTACGCTCAGTCAGGCGCCGGGCACACCAGCGGCGATCCTGTTACAGAAGGAACTGTCGTCTTTGGTGAGGACGGCAATGCGAATTGCGGAGGCGGTGGTTTCATCCTCCATCAGTCCGCCCAGACGCCAAACGCGAGCGGCCAAGTCACCTTCACGACGTCTTCTCTCACAGCAGGAAGCCACTTCATTCGCGCCTGCTACAACGGAACCGGGGGAAGTACCGGTACAAGCAACAGCAACAGCGCCTTAACCCTCGTCGTCAATGCCTGCTCGGCCCCGTCGATCACGATCCAGCCGACCGGTCAGTCGATCACCTATGGCGCCGACGCGACGTTCACGGTTGCCGCTTCAGGATCTCCGGCACCCTCCGTGCTATGGCAGGTAGATTCGGGCTCGGGCTTCACGAGCACCGGTGTAACGACCGCGACTCTGACCCTCATCAAGCCGGCGGTGTCTCTTAGCGGCAATTCATACCGCGCAGTTTTCACCAACTCCTGCGGTTCTGCCACCTCGAGCGCGGCAACTCTGACCGTCACCCCCAAGACGGTCACGATCACCCCCGACAGCGGCCAGTCGAAGGTCTACGGCGCGGCCGACCCGACCCTGACCTTCACCCACTCCGCCCTCGGCGGCAGCGACACCGACAGCGTCTTCACGGGCGCCCTCAGCCGGGCCATCGGTGAGAACGTCGGGGCCTACGCGATCGACCTCGGCACGCTCAGCGCGGGCGGCAACTACACCCTCGTCCTGGCCGCCACTCCGGTGACCTTCGCGATCACCCCCAAGACGGTCACGATCAAAGCCAACGACCAGACCAAGACGTTGGGCAACACGTTCACCTTCAGCGGCACCGAGTTCACGGTTAGCGTCGGCACTCTCGTCGGAACCGACGCGATCAGCAGCGTCACGCTGACCTCGCTCGGCGCGGCGGCCGGCGCGGCCGTGGGCAGCTACCCGATCGTGCCAAGCGCGGCCGTGTTCGGCCCCGGCCTGGCCAGCAACTACGCCATCACGTACGCGAACGGCAACCTCCAGGTCGTCTACAGCACGGCTGCGTGCCTTGGATCGGCGGGGCATACGATCCTGCAGCCGATCAATGAAGACGGAAGCAGCGTCTTCCGACAGGGCAGCACGGTGCCGGCCAAGTTCCGCGTGTGCGATGCTCTCGGGAACTCCATTGGCACGGCCGGCCTAGTCGTGAGCTTCAGGCTCGTCCAAGTCACCAACGGGACCATCACCTTTGTGGATGAGGCCGTGGACAGCACGACGCCCGACTCAGCCTTCCGGTGGAGCTCGAGCGATCAACAGTGGATCTTCAACATCTCCACGAAGAGCCTGAGCAAGAACAAGACGTACTACTACCAGATCACCTTGAACGACGGAACGACCATCGATTTCCACTTCGGATTGAAGTAACCACTGGCCGGCTCTCGCAGAGCGGCCCAGTAGCGAACGGCCCTCCGGTCAAATGGGGGGCCGTTCCATTTCCCGGTCGAGGTCCGGCGCGGCTACGGCGCCTTTGGGTCGACGAAACGGCAGCGGTCGCGGACCGGGCAGCGGTCGTGCTCGGGATTGCGGGCGTGGCAGACCAGACGGCCGTGGCGGATGAGGTTGACGTGCGCCTCCAGCACCTGGTTCGGCTGAAGGAGGGCCAGGTAATAGTCGTGCGCCTGGTCGGCCGTGGCCTTGGCCGGGAGCAGGCCGATCCGCTTGGAGACCCGCTCGACGTGGCGATCGACGGGCATGAGCGGCATTCCGAAACAGAACAGCAGGATGATCGAGGCCGTCTTCTTGCCGATGCCACCGATCGAGGTGAGCCAGTCCCGGGCCTCCAGCGCCGGCAGGCCGGCCAGGAACTCGAGCGAGTGATCGCCGCGTTCCTCCCGGATCCGGCGCAGGGCCGCCTGGATGCGAGGCGCCTTCTGGGGGGCCAGGCCGCCCATCCGGATCGATTCGATGACGTCCACCAGCGGAGCCGCCTCCACAGCGGCCCAGTCAGGCGGGGCCCCGGGGGTCAGGCCGCGGCCGCCCCAACCGGCGCCGGGCACGTGGACCTCCACCGGCCGAGTGGATGGGAACGCGGCGCGCAGGCTCTCGAAAGCGTGTTCGGCGTTCACGTCCGCGGTGTTCTGGGTCAGGATCGTGAGGACGAGCTCGCTCGTCGGATCCAGCCGGCGCTCCCAGGTGGGCCGGCCGTGGAGCGCCGCCAGCCCCTCGAGCACGTACGCCACGAGGCCGGGCCTGGTCCGCTCGAGCCGCCGGGCCCATGCCTTGGCCGGATCGGGCGCCCGACGCCGGCGCACCTTCCGACGGGACGGCGCCGGCCTCGCCGCCTTCGAGGAGGCTGCGCGGACGGCGGCGGGGTTCGGCATGGCGGCATTGTGCGGCAGACCGGGCAGCCGCACTTTAGCCGGGTCGAGCGACGGGCCACAAAACGACGGGGCCTGGCCGGTTGGGCAGCAAAGCCGGCCAGGCCCGATCGCGTCAGGCGGGGAACTCCGTCGATGGAGGCGGCCCGGACCATGGGCCGCGGCGCCGGGTTTGGCGCTCGTCGACGATCCCTACCGTTGGGCGATCCCGAGTGGGGACCCGATGAATTGGCGGTGACGATGGTGCTGGGCCACGACGTCGGCCGCGACCCAGCGGCGAGGCAAAGAATGACACCGTCCGTAGGCCGAACGTAATCGCCCGTTCGGCGCCACCGGCCTATGTGCGCGCAGGCAACTCTCGCGCCGGCGCCCATCGCCGCCGCCGAGTACCAGATTTGACGGGTGACTTTCGGCGAAAGGACCGTGTCAGGCGATCGAGCCGCCGAGGGAGACCAGCCGGGCGAGACGCTCGGCGCAGCGCTCCAGGGGCGCCGTTCCAGCGGCCATCGCAGCCTCCACGGACTGGGGCGTCTCGACAACCGGCACGACCAGCACGTCCTCTGCCGCGAGGGCGACGACGCCCTCGGGCTCGACGCCTCCGCCAACCGCGATACAGGCCACGCCTGCCGCTCGAGCGCGGCGGGCGACACCAAGCGCGGTCTTGCCGAAGGCAGTCTGGGCATCGATCCGCCCTTCGCCCGTGACGACCAGTTCGGCGCCGGCCAGCTTGCCCGCGAGGTCGGTCTCGTCCATGACCAGCTCTACCCCTGACACCAGTTCCAGCGATCGGAAGCGGCCGGCGATGGCCAGCAGCCCAAAGCCAAGGCCGCCGGCAGCCCCGGCGCCCGGGGTATCTCGCTCGGACCGGCCGCCGGCCGCCTCAAGGACGTCCGCCCAGCGTTCCAGCCGGCGGTCGAGCAGTTCGACCTGACCGGCGCTCGCGCCCTTCTGCGGACCGTACGTTGCGGCGGCGCCGCGCTCGCCGAGCAGGGGGTTCGTGACGTCGCAGGCGATGCGCACCTCGACCTGGGCGAGGAGGGGATCGAGGCCGTCCAGATCGACCCGGTCCGGCGTCCGCGTGGGGTCGGGCGGGTCGCGAGTCGGCAGGCCACCGAGCGCGCCGATGAGCCCGAGCCCCCCGTCCGAGGTTGCGCTCCCGCCGATCCCCAGGACGATCTGCCGGACGCCCGACGCGATCGCGCCGAGGATCAGCTGGCCGGTCCCGAAGGTGGACGCTCGCAGCGGGTCGCGGTCGGGTGGGGCCACGCGCGAGAGGCCAGACGCCTCTGCCATCTCGACGATCGCGCGCAGGCCGTCGCTCGACCGGAGCCAGCGGGCCCGGACGGGCCGGCCCAGCGGGTCGGCCACCTCCGTCTCGCGCCATTCCCAGCCGCCGGCCGCCTCGATCGCCACCAGTGTGCCCTCGCCGCCGTCCGCAAGGGGAGCCAGCGAGAGCCGATCGGCGGGACGGCCCCGGGCCCAGCCGGTCGCCAGCGCCCGGGCGACCTGGACGGATGTCAGCGATCCCTTGAACGAGTCCGGCGCAAAGACGACGGCGATGGACCCCTCGCTCGACAACCCGGCGCCGCCTAGCGCAGCGTCGATTCGAGCGATGCCAGGATGCCCGACTTCCGCCGCCGCTCCAGGTACTCCGGGATGCGGATGATCGGCGGGCGTTCCTGGTCGGCGAGCTCGATCACCTCCAGGCTGAGGCGGCCGCGGCCCGAGCGCGGCAGCTTCATGGTCGATCCCAGCTCGGCGAAGAGGCGCGCCTTGCGCCGTTCCTCGAGCCGCTTCATGCACGCCTGGAGGATGACGAAGCTCATCCGCGACAGCCCCTCGAGCTCCTGGTTGCGGTGGACGCGCCGCTCCAGGTCCACCTGGCCCAGCCCTTCGAGCCCGACTCGCTCGGCGACGTCGATGAGGTGTCCGATCTCGACGGCATAGCCGGTGAAGAACGGGATCGTCTCCAGCAGGGCCCGCCGGCCGGCGTACTCTCCCGACAGGGGCTGGATGAGCCCCGACAGCTCGGGGAAGAAGAGGTTGATGAGCGGTCGGGCCACGAGCTCGGTCACCCGGCCGCCGCCGCCCTCCTTGAGCACGCCGCCTTCCACGATAGGTCGCTGGTAGTAGCCCTTGACATATTGCAACCGTGGCTCGTGCAGCAGCGGGCCGATCGTCCCGTAGACCATCCGCGAGTGCCAGTGGCGGACGTCCGTGTCGGCCCAGGCGATGATGTCGCCGCTCGTCTCGTGGAGGGACTTCCAGAGTGCTTCGCCCTTGCCCCTGAAGCTGCCGTACCGGCTGAGCACATCAGGGTGCTGGACGACCCGGGCACCCTCCGCCTCCGCGATCTCACGGGTCCGGTCAGATGACGAGGAGTCGACAACGACGATCTCGTCGAGCAGCGGCACCCGTCCCATCATCTCCCGGATCGCCCGCCGGACGATCGGCCCGATCGTCTCCTCCTCGTCGAGGGTGGGCAGGACGAGGCTGATCGTGAGCGCCTGCTTCTCCTTGAGCTGGACGAGGCGGCGCAGGTCGGCGAACTCCGCGTGATGGAAGTTGGATTCGCCGAACCAGCGCTCGACCCGGGCCGGAACGGACCGCGCCTCCTCGGCCGCCCGATCGGCCGCCGCCAGCGACTCGGCGCGCGAGGCCAGCTGCTCGAACGTGCCATGCGAGATCCGCATGCGGGTCTTGACGACGATGACCGTCGGCTTCGCCCGCAGGGCGATCGCCTCCGGCAGTGCCCCGAACAGGTGGGCCGCACCGTCCGCCTCGGCGCCAGGCAGGGCCGACGCGCCCATCACGACGAGGTCGGCCTGCTCGGCCTCGCGCAGGATCGTGTTGCGGACGTTGACCGCCTCGCGCAGCCGCGGTTCCGCGCGGCCGCCGATGTGCTGCTTGACGAATGCCACGAGGGCCCGTTCCGCCTGGGCCCGAACGGCCAGCGTGACGCCCGGCGGTACCAGGTGGAGCGCGATGACCTGTCCGCCGTCCCGTCGGGCGAGCGCGTCGGCGAATCGCAGGGCGAGCTCGGCGTGCGGGCCGCCACGGATCGGGACGAGAATCCGCCGCAGCTCGGTCGCCCCACGCTGCTTGACGACCGCGATGTCACATGGCGAGTCGCGAACGACCTCGTCGATCGTGGGCGAGAAGACCGTGGCCTGGCCGTTCCGGCCCACCACGGATCCCTGGCCGTCGGGACGCTGCGCGGGAGCCTTGCCGCCCCAGCCGAAGATGATGAGGTCGGCTTCCTGCTCGGCGGCCGCCTCCACGATTCCCTCCGCCGCGTGGCGGCCAATCCGCACGATCGGATGGATCGTCGTTCCCTCTGGGGCGAAGTCGAGGACGCGCTGCAGCAGCCGGCGGGCGTGGCGGGCACGCGTCGCTCCCTCAGAGAGGGGCATCCCCTCGGGCACTTCCACGATGCCCAGCGCGGTCAGCTCGCCGGTCTTGCGCTCCATCAGCCCGGCGCCGATGCGGACGAGCTCCTCGGCCGTCATCGGGTTTGCGACCGGGATGAGGATTCGCGCCGGAAGCGGCGGCCGACTGCTCATCGGATGCTCACCGGCTTCGGGAGCCGCCGCGTCGCCCGTTGCCCCCGACTCTGCTGGTCACGGCCCGGGCGGCGCCGGTGCCCGCCGCCGCGGCCTTTCCGGTGGGCCGTTTGGGCCGGTCGTTCCAGCGCTCGACGAGGTAGGGCTTCAGCAGCTCGAACTCGCGGGCCTGGCGCTCCACGCGATCCTCGGCCTGGTCGGTCGTCAAGTGCCGGTTCTCGATGACGAAGCTGCCCACCCGCCCGAAGTAGATCGGCACGAGCGCCGCGACGTACTTCTCAACCGGCGCGTCGGCCTCGCGCGCGGCAACCACGAGGTCGTACACCACGCGCGCCCACCAGTCGTCCGGGAAATGGAACGCCGCCAGGGCCTCTGCCATCTCCAGGGTGGAATGACCAGCCGCTCCGCCGCCGGTTCCCTCGCCGCCACCGGCGATGCCGAGGCGGGTCTGGGCGGCTGCGGCCAGCTCGCCCGCCTCTGCCGCCAGGGTGAGGACGATGTCGAGGCTGGCCGGGGCAAGCATCTGGGCCCAGGTGTCGGCCATGGTCAGCGAGCCGTGATGGAACTCGGTGAGCAGCCGGAGCGTGTTCACCTCGAGCGGCGGCGGGTCCATGATCCGCTCGAAACCGTAGGCGGGCACGTCGTGCGAGCTGCGGATCTGGAGCCAGGCATCGTCGTGCGCGGCGGCCAGGCGGAGGATCGTGCCAACGACCTGGCGGAACATCGGCCCCAGGTCCGCCCCGGGATCCTTGGGGTCGTGGACCTTCGCCCCGAGGCGGGCCTGGCAGACGGCGAAGCCGCCGGTCAGCGCGCTCGTCGTCATCCAGATGTCGATCCCGAAGCGGCTGATATCGGAGGTCCAATTGTCCAACGAGAGGTAGTGGCGGACCAGGTCTCCGCTGACCCCGAAGTCGCCGCCGATCGGCTGCCGGATGCGGTGACCGTAGAGCGCCCTCGTCAGGGGATAGGTCACGGTGTTCGTGATCGTACCGTCGTACTTGTAGCGCGCGTAGAGGGGCGCCACGAAGTCGTAGCCACCCTTCAGGATCGGGCCGGCCAGAAGCTCAACCCATTCCGGCAGGATGGAGCGCAGGTCGCTGTCGACGACGACGAGCGCCTCCACCTCCAGGGCCGCGGCGATCTCGAAGATGGTGCGAAGAGCCGCGCCCTTGCCGCCGACGCCATCGATCTCGGGGTAGGTCAGGCTGACCCGGTCGAGCTTGTTGGTCGGCCGGACCAGGAGGATCTGCTCGATGTAGTCGGGCGGCTCGGTCTCGACGACGACGCGGCCGGTGCCGTCGGGCGAGCCGGCGTCCGCGTTGACCAGGATGGGCTTGAGGTCGGGGAAGTACTGGACGAGGCCTGCCTGCGCGGCCCGCACGACGTATCCGATCGTGGCCGCGTTCTTGAAGCTCGGAATGCCGACCATGATGTCGGCGCGACCGAGGCGAGCGATCTCGTCGCGGATAGCCGGCGGGAGTGCGGTCGCGGGCATCGCGTTCACCCTACCACCGGCGAGTCGACGCCGTCGCTGGACTCGGCTCAGTCGCGGGGAATTGCCACCGCCGCCCAGTCGTCATTGGGGTCTCCGGGCCTGTACCGGCTGTTGGCGGCCTTGTACGCGACCTCGCGAAAGCCCATCCCGCGCCAGGCGACCATCCACTGGTCCGCAGGCGGCCGGACGAACGGGGTGCGGCGAAGGAGCGCCCGCTCCTCGAACGCGCTGTCGAGGATCCGCTTGCGCTCCAGCAGGGGGACGTCCAGCAGGGTGTCGTCGTCGATGGCCAGCAGGTCGACCGCCACGAAACAGATCGGCCGGCCGGGGTCGTTCGCCGCCGTCCTGCCTGCACTCCTGGAGACGGCCTCGGCCATCCGCCTGCCGAACATCATCTGGCCCACCAGCTCGCCGGCCGACGGGGTCGCGATACCCTGGTCCGTGCCCTGCTCTGGCATGGTCGCCTGGCGGGTCAGGTAGCCGTCCACGACCAGGGACCAGGTCCGGATGGCGTCGCGGAGCTGGACGGCGATCGCCTCCAGCGCCGGCCCCTCAAGGGCCTCGCCGTCCTCGTCGTGGAATTCGGGCTCGGCGTCCGGGCTGTCCATCGCGAGCAGGATCCGCTCGCCCGCCCAGAGTGGCTCGATGATCGGGTCGCGCACGTCTCGGGGGCGCCTGCCCCCGAAGGCCTGTGGGCGCCATGTCCGGCGCTCGGTCGCGATCATACGGCCGGTCATCTCGGCATCGTAGCAGGGGCTCCGGGGGCGTCTTCGCCCCGGCTATCATCGATGGCGATGCCGAACCCCGGGCGCGTGCTGGCCGCCATGACACCGGGCGGTCGAGCGCGCGTTCCCGCCGCATGGGCGCTGTACGACTTCGCCAACACGATCTTCAGCTATGCGGTGGTCTCCGTCGCGATCGGCCTGTGGCTGACCGACGACACACGCTTCGGCCAGGCCACCGGGCAGCTCGTCCAGGGCCTGGCGGTCGCCGCGAGCGTTGGCCTCAACGGACTGATCTCGCCGGTCCTGGGCGCGATGAGCGATCGTGGTGGCCGACGACTGCCATTCCTCCTCTTCTTCACGGTCCTCACGATCCTTCCGACGGCGCTCATCGGGGCCAGCCCGGCGCTCGTCGGGGCGGCGCTCTTCGCCATCGCGAACTTCGGTTACCAGGCGGCCCTCATCTACTACGATGCGACGCTGTCCGTGGTCTCGACCCCGGCGGCTCGGGGAAGGCTCTCCGGAACCGGCGTGGCCGTCGGCTACATGGGCACGATCTTCGTGGGTCTGTTCTTCCTGGCGACGGGGATCAGGGCGCCCGAGGCAATGTTCCTGGTATCGGCGGTCCTGTTCGCAATCTTTGCGACGCCGATCTTCCTCGTGGTCCGCGAGACTCCGACCGGTGGCGAGCAGTTCCGGCTGAGGGACGTACCGGCGGTGATAGGCCAGCTGGGCCGGACGCTGGCCGACAGCGGCATGGTGCCGGGCCTTCGACGGTTCCTCATCGGCCGATTCTTCTACAGCGACGCCGTGAATACGATCATCGTCGTCATGAGCGTGGTGGCCGTTCGCGGGATGGGCTTCACCACCGGCGAGTTCCTTCTCATCTCGCTCGGGCTGACCGTCGTGGCGATCGGAGCGTCGTTCGTGTGGGGCGGTCTCGTCGACCGGTTCGGGCCTCGACGGACGCTCGTCTGGGTGCTCGCGTCATGGGCGGTCGGTCTCGCGCTGGGGGCCGCCGCGCTGTCGCTTCCCGGCACCCTGCCTGGCGTCGTGCTGTTCCTCGTCGCCGGCGGGATCCTGGGCTCGGGTCTGAGCGGAGTCCAGGTCGCCGACCGGGTGTTCATGCTGCGGCTGTCGCCGCGGCGCCAGATCGGCGAGTTCTTCGGTCTCTACGGCCTCGTCGGCAAGGCCTCCCAGGTCATCGGGCAGATCCTCTACTCGGTCATCGTGTTCCTGCTCGTTGACCGGATCGGCAATGGCGCCTACCAGCTCGCCGTGCTGTCCCTGCTCGGGACGATGCTCGTGGGCCTGTGGCTCATCTGGCCGGTCAGCGACCGCTGGGGGAGCGCCACCACGGACGATCTCCTCGACGCAGCCGTTCCGCCCGTCGGCTCGGGCGTCGCCCCGGCCGGGTAAGGCGGGGCGGCTCGAAGGGGCCGCGGCTCCGGGGCCGCGGCTCCGGGCGCGACCTACAAGCGTTCGCATCGGCCTGGTGGCCAAGTGTCAGTACGTCCCGGTCACCTGAACGAAGAAACGCTGACAGTGCCACCACGTCCCGGTCACCGAAACCAGCGCCCGGGGATGACGTACGGGGCTTGAGCCAGGAGCGGTTGATCGAAGGGATCCCGCCGA